>JBKJNW010000246.1:0-4068 GCA_046593335.1 Chthoniobacterales bacterium | reverse complement strand
CTCGATTCTCGCTCCGGCGACCGCCGCTTCCGCGCGCGCCTTGATCTCTTCCAGCGTTTCCATTTCGGCAGTGCGGCAAAGTTAAAGGAGTTGCCGGAAGTCGGCGAACAATTCCTTTCTCGCGCGGCGGCATCGTCGGCTGCCGGGCAAATCCTGCGCCGCTTAGGTTGACGCCGGCACGCTGGCGGGAGCGGAGGAATTCTGGCGCTCGATTTCTTCCGTGATATCGGCGGCGTATTCCTCCAGCAGGCTGATCTCCCGCGCGGAAAACTGCCGCGGCTTCGGGTCGAGCAGGCAGAGAGTGCCGATTGGTTGGCCGTTAGGCGCGCGCAGCGGCGCGCCGGCATAAAAGCGCAGCCCGCGCTCGCGCAGGAGCGGGTTATTGGCAAAACGCCGGTCGCGCGCCAGGTCCTCGACCACGATGAGTTCGTTCTCCGCCACGACGTGGCCGCAGATCGAGACGGCACGCGGCGACTCGCGGGTCGCGGCCAGGTCCGCGGGCAGGCCGCTTTGGCTCTTGAAAAATTGGCGGTCGCGATCGACCAGCGAGACGAGGACGATCTGCACGTCGAAAATCCGCGCCAGCTTGGCCGTGATGCGGTCGAAGAGCGGGTCGGGCGCGGTGTCGAGGAGTTTCAATTCCCCGAGCGCACGCAGGCGTTGCTCCTCATCGGCCGGGATCGGCGCCGGCATCATCTCGTCGCTCAAGCGCGGGACGAGCTTGGCGATTTGCACGACGGCGTCGGCCAGGGTCGTGACCACTTCGTCGGCGCCGGAATCGCGCAGGCGCTGGGCGGCTTCGGTCAGGTTTTCGGTCGCGCCCCAGAGGCCGACGACAATTTTGATTTTCGTTAGGCGAGCGCGCAGCTTGGTCGCGAGGTAGCGCGCGTGAATGACGGTGGAAGGCGCCACGACCGAGATGCAGACGGCGTCGATCTCGGCTTGGGCCGCGAGCTCGATCAATTCGCCCGCGGTCAGCCGGGCGGAGGCGTTCTGGACCTGGGCGCCGGTGCTGGCGAGGAGTTGGGCGAGCATTTGCCCGGCGATCTCGTCCCGTTCCGCCCGTGCCGGCAGGCAGTAAATCCGGGAATCCATCGCGGGCAGGGAGATCTTCGGAATGAGCTCGGCCACGAGTTGGTCGGCATCTTTTTTCGATGCCGGGAGCGGCCGATCGCCGAAGTCTTCCACGATATCGCGCACGCCTTGATCGACCGCGGTGCGCTGTTCTGCATCGAGCGCTTCGCGTCGATGATCCATCTCGGCGGCGCTCACCACCGGGATGAGGACGGCATCGTAGAGCGCGGTGAGCGAATTCTCTTTCACGAAGGTCTCGGCCAGGGCGCTCGCTTCATCGAGGCCATCAATGAGAAGCCGGTGATAACATTCCTGCGCCGGAGTGAGCGCTTCCTCATCGCTGAGCAGGGTGCTGAGAAACGAGAGGCGCGGGACATGCCGGCCCATGACGACCAGGCAAACCGTCAACGGAGTGGAGAGCATCAATCCGAGCGGCCCCCAGAGCCACGTCCAGAAAACCGCCGCCACGATCAGCGCGATGGAGGAAATGCCGGTGTGTTTTCCGTAGAGGAGCGGCTCGATGGCATTGGCCACGACCAGCTCGATGACGATGAAAAGGGCGACCGTGAGCAGCGGCATCAACCAGGCGGGAGAAACCGCCAGCGCGACGGCGGTCGGGAGCAGAGTCGCGATCCACGGGCCGATATAAGGAATAAAACGGAGGACGGTGCCGAGCGAACCCCAGAGCAGAGCGTTCGGCACGCCGATGAAATAAAGGCCGACCGCCACGCAGGCCCCGAAAGTGACGTTGACCAGGAGCTGCATCCGCAAGTAGCGCGAGACGCGGTCGCCCGCATCTTCCATCGCGCGCGCGGTCGCGCTGATCCGGCCCTGGCCAATCAGCCGAATGAAGCGGCTGCGCAGATCTTCGCGCTGCAGGAGCATGAAGATAACCAAAAGAAGCACGAGGGCCGCCGTCCCGAGCGGACCAAGGACCGGCGCCACGATCGCTTTCATCAAATCGATCGGATTCCCCTTCGACGTCTCCACGACCTTGACCGGGAGAGCGGGCGTCACCGGAGTCGGCGGAGTGGCGACCGCGGTTTCAGGTTTGCCCGGTTGCTGGGTCACGACCAAGGGAGGCGATTCCGAGTTACCGGGGAGTTCTTTCTTTAACGCCTCCATCGTCTCCGAGAACTTGCTCAAACTCCCGCCGCGCGGCGCATCGAAAGCGTGCAGTTTGGCCTCGATGTTGACTTTGTAATCCGGGAGTTTGGTGGCGAGGTCGACCAGTTGCCGGGTGAGCAGGTAGCCAGCGGCGCCAAAGAAGCTGAAAATCAGAAGCACGGCCAGGAGCACAGCCGCGATGCGTCCGATCCAGCGCTCCAAGCGCGTGACCAACGGCGCGAGCAGAAAGGTGAGGAGGGCGGCGAGCGCGAGCGGGATGAGCAGTTCGCGGGTGAAATAAAGTCCGGCGACGACGAAGGCGGCCAGCGCGATCGTCCAAAGCCCGACCAGAGCATCCGCGGCGGCGGTTTTACTTTTCGGAGTCTGCATCAGAGGAGTGTGCGGCACGATGCCGGGGAGCTTCGCAAACATCGCGAGTCCATCGCCTTCAATCGTGGTTGGACCTCGCTCCAGATGCTTCGTGCTGAAACAACCCTTCGTCCGGCGAGGCCCGCATTTCGAAAGCGCGCCTTTAGCGCTCGATCGAGGGCGGATGGAAGAGGTCGAGATTGGCGGACGGCTCGAGATCGTGCGCGCCGAAAGCCGGCACTGGATACTCGCTCGGCGTATTTTTCTTGAGGAACTCCGCCTGGCCCGGGCCGCTTAATTTTTGCCCGTCAATTTTTCGCTGCAATTCCATGAAGGCGTGGAGCAACGCCTCCGGCCGGGGTGGACAACCCGGAATGTAAACGTCGACCGGGATATAACGATCGATGCCTTTGAGGACGTTGTAGCCCTGCTTGAACGGTCCGCCGGAAATGGCGCAGGCGCCCATCGAGATGACGTACTTCGGATCGGGCATCTGGTTGTAGAGCCTAACGATTTGCGGCGCCATCTTCTTCGTCACCGTGCCGGCCACGATCATGAGATCGGCCTGGCGCGGCGAAGGGCGAAAGACTTCCCCGCCGAAGCGCGCGAGGTCGTAACGCGAGGCCGCGGTCGCGATCATCTCGATTGCGCAACAGGCGAGCCCGAACTGGAGCGGCCAGATCGAGTTTTTGCGGCCCCAGTTGTAGAGCTCCTGCATCGAGGTCACCCAGATGCCCTGCTTTTGCAGCTCGCCCTTGAGTCCTTCGTCGATTTGCGGCGCCATCACTTCGTCCAATTTAGACAACCTTTGCCCCAGGCCCAAAACAGCCCTTCCAACAAGAGGAGGAGGAAAATCAAAATCGCGACGAAAGCGCCAAACGGCAAACCTGTGAAAGCGACCGCGAAGGGGATGAGGAAAATCGACTCGACGTCGAAGATGAGGAAGATGATTGCGTAGAGATAGAATTGGGATTGGAACTGGATCTGCGCTTCGCCTAACGACTCGATCCCGCACTCATAGGTGGCGTTCTTGGCCGGGCCCGGTTTGGGCGGTTGGAAAAATCTGCGCCAAAGCCAAGCCAGGGCCAGCGGCATGACCGGAAAGATCAGCGCGACGCCGCAAAAAATGACGAGGAAAAAATAGGGTGATGGAGTCATGCAGGAAAAAATCCGAAATCCGATCCGCCTGAGGCGGACCGACGCACGAAACAATATCGAAATCTGAAAAATGAAAACGGCCGGCGTTCCCATCTTGTCATTCGCGATTTCGGATTTGTTTCGGATTTCGACATTCGGATTTCGAATTTCCCGCCGCAGGCGGGCTAGACCAACCCCTGGTCCATCATCGCGTTCGCGACCTTGAGGAAGCCGCCGATGTTGGCCCCGTTGACGTAGTTGCCTGGCGTCCCGAAGCGTTCCGCGGTCGCGCGGCAGGTCTTGTGAATCGCCTTCATGATCCCTTGCAGGCGCGCGTCCACTTCCTCGCGCGTCCACGTGAGACGCATGCTGTTTTGCGCC
>JBKJNW010000016.1:0-8479 GCA_046593335.1 Chthoniobacterales bacterium | reverse complement strand
TCTTTTGAACGGTGCCTAACTAGCGCTGTCTATCTTCACTGGTTAAGGCGATTCGGGCGGTGGCACGCATCTCGCATTCGAAGGTTTCTCCGCGCGTGCGCTGCCCGGATCTTTTTTTGTCCCGGCAGGCTTGTTGACCGGCATTCTTTCCCGATTGTGCAGGGATGGCTTTCACTGCGGAAGATCTCCAGTTGCTCGATCTCGCGCTGCGCGAGGATGTCGGGAGCGGCGATATCACCAGCCAGTATTTCGTCGGCGAAAATGAGAAGGCCTCCGCCCGTGTCGTCGCCAAGGAGCGGGCCATCGTCGCCGGCACCGAAGTGGCCGCCGAGATCTTTCGCCGGGTCGATCCCGAGCTGCGGGTCGAGACTGTGCAGAAAGACGGCGCCACCGTCGCGGGGGGAATGGCCGTGCTGGAAATACGCGGCCGGGCCCGCTCCATCCTCACCGCCGAGCGGGTCGCGCTCAATTTCCTCCAGCGCCTGAGCGGCATTGCGACCCTGACCCGCCAATTTGTCGAGGCGGCGGGGTCAAACGGCGCCAAGATTCTCGATACGCGCAAGACCACGCCCGGCCTGCGCAAGTTTGAGAAGGCGGCGGTCGCGGCGGGCGGGGGAACCAACCATCGCTTCGGCCTCTTCGACATGGTTCTGGTGAAAGATAATCATCTTCTCGCGCGCGACGGCCTGGCGCGGCTCAGTGCCGCGATCGAGCGCGTGCACAAGGATCACCCAGGCCTGCAGATCGAGGTCGAGGCCGACAACCTCGATCAAGTCCGCGCCCTCCTCGAGGTCCCGGGGATCGAAGTCATCCTGCTCGACAACATGCGTGGCCCTCAGATGCGGGAAGCCGTTGCGATCGGGAAGGGGAAAGTGAAATTTGAAGCGAGCGGCGGAATCAATCTGCGCAATGTGCGCCAGGTCGCCGCCACTGGGGTCGATTACGTTTCGATCGGGGCGCTCACTCACTCCGCGCCCGCGATCGATTTTTCGCTCGAGCTGATTCATGTCGCCGCCTGACGACAAATCCTAATCCTAATCCTGCTCCCAGCCCACCATATCGAAGATTAGGAGCATGAGCAGGAGCAGGATTAGGAAGTGAGAGCGCCGCCTGACCGGCTGCTTGCGGCCCGCATCAGCGAATCGTTAGGCGAAGGCGTCATTGGACGCCGCATTATTGTCCTGGAGTCGACCCGTTCGACGAATGAATTCCTTCTGCAAATGCTCACGCCCGAGCTGCCGGAAGGCTTCGTTGTTTTCGCGGAGCACCAGAGCGCCGGCCGCGGCCAGCGCGGACAGCGCTGGGAGTCGGCCGCGCATCGCGGGCTCTGGTTTTCCATTCTGCTGCGTCTGCAAATCCCGATCGTGGAATCCGCTCGCCTAACGACTTGGGCGGCGGAGGCGATTGCGGCCACGATTGCAAAAGAGACGGGGCTGCTGGCGGCGATCAAGTTGCCTAACGACGTTTATGTGGACGGGCGCAAGGTCGCGGGCGTGTTGGTGGAAACGAAGGCTGGGCCCGGAGCTGAGTGGAGCGCGGTGGCCGGGATCGGCGTCAACCTGAACCAGGCGCCAGAAGAATTTCCCGAGGAACTGAAGGAAAGGGCGGCCTCGTTGGCGATGGTGCTCGGGCGCCCGATCGATCGCGAGGCCTTTGCCGTCGCCCTGCTCCACGAGCTAGAGCAAACGCGAGCTCAGGTTTCCGCGCCGACTTCCGCCAGCCAGCGGCGGTAGATTTGCGGAGATATTTCCGAGGGCTTGATCTCACTCCGGCCGCCCCAGAAAACATTCGTGTAGGAAACCGGGATCCCGCATTCCGCCAGATGGCGATCGATCGCCGCCTTGTGCTCGAGGAGGCGCGCTTTGTCGGTCCCGTGCGCCACTGCCATGATGTTGACGTTGCGAAATTCCGGGCCCGCTTCGCGCCAGTAACAGTGGGTCAGAATATCGTGTCGGCCCACTTCACCGCCGGCTTCGACTTCGCGGCCCGCCGGCACCGCCCAGTGAAAAAGGGCGTTGAAACGAGTTACGCGCACCCCGCCGGCCGAGGGTTTGACGTGTTCCAGAAAAGTCGAGAAACGCCCGATGATTTTTCGCGTCGTCAGCTCTTCCGCGATCGCGAAAAATTCCCCTAACGACACTCCTGCCTCCTCCGCCCGCGCAATCCAGGGCGACGCGCGGATTTCTTCCGGCGCGAATTCGCGTTTCAAGGCAGTCAGCACCGTCCATTCCTTTTCCGTCAAGGTGGCCGGTTGCACGACGATCATTGTTGCCGGCTCCTCTGCCTTCGTCCCGGGCTCGACATTTTTCCGGCGCACATGGCCGACACCGAGGGTGAAAATTCCTTTCGCCGGCATGAGCCGGAAATGATCCGCGCCGACCAGGCGGGTCAGAATCTCACCATGGCGCTGGAGCGAGAAACCGTGCGGCACTTTCAGCGTCGTCCAAAGTTTGTATTCCGAACCGGGCGTGACCGCGTCGGTCGAACGCAAAACGACATGCCCCGAAAAAGGATCCTGTTGCGACATGTAATCGAAAGCGGCGTCGATTTTTTCCGGGGGCACTTTCCAGGCCACGAGCGCGCCATCGGCCAGGTTGGTCGCGAGCAAAGTTTGGCGCACTCGCCGGACGGTTCCGGCGCGGAGCATGGCGATGATGCGCTCGAGCACGGTCTCGACCGGCAACCCGGCCCGATCCGCGATTTCGGCAAACGGCTCCCGCACAAAGCCGGCGATCTTGTCCTCGGAAATGGCGAGGATGCGGGCGTTGACCGGGTCGTTATGCTCGACCGGCAGGGTGTCGTTAGGCGAAGTGGTCATGCGGAAGCGCAGGAGAAGACGGCGAGAAAGTGGCACCCGGTGCCGAGAAGGACAAATAGGTGCCAGATAAAATGAGTGTAGCGGGTGCGCTTGCTGACGAAGAAATAAATCCCGCCCGTGTAAGCCAGACCGCCTGCCACCAGCCAGCCCAGGCTCGCCAGCGGCACATTTTGCAGGAGCGGCCGGAAGGCGAGCACAATCAACCAGCCCATCCCGAGGTAGAGCGCCATGGAGAGTCTTTTTCGTTTCTCGGTCCCGTGCACGCTTTTCAAAATCACCCCGAAGCTCGCCAGCGCCCAGACGAGCGCGAGAATCGTCCAGCCCCAGGCACCCCGCAGCGGACCGAGCGTGAATGGGGTATAAGTGCCCGCGATCAGGAGAAAGATGGCCGAGTGATCGATCACCTGGAAAACCGACTTGATCGTGCCGCGCGGCCAGGCGTGATAGAGCGTCGAACCGAGATAGACGAGCAGCATCGCCCCGGCGAAAACGGCCGTGCCGATAAAAAAGAAGCGATCACCGCCGCGCCAGGCGGCCAGCATGAGAACGGGCGCGCCGATCAAGCCCGCCACCAGCCCGAGACCGTGGCTGATGCTGTTGGCGAGTTCTTCGCCGAGAGATTGGTCCCATTTGGGATCGAGACACGGATCAGTCACACTCATAGGTCGGGCGTGTTGCAGGCGGAGATTACTGATACGCTCGCCCGGCGATCTCGAAAGTGAAAAGAGTAGCGGAGCGCGGGCCGACCTTGTGCGAAAAGGAAGAACGCATGATCAAAGCGATCTCTTTTGACGCCGGCAACACTTTGATTCGCCTAACGAAAAGTGTGGGCCAGCACTACGCCTCGATCGGGCAGCGGCAAGGGCTCGAACTCGACCCTGACGCCATCGATCGGGTCTTCGGGCGGCTCTGGAAAGAGGCGCCGATCCGGCCGCCGACGGAAGGAGGGCCGCGCCCGGATGACGACAAAAATTGGTGGCGGGAACTGGTCGATCGGCTTCTCGAACAGGTCTCGTTGGGGATCGATTCGCCCGGCCGCGCCAGATTTTTCGAGGCGGCCTACCGCCTCTTTGCCGAACCGGGCGTCTGGGCGCTTTATCCGGAGGTTCGCGAAGTCCTTGAGACGCTGGCTCCGCGTTATCAACTGATCGTTATCTCAAATTTCGATGGCCGTCTCCGCGACATTTTCGGCCACCTCTCGATCTCGCAATATTTCCGGCACATCTTCGTTTCGAGCGAGCTGGGTGCGGACAAGCCCGACCCCCTGATCTATCGCCGCGCGCTCGAGTCGAGCGGCTTCGTGCCTAACGAGGTGCTGCATGTGGGAGACGATCCAGTGCGGGATGCGGCCGGCGCGACCAAGGCTGGGCTGGCCGCCTTTCAACTCGATCGACCGCACAATTCGCTGCGCGATCTTTTGCGGTTGTAGGGCGGGCGCTTCGCAATCTGGGGCTCGTTCTTGCGCCGGCTGACGAATCATCGTAAGACCTGAAGCTCGCGCTGGGTTGGTAGCTCAATGGTAGAGCAGCGCCCTTTTAAGGCGTTGGTTGTGGGTTCGAGTCCCACCCGACCCACATCCCAGCTCAGCAGTGATTTGGCTGGGAGCAGCCCCGAAAGCTTTCGGGGTTGGTTCTGGGTTCGAGTCCCAGCCAAACCATTTCCTCTTGGTTCAGGCCGGGCTCACGCACTCTTTTCTCGACACTTGTGATCGTTTTGTCGAAATTCACGAAAATTGAGATCCGGATTAATGACGTTTGAGGCCCGCCGGCTTAAATCGGCGGTGACCTAACGCGAACGAACGATTATGAAACTACTCCAACTTCTTGCTTTGCTCGGTATCTGCAGTCTCGCGACTGCCGGTGCCGATACCTTTACGGTCATCAATACCGACGACAGCGGCTCCGGTTCGCTCCGGATGGCGATCATGGACGCTAATGCGCATGCCAACATCGATGCAAATACACCCGATATCATAGCCTTCTCTATTCCCGGCGCCGGCGTGAAAACGATCGCGCCCGCCACTCCTTACCCGGCGCTCACAGACCCGGTCGTGATCGACGGCTACACCCAGACCGGTACGAGCGTGAACACGTTGACGGTCGGCGACAACTCCGTGCTCCGAATTGAGTTGAACGGCGCCAACACTTCAGGCACCGCGATCGGGCTCGATCTCGCTGGTGGGAAAAGCACTGTGCGCGGACTGGTCATCAATCGTTTTGGCGCCAGCGCCGGCTCTTTTTTCGGAAGTGGCGGCATTCGTCTCAGCTCGGATAACAACGTCGTCGCCGGGAATTTCTTCGGCAGTGATGCGACCGGAACTGTGGGGCTGGGCAACGTCGGTTTCGGAGTCACGGTCGACTCCGGCCTCGGCAATTTGATCGGCGGCCCGGCGCCCGCGGACCGAAATCTTTTCGCCGGTATTGCCACGCAGCTTTCTAATAGTGGAGCCACTGGCATCCAGATTCGTACCACCCAGGCGGGGACTCGGATCGAGGGAAACTACATCGGCACCAATGCAGCTGGTGACGCGGCGCTCGGCAATGGACGGGGGATTGACCTGATCGGTTCCGGCACGACCGATGTCACGATCGGAGGCCTCACTTCCACGCCCGGCACCGGCGTGGGCAACGTCATCTCTGGCAACAGCAGCAACGGCGGCATTAGTAATGACGGCATTTATGTCTCCACCCGGCCAGGGGATCTCACGATCCAAGGCAACATCATCGGCCTGGACGCTACCGGCACGGCAGCGCTGCCCAATGGCGTAAGCGGTATTAATCTGGTTAGCATTTTTTCGGGCGCGAGCACGCTCCTGATTGGCGGCACCAGCGCTGGCGCGCGCAACGTGATTTTCAATAACCGAATCACCGGAATTGTCAGCAACGCCGACGGGTTGGTTGTGCAGGGCAATTACATTGGGACCGATATCACGGGCACTTTCCAGCCGCCGGTCTCCGATTCATTCTTGGGCGGCGGAGTTGGGATCTCATTCGGCGGGACGGCCACAATTGGCGGCGCCATCGCCGCGGCTGGCAACGTGATTTCGTGCCACGGAGCCGGTATGTCCATTTTTGGAGGATCGGTCACCGTCCAAGGGAACTTCATTGGTACGACCACGGACGGCATCACTCCGTTGGGAAATGCCGCCGACGGCATTCGGGTGGAGAGCGACGCCGTCGTCATCGTGGGCGGCACCGCGTCCGGAGAGGGCAATGTGATCGCGAACAGTTTCGGAGCTGGAGTCGTGGTCAAGGACACGGCGCGCGCCACCATCCGGGGCAACTCCATTTACAATAATGGCAACGATCCCGCCACCATCGGACATCCCGGGATCGATCTGAATGACGACGAGGTCACGCCTAACGACACTGGCGATTCCGATAGCGGGCCGAATAATCTGCAAAATTTTCCGATCATCGCCTCGGCCGTGGTCAGTGGCGGGATGGTAGAGATCACGGGCAGTTTGAACAGCCTCGCCAACACCACTTTTAACCTCGACTTTTTCAGCAACGAACACATCAGTCCGTTAGGCTATGGCGAAGGAAAAACCTTCCTCGGCTCCGCTAGCGTGACTACGAACGGGAGCGGCAACGCCAGTCTTGATGTGACTTTTCCGATCGCCTCGGGTGCGCCGCATGTTACCGCGACTGCGACCGATCCGAACGGCAACACCTCCGAGTTCTCGGCCGCCCTCGGGCAGTTGCTCAATATCTCCACCCGGCTGCGCGTTCTGACGGGCGACAACGTCCTGATCGGCGGCTTCATCGTCCTTGGGCCCGACTCCAAACAAGTTATCATCCGCGGGATTGGACCTTCGTTAGGCATCTTCGTCGCCGATCCACTGGCCGATCCGACGCTGGAGCTACACGCCGGCGACGGCACGCTCATCGCGACAAACAATAACTGGAAGTCGGATCAGCAGACTGAGATTGAAGCGACCGGTCTGGCCCCGACGAACGACCTGGAGTCGGCCATTATCGCGACTCTGCCGGGGAACGGCGCGAGTTACACCGCGATTCTGAAAGGCAACTCGGGCACGACCGGAGTCGGTCTGGTCGAAGCCTACGATCTCGACACCACGACCGACTCGAAACTGGCCAATATCAGCACCCGCGGTTTTGTCGACTCAGGCGACAACGTCCTCATCGGTGGCTTTATTGCCGGCGAAGGGGTGGCGGATGTGGTGGTGCGGGCGATCGGGCCTTCCCTGACCGCTTTCGGCGTGGCCGACGCGCTGCAGAATCCGACCCTTGAGCTGCATGATCTTTTCGGGGCGACGATTGCCGCGAACGATGACTGGCAGGACTCGCAGGAGGCGGAAATCCTCGCTACTGGTCTCGCGCCGTCGAACGTTTTGGAGTCGGCGATTTTCGCGACTCTCCCGCCAGGAGCCTACACCGCAATTGTGCGCGGAAGTAACGACACCACCGGCGTCGGCCTGGTCGAAGTTTATAATGTGAACTGATCCCGCGCGGTCCTGGCCTCGTTAGGGGATAAGGTTTGTCCGCCTATGGACCAGCCGCCTTCCGGATTCTTTCAGGCCGCGTGGTTGCCCACTTTTCTCGGCTGGCAGGATGCGCTCTCGATTTGTGAGCCCACTAGATCTCAGAAATCAAAATAAATATATTGACCGTGTTCCGGCTTCGCCCCTTAACTCGCACTCACGTTGGCTTCGCAACCAGTAGCGCCAATCGAACCGCTGTCACACTGCCTGCCTTATGAAAACACATCTCTTCTACGCGCTCTGCGCAGTTTGTTTTATCGGGACGGCCGCGGCCGATACCTTCACCGTCAAGAACACGAACGCGACGGGAGCAGATTCCTTTGCCCAGGCGATTGTGGATGCGAACGGTCACCCCAACATCGACGCAGACACACCGGACAGAATCGAGTTTGATATTCCCGCCTCCGATCCGAATCGGGATCCGGCAACCGGCGTCTTCACCATCACTCCGACTTTCCCTGCTTTCGCCCCGATCACCGACCCGGTGGTGATCGACGGTTACACCCAGGGCAGCACGACCGTGACGACGACTGACGACGCCAAACCAAACACCCTGGCCGTCGGCAACAATGCCGTCCTGCTTATTGAATTGGACGGAACCAGCACGAGCGGTGTGGCCGGCATCGATTTTCGCACGGGCAGCGACGGCTCAACGGTGCGCGGCTTGATCATCAATCGCTGCAGCAGCTTTGGCATCTCGATCGCTACCAGCAAGGTGAAGGTCCTGGGCAACTTCATCGGGACGGACTCCACTGGGACTACCGCGCTGGGCAATGGTTACGGCATCTATTCCTCCGGCGATGGCGGCAATCAAATCGGCACGCCCTTGGCGGCCGATCGCAACCTGCTCTCCGGCAACGCCGGCGGAGTGGTCTTGACCAATCGCGGCAGCGAGACCAACACCGTGCAAAATAACTACATCGGCGTTTCTGCCGGGGGGAATACTGCTTTGCCCAACACGGGTTACGGCGTCACGATCTCGGCCCCTTTCAGTGTAAGCACGTCGGGTCCAACCCTGATCGGAGGCCCTACCGCTACGCCGGGGCGGGGAATGGGCAACGTCATTTCGGGCAACGCCTTTTACGGAATATTTTTAACTGCGGGGGACAGTTACGTCCTTGGGCCGGTGACCATTCAGGGCAATCTGATTGGATTGG
>JBKJNW010000021.1:0-2569 GCA_046593335.1 Chthoniobacterales bacterium | reverse complement strand
GTTCGCGATCTTCGAGATGCGGTCATACATGTAATTGCGCCGCATATCGAACTCGTCGTGCATGTCGGAGAGCGGCTGCTGGTCGCCCTTGAGCGCGGCGATGGCGCCTTTTTGGGCGAAGGAATTTGGATTCGAAGTGCTGTGGCTCTGGATCGAGTCGACCGCTTTCGCGATCGCTTCCGGCGCCGCCATGTAGCCGAGGCGCCAGCCGGTCATCGCGTAGGATTTGCTGAAACCATTAATCGTGATCGTGAGATCGTAGGCGGTCTTGGAAAGGGAGGCGATGCTGACGTGTTTGGCGTCGTCGTAAACCAGCTTCTCGTAGATTTCGTCCGACAAAATGTAGATGTCTTCCTCGGCTGCGACTTCGACGATGGCTTCGAGTTCTTCGCGGGTATAAACCGCGCCGGTCGGATTGCCCGGGCTGTTCATGATCACCATCTTCGTCCGCGGGGTCATGGCGTTTTCGAATTCCGCCGCGGTCATTTTCCAGCCGTTGCGCTCGTTCGTCTGCACGATGACGGGCTCGGCTCCGGCGAGTTTCACCATGTCGGGGTAGCTCACCCAATAGGGCGAGGGGATGATCACTTCGTCGCCCGGTTCGCAGGTCGCGAGGATGGCGTTGTAACAGGAATGCTTGGCGCCGTTGCTAACGATGATCTGGCTCGGGCGATATTCGAGGCCGTTGTCGGCCGCGAGTTTGTCGGCGATCGCCTGGCGCAATTCCGGCAAACCGGAGCTTGGGGTGTATTTGGTGAAACCACCCTCGAGCGCGGCAATCGCCGCCTGCTTGATGTGCTCGGGCGTATCGAAGTCGGGTTCGCCTGCGCCGAAGCCGCAGATGTCGATCCCTTCGGCCTTCATCGCCTTGGCTTTGCTATCGATCGAGAGAGTGAGGGAAGGGGTCAGTTGGGCAGCACGCGTAGAAATTTCCATAGCCAAAGTGTTCATCGTAAAAGTTTCAAAAAAGGGGAGCGCAAGCTATGGGCGAGCGTAGAAGTTTTCAATCAAAGGTTTCAGGTTGTTCTCCTTCACCTGCACGATTTCCATCTCGCGTTTGGCGTTTTCGGCCGAATCGGAGGCGTGCGCGGCGTTGACCATGATGGTCTGGCCAAATTCCTTCCGGATCGATCCTGGAGGTGCCTTGCTCGGATCGGTCGGACCGAGCACGTCGCGGATTTTGCGGACGGCGTCTTCGCCCTGGTAAACAATGGCGATGCACTTCTCGGTCCCCGGGGCGAGGCGCTGTTGATCGGAGGTCGCGCTGGGCCGCCCGCCGGACATAAACTCGACAATGTCTTCCCATGCTTCCCGGCCTTTGCCCGCACCGAGTTTGTCTTCGAGAACGTTCAGAACCGGACCGTAGAATTCTTCGGCCTGACCCACGCTCATGCGGTGCACTTTGAAGCCGATAATGTAGAGCCCGGTGCGCGAGAAAACCTCGATCACGCCGCCCGGACGGATGTTGGGAAATTTGAAATTGTCCGGCTTGATCAGGACGAGTGATTTCTCCACCTTCGCGTCGGACGGAAAGGTGATGACATCGTCGAGGATGCCGCCATCGCGGTCGGAGAATTCCGCCCAGAGCTTCAGGTTTTCCTCGACCGATTCCTCGTCGAGCGAAGCGATCACAGCGGGCTCGAAATAGGCCACCTTGCCCGCTTCATCGGTGATGTAGTCGCCGTAGGTGTCGCGAATCGTCTCGCCGCTGGTGCGTTCGTGCACGATATGCCCGACGACGTGACGGATTTTTTCGATCGCGTCCGGTCCGCGAAAAACCAGGAGCAGAGCGCGCGGGCGCTGGCCCTGGCGTTCGCCGCTGAAGTTTTTCTGCACGTAATCGCGCAGCAATTCCTGGGTGGCGCGATGCCGCGAGTCCTGCGAGGTGACGATGCCTTCGGTGTAGCGCCGCACCAGCTCTTCGCTGGGAGCGAACATCCGTCCGCCGACGAGGTCGAGACCGGTCCGGGAAATGAGACGCGAAACAATGCCGCCGGTGCGCGATTTGCGCATCGAGTAGGGAGTGACAACGACGTAGGAAAGTTGATCAGCCTGCATAAGGAAATCCTGAGCGGCTGAAGGATTAAGCCGCGGGGTTGCAGGCAATCGAAGTCGCTCGGACAGGCGGAAGGTAGCTGCCGCTAACGAGCCTTCAAGAACGTTTTCGGCACGGAGCGGGTCGGTCTCCATGTAGACGCTTCGCTCTGCGAAGCGCGGGGGAAAACGGTGATTCGACGGTTTCTCTTGCAATGAGGGACACAAACCCGCGCCTCCCAGAGGGAGGCGTCTACAAGCCCGCGAGCAACGCGACCCATTTTCCGCGGCGGCCTCTCAGATGCTTGATCGAGGCGATCGATATCTCGACGAAACCGAGGGGAAAGACGCCGGTAGCGTCTCCTTCGGGACGAGGCTTGCCTTTTTTCCGGCATTCTGATCTAAAAAGACGAATGAGTAATTCTTCCCTTTGCGAAAGCCGCACTCCCGTCTCGCCACCTAGCAACAGCCGCAGCACGAATCCACGGCTTTTTTCGGGCCTGAAATGGTTGCCCGTGTTACTCGTCGCGCTGGT
>JBKJNW010000170.1:0-3541 GCA_046593335.1 Chthoniobacterales bacterium | reverse complement strand
CAGCTCTGGGCCGGTCAGCGCGCGCGTTACGAGAAACGCAACGTCCACGAAGCGGAGGAGGAAGATATTTTCGTCGACCTGATCGGCCGCCTCCCGCCGGAAGGCTGTTATGTCGATGTCGGAGCGGCCATCGGTTACTACCTCATTCTCGCGCGCAAGCTTGCGCCGCATCTCGCGATTCACGGGGTCGAACCGCTCGAGCGACATCGGCGCCTGCTGCGCGAGAACCGGCTCCTGAACGGCCTAACGGATAACGACTTTACCATCCATCCGGAAGGACTGACTTCATCGGAGGGGAGCCAGACCTTCATGGATCGCGGCTACAGCAGTCGACTCGCGGCGGTAGGCGAAAACCAGAAAGTGAAATTGAGCCAGCGCTGGAAAGGCTTTCTCGAATCGATCGGTTTGCGCCGGTCAAAAAATGCCATCGTCACCATCCCGACCATCACTCTCGATACACTCGTTAGGCGGATTGGCGGCGCGGTCGATCTCGTGCAGATGGATGTACAGGGCCTGGAAGTCGAGGTCTTGAAAGGCGCGAGCGAAAGCATGCGCACCGGCGCAATTCGGACCTTCCTCATCGGCACGCACGGGCGCATGGTCGGGCTCACCTTGCACCGGGAATGCCGCGAGATTCTGCAGGCGCACGGCTACGCGATCGAGGTCGACCAGCCGGACACAAAGGCGCAGCCCGACGGGATCCTGGTCGCAAGCTTGTAGACGCTTCGCTCTGCGAAGCGCGGACGTGCGCGTTGCCGGAAGAAAGCCGCTCTCGCGTTTCCCAGAGGGAAACGTCTACAGAATTGGACGGCGCCCGCCGCTCTCCCTACATTCACCCGTGACGAAGCCCTCGATCAAAGCGCTCTCGCTCGACGAACTGATCCAGCTTTTCGCCGCGCAGGGTGAACCGGCCTATCGTGCGAAGCAGGTCGCGGTCTGGCTTTACAAAAAGCGCGTCGAATCCTTCGAGGCCATGACCGATCTGCCGGCCACGACTCGCGCCCGCCTGGCCGAGGAATTCAAGTTCGTTAGGCCAGAAGTCGTGCGCGTGCTCGGTTCCAAGGATACGACGCGAAAATTCCTCTTCCGCCTCGAGGATGGCAACCTAATCGAATCCGTCCTCATCCCTGCCTCGCCGGCGCTCTACGGTGAGACTTCCGATCGTCGGACAGCCTGCATCTCGACCCAGGTCGGCTGCGCTTACGGCTGCAAATTTTGCGCGAGCGGGCTCGACGGTTTTTCGCGCAATCTCGATGTGAGCGAGATCGTGGATCAGCTTCTCGCGATCGAAAAAGAGAGCGGCGAAAGAATTGATAACATCGTTTTCATGGGGATGGGCGAACCGCTCGCCAACCTGCCGAATCTGCTCCGCGCCATCCGTATCATCAACGCCCCCTGGGGCCTTGAGATCGGCGCGCGTCACATCACCATTTCGACCAGCGGGCTCGCACCGCAGATTCGCGACCTGGCCAACGAGCCGACGCAGTTCCGGCTCGCGATTTCATTGCACGGCGCGACCGATGAAGTGCGCAGCCAGATCATGCCGGTGAATCGCAAATATCCGCTCGCCGTTTTGCTCAAGGCTTGCGACGCCTACGTCGCGCAGAAGAAGCGGCTGATGTTTGAGTACATCCTCATCGCCGGGGTGAACGACAGCGACGAACAGGCGCAGCAACTGGCGCGACATGCCTTGCGGCTTTCGGCCAAGATCAATCTCATCCCCTACAACACGGTTGAAGGCTTGGATTGGTCGCGTCCTTCGCGCAACCGGCAGGAGACCTTCCTCCGCATCCTGCGCGAGCACGGCGCCGTCGCCACTCTTCGCCGGGAGAAAGGCCATGACATCGCGGCCGCCTGCGGCCAGCTCCGGCTGCAAACGAAGCGGGCGGAAGAGAAGATCGCCGCCGTTCCCTAACGAACGGAAAATTATTCTTTCACGCGCTCGGCGGATTTGGCGTCTTCCGATTCGGCCAGAGCCGCGTGGATCCCGGCCACGGCCATGCCGCCTTCCCCGACCGCGGCGGCGCAGCGTTTGACCGAGCCGGCGCGGACATCGCCAGCCGCAAAAATCCCGGGGACGCTGGTTTCGAGCGGACCGGGAGCGCGTATCATCTTCTGCCAGGCCGGCGCCTGGGCGACGGCGGCGCCGGTTTTGATGAAGCCTTTTTCATCGCGCTCGATTTCCGGCGGCAACCAGGAGGTGCAGGGCTTGGCCCCGATCATGGAAAACACCGCCGGAGTTTCGACGGTGCGGCGTTCGCTGGTCGCCCTGTTTTCCAGCTCGACCTTCTCGAGCATTTTGCCGCCGCGCATTTCGCGGATTTCGGTCTGGTAAAGAATTTCGATGTTCTCCTTCGTCGTGACGCGGCGGGAAAGATAATCGGACATGCTTTTGCCGAGATCATTTCCCCTAACGACAAGCAGCACCCTTTCGGCGCCTTCAGAGAGAAACATGGCCGCCTGCCCGGCTGAATTGCCCGCACCGGCGACGATGACGGTGGCGCCGCGACAAAGCTGACCTTCGAGCGCGGTGGCGGCGTAATAAACGCCGGAGCCTTCGTATTCCTCGCGACCATGTGCGTCGAGCCGGGTGTAATCAGCTCCGGTGGCGATGAGGACGCACTTCGATTGCAGGCGGGCTTCGCACCCTTCGATTTGGAGGCAGGCGCGATACTCTTTGCCGGAGTGGAGGGCGATGGAAAGAGCCTCCGATGGAGTCGAAAATTTCGCTCCGAAACGATAGGCCTGGAGCTGGGCAAGGTAGGTGAGATCGCCACCTCGCACCCCGGTGGGAAAGCCGAAGAAGTTTTCGATCAACGACGACGAACCGGCCTGGCCACCGGGCGCGTAGCTTTCGAGAACAACGGTGCGAAGGCCTTCGGAACCCGCGTAAACCGCCGCGGCCAAGCCCGCGGGCCCGGCACCGACAATCGTGAGGTCGGCGTGCACTTCGGCCGTGTCATCGGTCACGAGCGGGCGGAGAAGCCCGGCTTGCTGCGCAACCTCGCGCAGCGACGGTTGGCGCAAGGGCGCGCCGGTCGGCGTGATGAGCGCCGGGAGATGGCGCGGGGCGAGGTTGAAACGACTGGCCAGAGCCTGACCCTGCTCGCTTTCGAATTCAATCAGGCGATGCGGAACGTGGTTCTTCCCGAGGAAATCATGCAGGCGATGGCCTTCCTTGGAATCGCGCACGGCGATGATGCGAAGACCATTAAAATCCCGGTCCCGCATGAGGCGGCGGCGGCGCATGATGAAGGCGTTAACGACCGGCTCGGCCACCCCGGGCAATTCGGCCAGCGCGCGTCGAACAGCGCCGGCCGGCACCTGCAGGATTTCCGCTTCCTCCGATTTCACCCGCGCGCTGGCCAGAGCCGAGGTGCCCTGGAGCATGGCCACATCGCCGATAAAATCGCGCTCGCCCGGTGTGCCGAGAATTTGCTCGGTCTCTTCGCGAGTTTCGAAGACCTCGGCCTCACCCTGAAGGATGACGACGAGCGGAAGATCGCGCTGGCCGGCGCGGAAGATGAGCTCGCCGCGACGC
>JBKJNW010000237.1:0-5616 GCA_046593335.1 Chthoniobacterales bacterium | reverse complement strand
AGGCGAAATGGAAGAGGCGATCACGCCGGCGACGCGGCTGGTGGTGCTGACGGACCTGCATAACCCCAGCAACGTCCTCCTTCCACGCGAAACGCTGGAGGCGGTTGGCGCCATGGCCCAGCGCGTCGGAGCCCGCGTGCTGGTCGATGAAGTTTATCTCGAGCTTCTTTTTGAAAACCGGCCGGCAAGCGCTTTTTCGTTAGGCGAAACCTTCGTCGTCACCAGCAGCCTGACGAAAGCCTATGGTCTGAGCGGGCTGCGCTGCGGCTGGATCCTGGCCGCGCCGGGGCTGGCCCACCGGATGTGGCGCTTGAACGATCTCTTCGCCGCCACCGGGGCGCACCCGGCGGAGCGGATGTCGGTCATGGCGTTCGATCATCTCGGGCAATTTCGCGAGCGCGCCCGCGCTCTCCTCCAAACCAACCGCGCGCTGCTCGATGCCTTTCTCGATTCCCGCGACGACCTGGAATGCGTGCGGCCGCCGCACGGCTCGATCGTGTTCCTGCGCCTGCCGGAGGGCGATCCCGATGCTTTCTTCACCCTGCTGCGCGAGAAGTACGAGACCTCGGTCGTGCCCGGCGCGTTCTTTGAGGCGCCGTGCCATTTCCGGCTCGGAATCGGCGGCGAGACGAGCAACGTGCAGGCCGGTCTGGAGCGTCTCGGGGCTGCGCTGGACGAATTTGCTCGTCGTTAGGCGAGCCTAGCTCCCGGCCGGCGCAGGCCGGGAAAGGAAGAGGCTCAATGAGTCGAGAAATCCGCGCGAGCCGCGCAGCTTGCCGGTGCCGTGGCGGATTGATTTTTGCACGACCCGGATCGCGGCGATCCAATGTTCGGTCGGGAAAAGCGTCTCAACCTCGCGTCCATCTGGCCCGGGCTTCATCTCGAAAACAGAAGCGCGCAAGAGGCTCAACTGCCCGGCGAGCGCGTGCAGGATCTGTTCGGCGGGATTGCGGGGCGCGGTTTCGCGGACTGCTTTCCCGCGCGCCTCGGCGGCGACTTTGTTCAGGACCGAAATGATCTGGGCATCGCTCAGCTGCACGCTGTTCGCGCGCGCAATCCGATCGCCTTCACCGATTTTCTTTTCGATCGCGGCCACAACCGCGATGAAGAACGGCGTCTCGGTCAGAGCAACTTTCGGCATGGGAGATGGCGGCGCGCTGGATTTCTACCGCGCGGCGAAGGTGATCTTAGTAGCCGAGTTCGGCTTTGCGGGCGGCGGCGGTGGGCAGCGGATCTTTTTTCGTCTCGATCGGGCCCTGGCCGGATTCTTGGACGCGGTGCGCTTCGACGGCGTTGAGCTCGATGTCCGCTTGAAATTCGGCCGGGAGGTCGCCGTCGGCGTAGATGGCGTGGACCGGACATTCATCGACGCAGGCCATGCAATCGATGCATTCCTCGGGATGAATCACGAGCTGCGAATCAATTTCGTAAAAGCAGGCCACCGGACAGACGACGACGCAGTCGGTGAACTTGCACTGAACACACTTGGTGGTGACGATGTGAGGCATAAATGAGTTTCGCGGCGGTTGGTAAGGTGGAGCCGAGGCCGCGATCAGATCGGCCATCGGTGCTGCGAAATGGATAACACCGCCGCCCGCGATCTCGCAAGCGGTGTCTTCGGTTGCCCCGCAGCCGCGACCCTCGCCTAACGACAAGAACTCGCCTCGCCGCAGTCTTCGATTGCCACGCCTCCAGAAAAGCCGTAATTAATTATCCGCGTCATCACGGGCGCATCGGGGTCGGGGAAAAGCGCAATGCAGTAAAGGCAGACCATGGATAAACCCAGCACGCAGGAATTCCAAAAACGGCTCGGCCGGGTGGAAGAATTAATTGCGGCGCTGGAAGGCAATCCGGACGAAGGCGTGCGCGAGCAGGTGCGCGAGCTGATTCAAAGCCTGCTCGAAATGCACGGCAAGGGCCTCGAGCAAATCCTGAACGTGGTCTACGACGCGGGCATCGGCGGTTCCACCGTGATCGATGAACTGGGGCGCGATCCGCTGGTTTCCGGCCTTCTCCTTTTGCACGGGCTGCATCCGCTCGACCTCGAAACGCGCGTGCGCAACGCAATCGAGGACGTGAAACCTCGTCTCGGTCTCCATGGCGGCAGTGTCGAGCTGCTGGGCGTGAATCCGGAAGGGCGGGTGCATTTGAAACTCCAGGGCAACTGTCACGAATGCCCGTCCTCGCGCCTGACTTTGCGATTTTCGATCGAGGAAGCGCTCTATGCGGCGGCGCCTGATTTGACCGGTCTCGATGTGGACGGTCTCCCCGACGAACATCCCAAAGAAGCCGTCAATGTTTCGGTGCCCGCTCCTAAATTTACTGACTGTCCGCTTCCAAATGGCAACGGACAAACCGCAACAGCAGGAGAACACATATGAGCAAACCACCACAACCAGTCCATATCCCCGGCACCTCCAAAGGCGAGGAACTCGCCATTGATAACAAGGAAGCCGGGCGCGGCGAAGGCGGGAAAAGCTATACCACCTCGCGAGATGCCACCGGGATCAACGCGGAAGCGCGGGCGCCGATTCATCCCGATATGCCGAATCTGCCACCGGCCTAAGCACGCTGTAGCCGGGGGGCGCTGACCCCGGACGCATTGGGTTCCGACGCTTTTCGCCGCCGGGGTCAGCGCCCCCGGCTACAATCAAACTCTGATGAGACCATCGTCTTTCGCTACCCTGCGCCGTTTTGCCGGGACGCCGAAAACCGCGCCCAAAAGCGCTGGGAGCAACGGCGCCAAGCCGCCGCAGGAAATCGAGATCTGCGAGCTTTGCAGCATCCGGATTCCGCCGGTGCACCGCCACCTGCTCGAGATGGCGACGCGACGCATTGTTTGCTCGTGCGATCCCTGCGGGTTGCGCTTTGAAAACGTGATCGAAGGGAAGTTCAAACTGATCCCGCGCGACGCCCGGCCGCTCCCAGATTTCCAAATCACCGACATGGAATGGGAAGGTCTCTCCCTTCCGATCAGCCTCGCCTTTTTCTTCTACGACACGCCGCACAAAAAGATGGCTGCCTATTACCCGAGCCCGGCGGGCGCGACCGAATCGCTTCTCCCGCTCACGGCCTGGGAAGCGCTGGTCGAGAGAAACGCGATCCTGCGAAAGATGCAGCCCGATGTGGAAACGCTCCTGGTGAATCGAGTGAACGAGAAACGGGAATATTTCATCGCCCCGATCGATGTCTGTTTCGAGCTCGTCGGTTTGATCCGGATCCATTGGCGCGGATTCTCCGGCGGCGAAGATGTCTGGCGCGAGATCGACGCGTTTTTCAGCCGCTTGCAACAAAGCTGATGCCGGATCTGGATTTCAAGGTGCTCGGGGTGGAGGCGGCGAACTATGGCATCGCGCCTCTTCTGCATTTCAATCTCGAGGTGACGAATCAGCCGCCGGAGGAAACGATCCAAAGCGTGATGTTGCAGACGCAGATCCAGATTCACCCGACCCTGCGTGCCTATCAGCCGGAGGAGAAAGAAAAGCTGGGCGAGCTTTTCGGAACGCCGGAGCGCTGGGGCCAGACCTTGCGCGCCCGGCTTTGGACGCACTCCAACGTGAATGTGCGTCAATTTTCCGCGAAGACAGAAGCGATCCTTTCCGTCCCCTGCACCTTCGATTTAAACGTCGCGGCGACGAAATATTTCTACGCGCTGGAGGATGGCGAAGTGCCGCTCCTCTTTCTTTTTAGCGGGACGATTTTTTACGAAAACGACGAAGGCCACCTCCAGATTTCGCAGGTCTCCTGGAACAAGGAATGCACCTACCGCATGTCGGTCGCCATCTGGAAAGAGATGATGGAGCAGCATTATCCCAACACGGCTTTTGTCTCGCTCGAGCGGGGCTTATTCGAACGGCTCTACGCCTTTCGGCGGCGCGAAGGCCTGGCCGATTGGGATCAAACAATCGCGCGGCTACTCGCCGCAAATGACGAAGGCCGAGTGCCGAAGCCCGAACTAATGACAAAACCAGAATGACAACGCGCGATCAAACGCTGGGTAGCGCACGCGTCTCGCGTGCTGGCCTCGACGTCTCGCGGAGGCGAACTTCGTTTGGTATGAATCGGGGCTCGAGCGCTGCTCTAATGAATCAACATTGCTCGGGAAGTCCGCGGCGGCGAGACGCGTGCGCTACCCAGGCCTCACGGCAACGCTGCCGGAGGATGCAACCATGAACACCGCACTGGTCGAAAAGGTCGTCAACGCCGTTCTCTACGAGGGCTACATTCTTTATCCCTACCGCGCCTCGTCTGCGAAAAACCGCGAGCGCTTTACCTTTGGCCGGGTTTACCCGGAAGATTACAGCATCGCGCAGCACGGGGCCGAGCCTTGCGCGATGCAGACCGAGTGCCTCGTCCGGAACGAGTCGAAAGACGCGGTCATCGCGATCAGCGTTCGTTTCCTTCATCCAATGGCGCGCGAAGTCGGGATGCTGAAGGCGCCGATCGACAAAATGCCCGCGGAAGGCGTGCCGGACTTCGAAGTCGTGCCTGACTTCCGAGTGGGCGAGCAGCTTTACCAAACCTGGCAGGAAGTAGTGGAGCAGAAGATCGAGGTGCCACCGTTTCCTTTGCGCGAGTCATGGCAGACTGAGCACGCATTCGAATTCCCCGCTTCCAGCGCGATCGAACCGATCCCGAGTGCGGACGGCAAAATCCACGCCCTGCTCGTTAGGCGACAGGATGCGGTGCGCGGCGCGATCGAGGTGGTGGCGGAGCCGATTGACGACACCGTCTTCAAGATCCGGGTGCGCATTCTCAACCGAACGCCGGTTCCGCCCCACGACCTGGAAACCCAGAGCGCGATCATCATGCGCACGTTTACTTCAACGCACACGATCCTGCAGTCTCAGGGCGGCGAGTGGCTTTCGCTAACCGATCCACCGCCGGCCTACGCCGAGGCGACGGCCGCCTGCAAGAACATCGGGACCTGGCCGGTTCTCGTCGGCGAGCAGGAGAAAAACGATCGCGACGCCATGCTTTCCTCGCCCATAATCCTCTACGATTACCCGCAGATCGCGCCGGAGAGCCCGGGCGATTTATTCGACGGGCTGGAGATCGATGAGATCCTCACCCTCCGCGTCATGGCGATGAGCGACGCCGAGAAAGTCGAGATGCGCCAGGTCGACGAACAAGCGCGGAAAATTCTCGAACGCACGGAAAACATGTCGAGCGATCACCTGCTCAAGATGCATGGCGTGATGCGGAGCGTGCGCTCCTCCAATGAAGATTTTTTCAACCCGAGCAATCCGCTGCAGAGCGCGACGGTCGGCGGTGCGCAGGTCAAAGCGGGCGATCGCGTCCGCATTCGTCCGAAAAAGCGCGCCGATGTCTTCGACATGGCGCTCGAAGGAAAAATCGCCGTGATCGAAGCGGTCGAGCAGGACCTGGAAGGCGGCGTGCAACTCGCGCTCGTGCTCGACGATGATCCCGGTCGCGATCTCGGGATGATGCGCCAGCCCGGGCACCGTTTTTTCTACGGAACCGATGAGGTTGAGCTGATCAAAGAGGGCGGATGAAAAAAATTCTTGTCGCCGGCATCGGCAATATTTTCTTCGGAGATGACGCGTTTGGTTGCGAAGTAGCGGCCCAACTGGCGCGTAGTCCTCTGCCCGCAGC
>JBKJNW010000150.1:0-24496 GCA_046593335.1 Chthoniobacterales bacterium | reverse complement strand
CGGCGATGCGCGCAAGGACCCGGTCGCGCGTGTAGATCGGAACTTTGTTCTGCTCGGCGGTGACGAGCAAAAGGCAATCCACCCAGGAGAGGCCTTTTCCTCCCAAGCGGCGGGTCTCGATCCAATCCAGCACCTGCTCAGGAGCTGGTTCTTGCAGCCGTGACAGAAGGCGCAGATCGGCCAGGGTGCGTTGTCGGTCGGGGAGATTGCCGGCGGCGAGCTCGCCCAAGACCGGCGTAGCGATGCAAACAGCGTCGGCGAGCAGCAATCGGCGCAACGTCGCATCACCCTTATGAAGGTGATCGATCCAGACCGGTGTATCCACCAGCACTCTCATTTGCGGCGGCGGCGCTGCCACTCCCGTACTCGCGGGGCGGCGCTGGCCTTGGGCGCGCTTGCGCCACGGGCTGCCAATCGTTGTGCCGCCCGCTGCCTGATTAACGCTTCCAGGCCGAGATGGATCACTTTGGTTTTCTCTTGTTCACCGGTGGCTTTGAGGGCGGCATTCAGCAGCGTGTCGTCCAGGTTCAAAGTGGTTCTCATGCAGATGATATTGCCTTAAACGTCTGCATCGCGCAAGTAGGCGCGGGCGGAGCACCGCGAGTTGTCGGTGGCGTCGGAGCCGACGCGGTTATTGGGCGCGGGCGGAGCACCGCGGGTTGTTGGTTAATGGCTGTTGGAGCGAAGCGAAGTGTACAGTTGAAAGACTAAAGTAGAATGGAGCAGGCGGGGGCCGTGCGACATAGACGAGAAGCCGCGAGGTAGCGGTGACTGAGCCGGGGGCAAAGGAATCAAACGCTGAAATTGGGGCTGAGGACGGCAGAACGACCGGGCTTTCCAAGCGGGATACATCCCAAGGAGGGTCGGTTGACGATCCCATCGCAACATGTTTCGCTGGATTTTTCGACTGGTCGCAATCGCCTTCGCGGGAAAACTCATCAATCGCTACCTTGGGTCACGACCGCCGAACGCGCCTTCGCAACGCTAAGCGGGCGGTGCTCGCCAAATGTTTGCGTTTTTCTCCTCTCGGAGCGGATGTCTCGGGTCGATCGTCATCTCGATCCTTGGCACCATTCTGCTGACGTTGCTCCTGCGCGGTTGCCACGGGTGAGTGGGCGCGGGCGTTGCGTGCGGCGCGGCAGGCGACAGAGGACAGAGGACGGACCCGCCTCCGCCTTCGCTCGGCTTCGGCGCGGCAAGGAGAAAACGTCGAACGTTAACGCTGAACGTCGAATGGAGCGAGCGGGCTATTCAATGGGGGAAAGAGGTGTCGAGCCTCAAAACCGAAAGCGGTTGTATTCTTCGTGCGTGCCGATCCAGAACCATGCGATGACGTCGCCTTCGCGCAATCCGACCGCCCGATAGTGACCGCCGATTCGGATCACGCAAATCCCGTTGCGACGTTCTTCAAAATGGAGCGAGGCGTGGAAAGGGTCGCTTTTCCAGAGGCCGTATTTTTCGCGGGCGAGTTTTTGCACGGGCGCCGGCAGCGCTTCGAAGCATTTCCAGAATCGCCGGTGGGTCCTGCCTGTCACGGCAGGTCTTGCAGCTTGCCGGCGCGAATGTCGTCTCGCACCTCGTTCACTACTGAGCGTAGCCGGCCGTCTTCGGCGAAGTCTGCATCGATTTGCCGATCCCAGGCGGCGTTTTCCCGCTGACGAATGAAGGCTGCTAGCTCGGCTAGTTCACCAGGCGAGAGCGCATCCACTGCATCTTTGATCTCAGCAAGGCTCATCACATGGAGAAAAAGCTGAAAACTGACAACTGACAAGCGGAAAGCGGAAGGCGGAGGGGAGCGGACGGAAATCAGAGGGCAGAAAGCCCGACACGGCGGGTAAACTTCAGACGGAGAGGAGCGTTATTCCTGCTTGCCGTAGGTGGGAGGAGCTTCCCTCACCAGCGTTTCGGTCGCGGGCGTGCGCAGGGTTTCAAAGTCCAGCTTGTTGGTGTCGACGCCGCGTTGGGAAAGGTAAAGAATCTCCACGCCGACCACTTCCTGCTTCGCGTCGTAATCCAGCACCACACCCGGGGAAACTTCCTCCGACTCGATGATCTTGGATTCGTTCAAGCGCAGATAGAGTGCGTCTGCCTCAGGGTCGACATGCAACTTCATAATTTGCCTTTCATCGTTCGATCAAAATACACTGTCACGACCCGGATGGGAACTACGGTTGGGTTAACGACCACTCGCAATACTCGCCCCTCATGCTCTTCAATCACTCCGAGTCGATGCTCTAACGCTGCGTCTCTCGCGCGGCCGGAGCGCCGCGAGTTCTTGGTTAATGGCTGTTAGTTATTGGGGAGCCTCGCGAGCGAGGGGGTTATCGGTTCTCGGTTCTTGGTTCTTGGAGATGCGGTGCGCGGCGAGGGCGGAGGGAAAACGAGTCGCGGATAGATCGCTGGCATGAAACTGGCAGCAATGCTGGATCATGTTTCCCAAGAAGAAGAAATCGCCTCTCATTCCGATCCCGCGGCGGCCGGGGCAGTCGCTGGCTGAGCAGTGGCAAGACCTCATCGACGATCGACTCGTGATGATCGTTTTCAAGCCGGCAATGAGAATGCCTGGCGCGACACGGATGTGCGCGTCCTGACGGTGGACCAGATCAAGAATCATTTCGCGAATCAGGATCAGCCAGCGCTGAAGCGGCACGAGATCGAGCTGATCTGCTCGCATCTCAGGCGGACGGCGAGCGCCGCGAGTTAGTCGGCGATTGATGGCTGGACCGAGCAGGTATGGTGCTTCGGTCTTGAGAGCGCCCGGGTTCGTCGTTATCCTGCCTAAATGAAGAGTCCCTATACGGCGATTGTGAAGCAAACCGGAGACTGGTGGATCGGATGGGTGGAAGAGGTCCCCGGCGTTAATGCCCAGGAAAAAACCAAGAAGGCGTTGCTCATTTCGTTGAAGGAGATTCTGCGCGAGGCGATCGAGTTCAATCGCGCGGAAGCCCGCAAGGCCGCGGAAAGTGATTACGCCGAAGAACCAATCGCAGTATGAAGCGGCGCGCGTTGATGCGCCATCTTCATCAACACGGTTGCATCTTGCTGAGGGAGGGAGGCAATCACTCCTGGTGGGAAAACCCGGCGAAGAAAAAGCGCTCCGCCGTCCCGCGTCACAGCGAGATCAATGAGATCCTCGCACGAAAGATCTGCAAGGATTTGGATATCCCCAAACCGTGATCGTCCCGCCGTTCCGTGTGCACTGTAGGGGGGGGAGCTGAGCGCGCGGTGCACGGGATGGATATCATTTCCTCGCATCTGCGGCGAATGGTGTCCGAAAAGCTGACGAGAGGAAAGTAGAATGGGAGCGGAGCGGACATAGCCGAAGGCAAAGTTTTAAGGCTAAAGTAGAATGGGGCCCGTGGGAACGGAGCGACGTAGACATAGCCCGGCGGGGTGAACGAGCGGGGCGAGTGAATAGATGGAGCCGGCGGGGGCCATCAAGGCACGAGGAAGATTTTGCCGGAGCCGCTCGTCGTGTTTGTCGGGGAATGGAAGGTGAAGGATCAGTGGCGCAACACGGACGTTCGAGTCGTCACCGCAGATGGCATCGCGTGCTATTTCAGGCGCCAGAATCAGCCGGAGCTCTTACCGAGCGAGATCAAGTTGATCTGCTCGCACCTCTCGCGGACGGCCAAGGCGAGTTAAGCACGGAAGGGCCGTTCGGCGAGGCGCCGAACGCGGCAGCGAGGGCGCGCGCGCTCCCCGGAGCGAACGGCGAAGGCAAACTGAGCAGAGGAAGGGCGTTCGGCTGGGGGTGAATTGGCTTGACGCGCCACTGTGATTTTTCCACGCTCAGCGCCGCGAAATCGACCGGAATGATCGGAAAGGCCTTGGCCCGGCCAGGCTGTTCTCGTGTTCCGGATTCGCGAATGTGTGAATCAAGAAAGGGGAAGAAAATGAATCAGCTGACCCAACTCAAGAGGACAACGATCTCGCCACTTCTCAGCGCGCTGATGCTCGCCTGCCTGGCGCTTTCATCAGCCCCGGGAGCTTTTGCGGTGCCTCCATCGCCGGAGGCCGCCTACCCGAGGCAAGACAGGGAAGTCGACGCTGCGCTCCCTGGCTCAAACGCTCCGGCGGGCGGTATGTGGAGTTTCACTGGCAACCTGAACACCGCACGCTGGCGGCACACGGCGACCTTGCTCCCAGACGGCAGCGTCCTGGCTGCGGGTGGGGGCGGCGGTCTGGTCGCCGCCGAGAGCTATAACCCGGCGACCCGGACCTGGACGGTCACGGGCAGCCTGAACACCGGGCGCCTTGCTCACACTGCGACCTTGCTGCCTAACGGCCTGGTGCTTGTGGCCGGAGGATTGGACGGCAGTTCCACTGCGATCGCGAGCGCGGAACTGTACGATCCGGCAACCGGCGCCTGTACTGTCACCGGCAGTCTTAAGTTTGCTCGCTTTGAACACTCCGCGACCCTGCTGTCCAACGGGCTGGTCCTGGTGGCAGGTGGATCCCAGGGGCAGGCGGTCGGGCTGTCGAGCGCAGAGTTATACAACCCCGCGACGGGGACTTGGACTACCACTGGCCGGCTCAACGCCGGACGTTTCATTCACACCGCGACCTTGCTGCCAGACGGCAAGGTCCTGGTGGCCGCGGGAGCTGGCTCTCCGTATTATCTGCGGGGCGCGGAACTGTACGATCCGGCGACGGGGACCTGGATGACGACCGGCAACCTCAACACCGCACGCAATGATCACACGGCGACTTTGCTCGCAAACGGCCTGGTCCTTGTGACTGGAGGAGAGGGCATGACCGGCCTCCCTTTGACCGCCACGGAGCTATACGACCCGGTCAGCGGGACCTGGACGGTGACGGGTAGCATGACAAGTTCACGCAAGGACCATACGGCGACCTTGCTGCCTGATGGCACGGTCTTGACCGTGGCTGGACACACGAGCGGGACGGTTAATCTGTCGAGCGTGGAATCGTACGACCCGACAACTGGAGTTTGGACTGCCGCGACCAGTCTTCGCGACCGCCGCAGTGATCACACCGCGACCTTGCTCGCAAACGGCAGGGTGCTGGTAGCTGGGGGATATGGGGACAGTGGCGCGTTGACGAGCACCGAGCAGGCCAAGGTTCGCGGAAGGTGATGGAAGCAAAATAGAAAGTAGGAAGTAAAAAGGCTAAAGTAGAATGGAGCCGGCGGGGGCGGAGCGCCGCCGGCGACTATCGCTGACATCGGACATCTGAACGAGCCCGTGGGCATGCTGCTCCGCAGACGAATGGAGCGAGATGGGAAGTAAGAAGGCAGAAGGAAAAAGGAAGAAGTGAGGGAGAGCTGACATCTGAACTCTGGCCTCTGACGGTTGAACTCGACTGGCGAACCTGACGCTTCACAGCGGGGGCGGTTGCCGGCAGAACGGTCGCCCGATCGTGGCAGCTGCTGTCGCCGCCCGACCGGGACGCGCCGCGCCTTACCTGCCCCTCACCGCGGCGGAGTCGCTGCCGCCTAGGTTGCTCGTGACGGTAATGTTCAACGGATTGGCGATGTTCGAGAACTTGGCGGTGTAGCTGCCGTTGCTGCCGCGCATCGGGCCCAGGACCATGCCGGTGCTGGTGACCGATACGGTGAGGAGCGCACTGCTGTCGCTGTCGGTGGCCTGGACGGTGAGCTGGCTGCGCGAGATGGTGTATTGCGCGCGGGTGATCGTGACCAGATCCAAGGGTGCATTGACGATGACGGACCCGATCATGCCGCAGCAGAGGCCGTGCGGCGAACAGAAGTAGTTGAAGGTGGCGGCGGTGGTGAAGGTTTGGCTGAAGGTGAACCCGGTGTTCTGAACGCCTGAGTCCCATTTGCCATCAGGATTTCCCGGGGTGCCGGAAGTGGAGCTGTGGCCACTTGCCGCCCAGATCCATTGGACCGTGTCGCCAACCTGGATGGTGACGTTCTGCGGCGTAAATTTTAGGCCGTCCTGCCCGACCTGGACCTGGAAGGTGGCTGCTCCCGCACTGAGCAGCGAAAGGAATGCTGCGCAACCGACGATTACTGCGAATTTTAATTTCATCATGGCTCTGAGGCTAGCCAGACGGCTCTCGCAGCAGAAGAACTATTTCGTAACAAATCAGTTACATGAACGAGCGTGGGTCGGTCGGAATGTGGCAGTTGGGGAGCCTCGCGAGCGAGGCGGCTATCGGTTGTCGGTTCTTGGTTATTGAAGATGCGAGGGCGTGGCGGAGCCGCCGCTGGTTATTCGTTAATTGTCGTTGGTCCTTGCGAGACAGCGGTTTGTCTCATGGACCCATCCAAGGCAACAGAATAAACCGAATTTTCTCGTGAATATGGAAGAACTGCTTGCGTCAGGTTATTGCGTGAAACCATACAATCGCTTGGATGGAGGGTCGGATGTTTCGCCGCCCGATGCCGACTCGGCTGAGACGCGCGAGAAGACGGAGTCGGCCGGTTCGAAAAACGGCCATCAGCGCAGGAACAAAGGAGCGCGTCGATCGGTCGGATCAAAGCGGAGGGGTGATCCTGCCCCTGCCATTCACGCCGAGGAGCCCGATCCCGGGCCGCACGCGGGTTCGCTCGAACGCACGAAGCGATTGCTCCTGGCCGCGTTGCGGGTGTGGGAGCTCAAACAGCGGATCCGGTAACTGGGCGCGGGCGGAGCACCGCGGTTCTTTTATTTTCTGTTGGTTATTGGTGCCTCGGATGCCGGAGGCGTTCTCGGTTAAGGGTTATTGATGCGTTCGCAAGCCAGCTCACGCACCGCTACCTCGCGGCGCCCCGTCCATGTCGCTCATCCCAGTCGCTCCATTGGTTATTTGGAGGAGCGGCGAGGGGGCTAGGCGGGGGCGGACGTCAGAGGACAAAGGACGGCAGGCAGAGTCGCGAGGGGATCGCGCGAACGAATTGGTGCGCTTTGTTGAAATGTCTCGACTCGGGGTTGGCCGGCCCTACGGTCGCCACGAAACGGCCTCGTAAACCGCGGGCCGCCTACTAGAAAGACAAGACAAAACTATATGAAAAAATATCTAATCGGTGCTGCAATGGCAGTTCTCGTCACTGTGTGGGCCAGCCCGGTCCAGTCGGAAATTCCTTACGCCGAAGGTTCCGTTTGGCAGGTGACGATGGTGCATACGAAGCCGGGCATGTCGGACGATTACCTGAAGGGCCTGCAGAAGAGTCTCAAGACAACCTTGGAGGAACAGATGAAGCAGGGGTTGGTCGTGAGTTATAAGATCCTTCTCGGACAAGCCGCGACCCCGGGCGATTTTGACATCATCAATATGGTGGAATTCAAAAACATGGCCGCGCTCGATGGTTTGCGGGAAAAGACCGATCCGATCGCGACGAAGCTGATCGGGAGCGACGATCAGCAGCGCCAGGCGGCGATGAAGCGGGCGGAGATTCGCGAGATCGTGGGGACGAAGTTCATGCGTGAGATCACGTTGAATTAACTTTCGCGTTTGACCCGGGGGCGCGCCGCGATTTGGAGTCGCGGCGCGCCTTTCCTTGGGCGAAGGACGGAAGAAAAGGCAGAAGGCAGAAGGCAGAAGTGGGGAAAGCTCAAGGGAGCGGGTGGGACGACCGACCTTCTGAACGACGCCCGCTACCGGAGCCGCGGACGCGGAAAGGTGTGGTAATTTGCGGGGGGGCCGGCTCATACTGGAGGCAACCACAAAATATATGTTTCACTTAATCTGGTACATCCTGGTCGGTTTAATCGCAGGGGTCGTCGCGAAGTCCGTCATGCACGTCCACATGACGCTGTTCTGGACTGTCATCCTCGGCATCATCGGCTCGATTGTCGGCGGAGCTGTGACCCATCTATTTACCCGGCCGTCCAATCCCCGTTTTCATCCCGCCGGCCTCATTTTCTCCTCGCTCGGCGCGATCCTCGTTCTCTATGCCTGTCTCAAACTGAAGATTCATTTCCCGACGGTGAGGTAGCGGCCGGGGCGGCCGCGGTTATTGGTTATCTGTTCGTGGTTATTGGGAGCTTCGGGGGCCGAAGTGGTTCTTCGGGGCGGCGGCATCGTCGCCGAGGTTATTGGTTATTGGTCAGCGGCGCTGCCGCCGGGTTATCAGTTGTCGGTTCTTAGTTGTTCGTCGGAGAAGCCGCTGGGGTAAAGACGAGCCGCTTGAATCCTGGATAGGAATCCGCCGGCCAGAGTTCGATGTATTGAATCCACTCGCCCGCGGTGGCCGGGTCTTCGTTCGGCTGCGCCTCGTCCATCCGGTTGCGATTGATCGAGAAGACGATGCCAGCTTTAAGGTATTGCCGCCCCTCCGGTCCTGCCTTTTCGCCGCCGTGCAGGCGCTGAGATTCTGCCGTACGATACTCTTCGTGACCGGCCAGCCAGCCGTCGCGCGCCAGCTCTGAACGCAAAGCGGTATCGGCCGCGTCCACGCTCGCTTTGCTCTCTTTCTCCGGAGAGGTGCTGATGTTCACGACGTTTATTTTCGTGTGGTCGTCGTCGCGCGTGGTGATGAAGTAGCTGCGCGCGCGCGGAAACCTGACCGTGGAACTGGGCACGACGAACTCAAAGACGCCTTTGCCCGCGATCGCGGTCCGCGCGAACTTGAGATCGAGGGCGAGCGTGGATTTGCTCGTCATCTCGTCCAACGACATGCCGGGAGCAGCCGAGAGTGTGCCCATGCTGGAGCCTTCGAGCGCACGCTGCACCATCTGTCGAGGAGCGTCGCCGAACATGCCGCCGATGACCGCGGCGGGGATGGCGATGGCACAGCCCGCAATCATGAAACCCCAAATGGTATAGATGATGGCGTTCTGGTGGCGAGCCAGCACTCCCGGAGCCGGATTGGCGCGTGTTTGCGCGGCGACGACGGTCTTGACCATAACGGGGATGGCCGAAAACCCAAAGGCGAGGAAGAGCCCGAAAAACACAAACATCGCGAGATAGCTTGTGGTGCCAGAGAGCGGCGCCATGCCAGCGCTCTGCAGCACGTTGCCGATGATCGCCGTGCCGATGACGGTGGCGAACAGCGACCCGCAAATGATGACGTTTTTGCGTAGAGTCATGCCACTAACTGAAAGTAGAAGTAGGAATGGGAAATTAGGAAGTAGAAAGTCGGAGGACGGAGACAGAGGACGGAGGACGGAGGACGGAGGCTCCGAGGTAGCAAGCCGGGCCGGGCGGCGCGGATAATCCGCAGGTGAGGCCGGCGGGAGAGTGGGGGACGATATGGGTCGGAACCTTTCTCTTTATGCCCAAGAAACGTAAGTCTCCCAAAAATTCGTGGTTCGCTCGTCATTCGCTGAGCATTGTCGCCATTGCTTTGCTCGGGTTGTGGATCGTCGGGTATGTCTGGCTCGATCCCAACTCGCGGCTCTCGGCTTTCTGCGGCAATGCGATCGCGGATTGGAGCGGGTCGGTGGTGCTGATCCTGGGGACGAAGTTTTTTTACGAAATCGGGTCGAAGGAAAGCCGGCCGGTGCGCGGGCAAAGCTCGAACCCGGCGCTGGAATTCCTGCGCGAACATTCGCTCCTGATTTTTATCGGGGTGACGGGGATCGGCTGGACGCTTTTGTTCCTGAAGATGAAGCCGGACGACCACTGGGGCCAGGTGGTGGGCAACCTGGTCTCGGAGTGGGGTCAGATGGCCGGGCTGGTGTTTCTGACCAAGCGGCTGGTGGAGGTGGGGGCGAAGATGTGAGGGGAAAACTCCCGGCGGACGGCGAAAGAGAGGGAATTAAATGGAGCGTCGCGCACTCCTACGAGAGTATGAAAACTTTAATGATTGGCCGGTTGGCAGCTGGGTTACTGATTCTGGCGAGCGGTTGGCCCGCGCAAGAAGCCCGGGCGGATGGGGAGAAGGCTCCTTCCAAGGAAGCGCTCAAGGCGCGGCTCACTCCTCTTCAATATGAGGTGACGCAGAATAATGGAACGGAGCCGCCGTTTAAAAATGCTTATTGGGATAACAAGAAGCCAGGGATCTATGTGGATATCGTCTCGGGCGAGCCGCTCTTCAGTTCCAAGGATAAGTTTGATTCGGGGACTGGCTGGCCCAGCTTTACCAAGCCTCTCGTGCGCGAGAATGTGGTGGAGGTGCCGAAGGGTGGGTCGATCGATGTGCGCTCGAAGCAGGCAAATTCTCATCTGGGCGACAAATTCCATGACGGTCCGCCTCCGACTGGGATTCGTTACTGTCTCGATTCAGCTGCCTTGAGGTTTATCCCAGCAGCGGATCTGGCGAAGGAGGGTTATACAAAGTTTGTCCAGGACTTTGCCGGGACGAGCGAGAAGAAGGATTCCAAGGAGCCCTAAATTTAGATGGAATAAAATCCTAACGGGCGCATCTTTACGTCCGTAACCAAAAGTGCTGGTGTGTTCCAGCCGCCACTCCTGATCGAGGGCTCCGGTCCGCTCACATTGGGCGGGCTTATGGTTTTGTTAGCTAACAAAACTAAAAAATGAAAATGAAAACACTGACCCGCACCTTGGCCTGTACCGTAATCGCCGCCTTTTCCGCCGCCACTCTGATGGCCGGTGAGATGAAGGAAGGCGAAATGCACGACTGCGCGATGATGAAGGACGGCAAGATGATGGTGATGAAGGACGGCAAGACCATGGAAATGGATAAAACCATGACGATGTCCGACGGCACCATGGTGATGAAGAACGGCAAGGTGAAGATGAAGGACGGCAAGACCATGAAGCTGAAGGACGGCGAGATGGTCATGATGGATGGCAAGATGATGATGATGAAAGACGGCAAGATGATGGAGATGCACTAGCTCCGCGGCCGAGAAATTAAGAAAATGTAAAGGCCGGCGCTCTTTTGGGGGCGCCGGCTCTTTTTTTGAAACGCTGAATGGAGCCCGTGGGAATGGTGCGACATAGACGGAGCCCGAAGGGTGAGCGCGGGGGCGCGCGAATCAAACGCTGAAAAGCTGACCCGCCTTCGCGAAGTCTCCGGCGCCTCAGGGCCAGGGGACGGACGAGGAACTCTGACCGCTGACCGCTGTTCTCCGTCCTCTGGGCCGAGTATGGCACGGCACTAGCAGTGGTTAGGCGGCATGAAGGTTTTGCGATTTCTCGTGGCTCTGCTTTTCTTTGCCTCCAAGGTCTGCGCGCAAGCTCCGGGCGGGGCGGCGCCGAAGGGCAACTCGAATGTGTTCGCCGGGGAGGAGCTGTGGGAGTCTCCTTTCTCGGGGGTGATCGATGCCCTTGCCCCCTATGCCGTGCCGTTGCTGGTGCTGGCAGTAACTTTGCGGCTCGGCCTGCCGCGGCTTTTAAAACGGTGGCGGAAAAAAGTTAAGATTTAGACAGAGGGCAGGGGACGATGGCCGGCCAATTGGAAGAGCTTGCCAAGGGGCGCGAGTCTCTGTTCAATCGCGCCACTTATGAAAAACAATGCGTTGGTTAGCATAATTGCAGCGGGCAGCCTTCTCTTCGGCGGGGTCGCGCTCGCGGGCCCTAAAACTTATCAGGTTACGGGTCCTGTCCTGGAGATGAACGACAGCATGATCGCGGTGAAAAAAGGGAACGATCGTTGGGAGATCGCACGGGATACCAACACGAAGGTCACCGGCGATCTGAAGGCAGGATCAAAGGTCATGATCACCTACACGATGACGGCGGCGAGCGTGGAGGTGAAGCCGGACAAGAAGTAAGAGCCAGCTTCGGAGGCGAGGCTTCGCCGAAGATTTCCGGCCAGCTTCTGACGGAAACAAGCAGGACTATTTATTGAAGCTGAAACGCTGAATGGCGCGAGCGGGGGAGCCGCGCCATAGACTGGAGGCTGCGAGGTAGCGGAAGCGAGTGGGATACGAGCGCATCAAACACTGAAACGCCGAAAGGGGCCGACGGAAAGCGGCAGAATGGGGATACCTTGGCGGAATGCTGACGGCGAGGCGCGAGGGGAATTTGACGACTCGGCGATTTGGTTGAAGCGATAAGGATGGACACGAAAGAAGTCGGCGAAAAGGTGGTGGAACTGGTACGCAAACAGGACTGGCGCGAGGCGATCGACACGCTCTACGCGGATGATGTGGTGAGTGTGGAAGCGCAGGGCCGGGACGGGCAGCCGCCGGAGAAACGGGGCATCGACGCGGTCCGGGCCAAGACGGATTGGTGGGTGGAGACTATGACGGTGGACGAGGTGAAGGTGACGGGGCCGTTTGTGGCGCACGATCTCTTCGTGGTGATCTATGATTTCGAGTTTGGCGAGAAGAACTCGACCGACCGCATCAAGATGTCGGAGGCAGGGGTGTACACGGTGAAGGATGGCAAGATTGTGCGTGAAGAGTTTTTGCCGCTGTCTTCTCTGAAACGCTGAAAAGCGCGAGCTGGGGAGCCGCACTATAGACGGGCAGCCGCGAGGTAGCAGTGAGCGCATGGGAAATGCGCGATGACCGCGGCCAAGAAGAAGGGCGTCGGGATGTCAGGCGGGGTCGATCGTTTCGCAGAAATCCGTTTCCGGCGGAACAGATTGCCGGGAGGTGAGCTCGAAGCGAGTCGCGACACTGGAGACGGTCGATACAGTGTAAGGTACGGTGAAAGTGAGCAGAATCTGGCAGAGCATCCCGCTGCTAAGTTCGCCTTCGAGCAAGCTGGGGCCGTGGTTGATGATGGTCAAAATGGTGCCCACGACCAGGGATGTGAATGCGGCCCGGGAAGGAGAACGGAGCACGTTGCCGCTTCATGCGGCCGTCTTTCGCTCAAAACGAAAAAGCCGCCGAGTTTGTGACTCGACGGCTTTTCGATTGAGTAGGATTCGCTTAGCTGCCCATGCCGAGCGAATCGAGCGTCGGCTCGTCGATCGCGGCGGTGGTGTAGAGGCCGTTGTCGGACTGATAACCAGTAAGGGCTTCGCGAGTCAGCGGCCCAAGGAGACCGTCGACTTCGCCTTTGTAGTAACCCAACTCTTGGAGCGAGGCCTGGACGTTGGCGATGACTTGATCGGGCGGCAGGGCTTCGCGGCCGGCATAGATAGGGCCGTCGTAGGCATAGTATTGGTTGGTCGTTCCGACGGTATACGCGGGAAACCAAAAGCCAGCGTTGAAGTAGTAATAGCCGCCGGCGATGAGCTCGACGCGCGGGTAGTGCGAACGGTAGTAGCCGAGGTCATGCCGCTGCGGGCGGTAAGAGCGGAAGACGCTATACTGTTCACCCTGCCAGCTCTGGCTGTTCTCGATGGTGTAGTTCTGGTTGTAGGTGACGCTCTTGATCAGCTGTGGCTTCGGCTGGGCGCTGAAGGAAGCATGCGCAGCGCGGATCTTCTGGATGTTGGCGGGCCGCTTCGGCTTGCCGCTTTTGCTGGTGCTTGCTGCCTGGGCGTTGGCCGGCGCAGGGTTGGCTGATTGGTTAGCGGTCGTAGTCTCAGCAGCATTGGTTTGCTGCTTCATGTTTTGCTTGTCGTGGCGCTTGCCTTTGGCGGTCGCGTTGGCTTCGCCGGCATTGGCGGCGGGCGCCGCGGTGGCGGCTGATTCGGGCGCGCCGGACTGCCGCGCGGCGCGACGCTCTTTCCGGGTCTGTCCGGCTTGGGCGTTCACTTTGGCGTCGGGCGTGGTCGCAGTCGCAGCGGCGGCTGGCGCCTGCGCGTTTTTGTTTTCCATCGCGGCGGCGCGTTCCTTGGCCTTGCGGCCGGCGTGCGGCCGGCCGGCGGGCTGCTCGGCTTGCGCGGCAGGCGCTTGAGTGTCGCCCTGGGCGGCGGCGCGCTGTTCGCGGCGCTGCTGACGCTGTTGTTTCTTGTTCGGTGACGGCGTGGCGTCTTCCTGCTGGGCGATCGCGCTGACGGCCAGCGCGAAGGAACAGCTAATAAGTAATGTGATAATTTTTTTCATCGTATGCTTGGTCGGTAATGGTTTGGTTTTGTTCACATTCTTTTTTTGAGTCTCGCGATGAGAGACCCGTTCCAGGATGTGATCGTTTCCCTAACGATGATTCGGAGATGGAATCAGTCTTGGTTCCCCCGGGGAGGGATCAGATTGTCCCGGCTCGCTGATGTTTATGGAAAATCGCTCTGATCTGATCCCTCGTCTGCGGGGGTATTCGGCGCGGAATAGTTGCCGCGCGAAAAGGTAAAATCGAAATTAGTAAACGAAACTCGCAGCGGGCATGGATGCCACGAAGTTTTTTACGGAAAAAAGGGCCGGGAAAGGTGGGATTTCCGTTTCAGTGATGTCGCCAGATGGCGGCATTATCACACCAAACTATGAAACAGATTACCCTATCCATTCTATGTCTGTCGGCGCTGTCGATCTCCGCTTTTGCGGAGGACAACGCGACCCCTGCGGCGGCTGACAACACCGCCCGGAACGCTCGCGATCGGCAGAGCGAGACGAAGACATCTTTCGATCAATCCAACGACAAGAAGGATGTCGATATCACCGCGGCCATCCGGCGCGCGGTCATGCATGAAGATAACCTCAGCATGACGGCGAAGAACGTAAAGATCATCACCGAAAACGGTGTCGTGACTTTGCGCGGGCCGGTGCGGACCGCGGCTGAGAAAGCCACGATTGCGAAGCTCGCCCAATCGGCCGGTGGCGAGGCGAAGATCGTCAATCAGCTCGAAGTGAAAAAGTCAGAATAACTAATAACTCTAAAGAGAAAGATTAATCCTATGTCAAAGAACCAAGTTTTCGGAATCGCCACGAGTCATTCGCAGGCGGAACAAATTGTCACCCGGCTGCAAGCGGCCGGTTTCCCAAGCGACGAGATCTCGATCCTATTACCGGATACAGAAGGCAAGCATGACATCGCCCATGTGAAGGCAACCAAGGCGCCGGAAGGTGCAACGATGGGTGTCGCCGCCGGCGGCGTGACGGGTGGCGTGCTCGGACTGCTCGCGGGCATCGGCGCGCTCGCTATCCCGGGCGTGGGCCCGTTTATTGCAGCGGGTCCGATCATGGCGGCGCTCGGCGGCGCGGCTATTGGCGGCACGACTGGTGGCATTGTCGGCGGCCTTATCGGGATGGGCATCCCGGAAGTGGAAGCGAAGCGTTATGAAGAGAAGCTTCGCACCGGCAATTACCTCATCGCAGTGCACGCTGAGGACGACCGCGAAGATGTGGCGAAGGAAATCTTCGAGAACGCCGGGGCGCACGATATTACGAGCTCGGCCATGTCGTCGCCTCCCAGCCGGTAACGGCAGAGCGCCTGATAGAATCAACTGAAGGAGCGCCCCGTGTCGAAAGACACGGGGCGCTTTGTTTTTAGAGGATGACCCCTGGCAAGGCCAATGCAGGAAGTGGTGAGCTGCGGAAGTCCGCGCCGGGGGAGAGAAAGCGGACGAAGTGGCACGGAAGTCGCAGTAAGGGAAGCAGATGCAGTCGGCGGCTCTCGACCCGGTAGTCCATGCGATCTTCGCGCGGGTGGCGCCGTTTCTTATTCTTGCGGGCGTGGTCGGTCTCTTTCTCGGCGGGATCTGGCACTGGCTGGAACAGGGCGCGCCGCGACTGATTCATTCGCACCGCAACCCCCGCCCGCGCCGGGCGATCAATATCGCGAGGTCGAATCGCAGCTGGGAGAGCATCCCCGATTGCCCGATGTGCAATGTGCCGATGGTGAAACGCGTCGCCCGGCATGGTCCGCGCACGGAAAAGCGATTCTGGGGCTGCTCGAACTATCCGATGTGCCGCTGCACGAAAGAGGTGGTGGGGAGCGCTTGAAACACTGAGAAGCTGAAACGCTGGAGGCAGCCGCGGCCTTCAGCTGCCGGGCCGAAGTTTTCGCCTGCTGGCTCGCGGGCGGAGGGCAGATTTGCGTGACGCCGCTTTGGGTTCCACCCGCACGGATGGCTTGGACCTTGCAGGCTGGCGCCAGGTTTCACCGGTAATGAGGATTTCAAGTGAGCCGCCAAGTTCGGCGGCCAGCTTTGCGGCGGACTGAGCGCCGATTTGCTCGCAGCCGGCCTCGCCGAAAAGAAAATAGCGCGCGGCCATGTCCTGCGCGGGCACGATGCGTCCGGCTTTGTTCAGCATGGTCCACTTGCGTCCGAGGTCGTCGCCGTGCGGACCAGGCTCGGTGCCTATCATCAGAGCCGTGCCGTAGAGGACCGAGAAGTATTTCACCGGCGGCACCCGGGGAGCGATTCGATTGATGGCTTTTCGCGACGGCATAGTAACAGGGATCCTCTTCTCCTGAATCGATGGCGGGGGCGTTGCCGGATTGGGAAAGGCGCCGGCGGAATGCAATTCGATACAGCCGTTGCTCGCCTGGCAACGAATCCTAGGTGAACCTTTTATCTACTATGTTTCGCTGGATCTTTCGCCTCGTTGTCATCTCGCTCGCCGGAAAACTCTTGAACCGCTTTTTGCATTCGCAATCGCCGGCCGACGCCCGGCCGCGGCGTCAGTAGCAAAGGTCGGCGCGAGGGCGTTTGCTCACCTGACTGGAAAGGACGTTACCGGAGGATGAAAAGGATATTTGCAATCGCTCCTCTGGTGGCGCTTTCAATGTCCACGCTGATGAGCTGCGCTCATCGCCCGCCGCCTCCTCCTTCGACGCGCGCCGGTGTGCTCGACCCGAACGATCCGACGAAGCGGACGTATTCGCACGATGACTTGTATGGCACAGGCCGCCGCGAAACCGGTCCGGCGCTTCAGTCGATCGATCCTTCGATCCAATCGACTGACGGCAGGTAACAGAAGCGAACTAAGCCGCTGGTTTGAAATTAAGGGCTAACCGGGTTCTGCCGGGGTAGCCGAGGCTTGGCCGCAGAGTCGCTGCGGGCACGGAAAGCGATAGCTTTGGCTTAGGCTCCGTGCGCCAGCTGCAACCAAGTGGGGCAAGGCCCTTGCGGGGATCGTGGAGGGCCCGGGAGTTGCTTATAATTACCATAATCTCGGTCGCTGGAACGACAGCAGTCATAAGCAACCATATGAAATTACTTCGCAACCTGATCCTCTCAGCCGTCTGTGCCGCCTCCCTTGCCGCCTTGCCGGCGCGAGGGGAACCAGAACCCACTCCTTCCCCGACACCACATCAAGAACCAAGTGCCACTCCGCACGAGGAACCCAGCCCAACCCCGGAAGAAGAGCCCAGCCCGACTCCGCACGAAGAACCTTCCGCAACTCCCGGGGACGGCAGCGGCGATAACTCAGGGGATGACGGGAACCAAGGCGACCTTAGCCTGCACGGCTTCTATGAAGGGGTCACCGCGACCGGCGCGCTGGCCGTGTTTTACATCGAGACCAACACTCACGTGCAGATCAACATTCTGGATGTGGCCGGCCAGGTCATAGGCTTCGCCGAAGGCGCCCTGACGAATGGTAATTTTGCGCTCACCCTAACGGACGGCCAGGCGATCACCGGCGTGGCGAGCGAGGATCAGATCGAGGTCGACCTTGCCGGTCAGTCGTTTCTGGCCGGGCATTTCGACACCTTCGGCGAAGGCTCCAACATCGGTGGCCGCTATGCCGGGGTCGCGAACGGGCCGACCGGGCAAAGCACGGTCATGTTTATCATCGATGCGAACAACAACATCGTGATGGTGCAAATCGCGAGCACCGGACGGAGCGGCGGTTATGGCACCGTCACGCCTCCTGCCAGCGCAGGCGCACCTTCGACATTTTTGCTCGATCATGTCATCGGCAGTACTGGAACAATTACTGGCAGCTTTACGATTGTGGATGGAGTGTTTAACGGCAGCTTCACCACCAGCGCCGGGACTTATACGGTCGCTTCCTTCAAGGACTCACTGGCCAACCGCATGGCGAACATCTCGACCCGCGGACTGGTCGGTCCCGGCCAGGGGCAGTTAATCGGCGGTTTCATTATCACGGGTGGACCCAAGATGGTGTTGATTCGTGCCCTCGGACCTTCCCTGGCCGCAGCGGGCGTTTCGCCGGTGGCGTCGAATCCTTCGCTCCAGCTCTTCGCGGGCGGGACCTTACTCGCTGCGAATGACGACTGGCAATCGAACGCCAATGCCGCCCAGATTACGGCAAGCCATTTCGCGCCGACCGACGCAAATGAAGCCGCACTCCTGGTGCGGCTCGAGCCCGGTGCCTACACCACTGTATTAACGAATGGGGACGGCGCGACGGCGATCGCGCTGGTCGAAGTCTACGAAATGGGCTTCGAGTAACTCGAGGCTCTGACTCGGCAAAGGCTCCGCGGGATAACTCTCGCGGAGCCTTTTGCGTGGCAACGTTAGGGCGCGCTGTCTCCGGAGCTGGAGCGCGACCAGCTCGCGACCTTCAGCCTGACGGAGTAGAATGCGCGGAAGAGCCAACGCGAGACCTCATTCGCAGCCTGGTAGGGATAGGTCGTAAGCCAGCGCCGGGGGCGAGAGAATTTAGGATGGGTGCCCGGCTGGACGGAGGAAAGGAAATCGCTTTCGGTTTGCGAAACCGGGAAAGGGAGGATGTATGCGGCGCGCAATCCCCAGAACCATTCGCGATCGATCGCGTGATCATAGGGCAAGCGCATCGGTAAGAGCCGCGCCACAAACGTTTCGGCGGCTCGCCGATCGATCAGATAGGCGCCCGCGCCTTTCAGCCGGCCCAGGTTGACGCAGAGTGAGTAGGCACCATGGAGGCGAGCAATCCGAAGCGGATGACCCGCGCTAAGCCCGCTAAGTCGCACGATATTCCAAAGCTGCTTGTAGCGCAGGGTCGCCTCGAGGACGGTGTCGAAATCCGGCCGCAGGATGATGTCGTCTTCGCAGATGACGGCATGACTTTCGCCCGTGGCGAGGAAAGCTTGCAGAGCTTTGTGGTGACTCAGGTAGCAGGCGAGCTCGCGCCGGTTGGGGGTGCGCCCGTGCAACAGACGATAACTGCGCTCGGAGAAATCGTGATGCGGAAAGGCAAGGAGCTTGATATCGATCGCTGGCACTCGTTCCAGGCGGAGCTTACTCTGGGCAAAATTTTTCTCGATAAAGGCCCAGCGGTCGGTGGCGGAATCGAGGTTGATGACAAAAGTTTGCATGAAGAGCCGCAATTTCCGGCCGGGGCGACCAATACCATTAGTGCGAAATCGGGAAAGGGGAAAAGCGGGTTTTCAAGGTCCGCCTCCAGGCGCGGGGAGAATTCGAGTGACGCCCCCGGCGGAAAAGCTCATCCTGCGGGCATGTCGATCAGCCGGGATTTTGAAGAGCTCGATTTCCGCGAAACGCCGCTCGGGGAACTGAGTCTGCGGCGGCGGCGCGTCTTGTCGTTAGGCGGAATGGAGATCTTCGAGGTTAAGCTGGGCGACTCTTTTCTCATGTCGAGCATGTTCCACGAAGTGGAAGAGGCCCTGGCGCATCTCGGGCTCTCGGAGCTGGGGGGCGACTCATGGGATGTGGTAGTCGGCGGGCTCGGGCTGGGCTATACCGCGGTCGCGGCGCTCGAGCACCGCGAGGTGGCGTCGCTTCTCGTGGTCGATGCGCTGCCGTCGGTGATCGAGTGGCACCAGCGCGGCCTGGTTCCGTTAGGCAAGCAGCTCACCGACGATTCTCGTTGCCGGATGCAGCTGGGCGATTTTTTCGCCTGCGCCCGCTCGCGCGAGGGCTTCGATCCGGAAAATCCCGGGCGGCGCTATCACGCGGTGCTGCTGGATATCGATCATTCGCCGCGCTACCTGCTCGACCCGGCCAACGCGGCTTTTTATGAACCGGCGGGGTTGCAAGCCTTGGCGGCGCACCTGCATCCGGGCGGCATCTTCGCCCTCTGGTCGGATGATCCGCCGGACGATGAATTTCTCGACGCACTCGGCGCGGTCTTTGCCACGACGCGCGCACATATTGTGCGCTTCCCGAATCCGCTCCTCGATGGAGACTCTGAGAGTACGGTTTATGTCGCGAGCAAAGATTGACGGACGCGAAGTCAGGCTTGGCCGCCGAAGGTGACGTGGTCGTCGAGGTCGAGCAGATCGAACCACGTTTTCACGTCTTCGCGTTTAGGATTAAAGTCGCCCATTTTCTGCGCGAAAAACGCCAGCGTCTCGACGTCGCTATCCGGTCCGCGTTCGTTAAAATAGGCGCTCCACTGCTGGATCTCCCACGGCTCGCGTTTGTGCGGGGCGTTTTCCTGGATCCAGGCCAGCATTTCGCCGTCGCCTTTGCCGGTCGCGAGCTCTGCTTTCAGCTGCTCGGCGGTGATCCCGGTGAAACGAAACCAGTGATAGTCGGCCGGGTTGTTGTATTTGAATTCGCCGGCTTTCCCGGCCAGCGCGGCCCGGCCTTTGTCGAGAATGCGCGGCAGCACGACGTAACCGCCGAGGCGGACCCGCGGGCTGCGCGGCGGTCGCTGGGTGAGATCGGGCGCGTGATTTAGGTTTTCGCTCATGATTGGAAACGTAGCAGGACCGGCGCGTTCGCCAATCCGCGGTGGGGCGAGCGCGCGTAAATTTCGCTCGTCAATCGCGCGCTCTTTTCCGTAAGACAGGTGGCCTATGAAACAAACGCTGCTCTCCGTCCTCGCACTCGTCGCCCTGGCCGCGCCCTCCTTCGGGCAGAGCAAGATCGCGCTTCAGCCTAACGATACCCTCCGCAGCGTCCTGGAACAGCAGGTCGGCAAACCAGTCGAGCTGCGGATGAAATCCGGCGAGAAGATCGGCGGCAAACTAGAGAAAGTGACCGACAAGCTGGTGCATCTGTCGCAACTGACCGACGCCGATTTCTACGATGCCGCGGTCGAGATCGATAGCGTCGCGGCGGTGGTAGTGCGAGTGCGTTCGAACTAGAAGCCACATGCGAGCTTCGGACATCAGGGCGCCGCCACTTTCGCCTTGGGGCGAAGGAGCCGGTTCACGACGGCGTTCGTCGCTTTCTCAAGGAACATGCCCCAGGCGCAAAGCACGGCCAGAGTGGCGACGGTGATGAGGACAAACATCCAGACCGGAACCTCGCGGATGCGCAGGCCGAGCCAGATCACATACGGATGATGAATGAGATAAACGCCATAGGAAAACGCTCCGACCAACCCGAGCACTTTAGCGGGTGCGGGGAATCGGGCGATGAGACCAGCGATCCCGACGAGGACAAGAAAACAGCAACCGCCCGTGGCGAAGTCGACGAAGATATAAGGCGCGAGGCCGTGATAAAGCTGGAGCGCCGCCGGGTAAAGCACAACGCCGGCGAGCAATCCGAGCCCGCCGAGAAGAAAACGCTCGATCCGCTCCGGCGCCCGGCTGTTCCACATTCCGAGGGCCATTCCGAGGGCGAACTCCGGCAGCCGGCAAAGTGCGAGGCCGCCCTGGACCCACATTCCGTTTTGCGGATAGGCAACCAGGAGCAGGTAACGCACGAAAAATCCAAGCGCGCATGCGCCTAACAAAAAGCCCCACGGGCCCAGTTTGCGCGCGGCCCAGAAGAGGAGTGGGAAGATCAGGTAAAACTGGATCAGCATTCCGAAATACCACCAGGCGGCATTGAGGTAATAAAAATTGCTCTCGATATTGATGAAGCGCAGCCCGAGCAGGCTGAGCAGAATGCGGCCGTCGATTTTCTCGAAACGCGCCGTGAAAGGGGAAAAGAGGTAGACGAGATGCGCGACCCAATACATCGGATAGATCCGGACGAAGCGCGCGAAATACCACGAGCCCCAGGCGATGGGATGGGCGTCGGCCCGGCGCGCGGTTGACTGCATGAGAGCCCAGCCGCTCAGGATGATGAAGACCCCGACGGCATGAAAGCCAAGCCCGGAAAGTTGAATCCAGGCCATCCCGAGAAAAGTCGTTAGGCCAGCGGCGAAGCTAGTCCAGTCCGGCGGCGGGAGCGCGCCGTGCTCGAAGTAGGTCCGGAAGAAATGAAAATAAACGACGATCAGAATGGCCAGACCTTTTGCGATATCGAGCCAAAGGAGTCGTTTCACGCTCGTGGGGTTAACAGTGCGGGCGGAAATTAGAAAGACCGATTTTTCTGCCTAACGAATCAGCCGGCACCCCGCTTCTCCCGCACCACGAGCGCGATGCCGCCCAGAACCGCGACCGCGGCGAGAATAAAACGGAGGCTGAGCGCTTCGCCGAGGAACAGGATACCGCCGGCGGCGGTCAGGACCGGCACGCTCAGCTGCACCGTCGCGGCGCTGGCCGCCTTCAGGTGCGGAAGCGCGCTGTACCAAATGATATAACCGGCCGCGGAAGCGACCGCGCCCGAGAGAACGGCGTAGAGCACGCCCGCGCGATCGGCGTGCGCCGAGGGCAGAAAAAGAAGGGCGAGGCCAACCGCGAACGGCACCGCGCGCAGAAAATTTCCCGCGGTCGCGCTGGCGGAATTGCGCACGCTCTTTCCGCGCAGCGAATACACGCCCCAGGCAATGCCCGCGCTCAGCATGAGGAGCGAACCGCCTAACGGGGGCGCCGAGAGCCCTGGAAAGAGAAGCCAGACCAAACCGCCAAGCGCGAGCACCAGTCCGCAAAGCTGGCCGGCGTGCAAACGTTCCCCGCTCCCCAAACCCCAGAGAATCATCGTCGCCTGGACGGCACCGAAAAGAAGGAGCGCGCCGGTTCCGGCGGATAGCGTGTTGTAGGCAAAAGAAAACGCCGCCGCATAAAAAAAAAGCGCGAAGGCGGAAATCCAGCTCCCGGCTTTCTCTCGGGGTCCGCGACGCAATTGCAAAATGAGCGCAAGCGCAACTGCCCCGGAGAGAATGCGAATGCAGGTAAAGCTGGCGGCGTCGATCGCGAGATGTTTCAGGGCTGCGCGACAGAGCAGCGAGTTGCCGGCGAAAGCCAGCATCGCGATGAAGGTGAGGAGGAGTATTCGGGTTGGTTTCACCTCAAGCCGGCAGCATTCTTGCCGCGCGGCTGATTCCTAAACTTGTTTCCGTCGAAAATCGACCGGGGTGTGCCTAAAGTTGGCACATGAGCCCAGACGATTCTCTCGTGCCACCGCCGCCGTCGGACGATCACTGGCAATTCCTCCGCGATGTTTTCGTTTTCCAGCTCAAGATGCTGCTCGATAACCTGCGCGACTTTGCCCTCATGCCGGTCTCGCTCTTCGCCGCCTTGATCGACCTCGTCTTCAAAGGCCAACGCCAGGGCGCGCTTTTCTACCAGGTGCTACGCTGGGGCGCGCACAGCGAGGAAGTGATCAACGTTTACAGCGCACTCGCCCCGCAGGACCAACCGTCGGTCAATCCGAACTACACGGTCGACGCCGCGATCGCGCGACTTGAGGGCGTGCTCGTGCGGGAATGCGCCAAGGGCGGGACGGCGAGCAGCATCAAGACGGCGATGGACCGGACGATCCGTCAAATCCAAAGCGAAGGGAGTGGTTCGCGCGACCGAGCGAAGGATGCGGTGACGCGGGCGGCGGAGAAGTTTCGCGATAAGGTCAATCCGGCCCGGCCGCCGGACGATTCGAAGAATTAGTCGAGCAACTCCACGGCGTCGCCGCGACAGATCATTCCTTCGCGCAGGACGGCGGCATAAACGCCGGCAAAGCCGCCGTGGTTTTGCGCCACGGCTTTGAGCACGGCCGGCGACTTTTCTCCCGTTTCGGGATCGAGAGTGATGATCATACAGCGGGAGTCACGCTGTAAAATGGCCAGTGTGACCTTCTCTCCAATGCGCACCGAACGCCCGACGAAACTGTCTTCTGCGAATCCTGCAGCGCTCGTTAGGTCGAGATAGAGGTTGGCGCGAAAGCGCCGCTTGTCGACCGGGAGACCGCTCTCTTCGGTGAGAGTGCTGGCCGTTTGCAAGGCAAAGACCGAAACCGGGCGGCAATCGGTCAAAGCCCGTTCCGAGCGAACCAAGGTCAGCTCGGGGTCGCCTGCGAGACCGGCGCGCAACTGCTGGATCAATTTCGGATCATCGATCGCCAGCCTTTTGCCATCCGGCGTTTCCACATTCAACAAAAAATCCTCTGCCGGACCGTAAAGAGGAGTCGCTCCCGCCCCGAGCTTCTCGGCCTCGGCGAGATTGGGCGGCCGGATCATTTTCTCCGGCTGGCGAAAACGCGGCTGGTAGAGCAGCATCCGGCGCTGATCGCGCGCCGTCAGATACGGCAAGCCTGGGCGGGCTTTGTTATTATGGAAAGCGAAGACGCGATCGCCGTAGAAGCCGGCGAATCCGGCAAAAGCTTGGTGCAACTCTTCGCCGCACATGCTCTTGACGGGGTAGCGCCAAAGGCTGTCAACGGTTCCAATGCGGCTCATGACTTCCCGTCATATCAGTGGTGGGTGCGAGGGCTGTAAAGCTTCGATTTATGGTTCGGCGACGTCGCCGGAGAAGCGGTGTAGGGTAGGAGATGTCCGATCCAAGAAACGTCGCTCACGACAAAAAGGTGAAGCAGGAAAAAGATGATGAGGCGCCCGTCGCTGCTAAAGCCGCGGCTCAGCCAAAGGAAAAGGCAGCCGCCAAGAAAGCGGATGCCCCGGCTGCGAGCCAGGGCTCGCCCGATCTCGAACAATCGGTCGCCGTCCTCTCCAAATTGAAGGAAATGGAATTCCACTCTCGGGCCAACATCGAAACCTTGGCCGAGCTGACGCTAACGATTGATGACGAACTCAAGCAGAAGGAATTTTCCGATCCGATCGGCGGACTCTACTCCGCGCAAGATCAATTTCAGACCAAGATCACGGAATTGATCCAGAGCTACGAGTCACACGTCGAAACGCTGAAGCCGGCGGTCTAG
>JBKJNW010000051.1:0-3914 GCA_046593335.1 Chthoniobacterales bacterium | reverse complement strand
GGTCGCGAGCGCTTCGCCTTCCACGTCTTCCGCGATGATCAAGAGCGGGCGGCCAGCCTTGGCCACTTTCTCGAGAAGCGGAAGCATGTCCTTCAAGCTCGAGATCTTCTTCTCGTGAATGAGGATGTAAGGGTTGTCGAGGACCACTTCCATCGCTTCGGCATTGGTGACGAAGTAAGGAGAGAGATAGCCCTTGTCGAACTGCATGCCTTCGACGACGTCGAGGCTGGTTTCAATCGACTTAGCTTCTTCCACCGTGATGGTGCCGTCCTTGCCGACCTTGTCCATGGCATCAGCGATGATCTCGCCGATTGTCTTGTCCCAGTTAGCCGAAACGGTCGCGACCTGCGCGATTTCGTTACGGTCACTAACCTTCTTCGAGATCTTGCCGAGCTCGGCGACAATGGCTTCGACAGCCTTGTTGATGCCGCGCTGAAGCGAAGTCGGGTTAGCACCCGCGGTCACGTTGCGAAGACCTTCTTTGTAGATGGACTCGGCGAGAACGGTCGCGGTGGTGGTGCCGTCGCCCGCGATGTCGGAAGTCTTGGAGGCGACTTCGCGCACGAGCTGGGCGCCCATGTTTTCATAAGGATCTTCGAGCTCGATCTCCTTAGCCACGGTCACACCGTCTTTGGTGATGGTCGGGCTGCCGAATTTCTTGTCGAGGATGACGTTGCGGCCGCTCGGTCCGAGGGTCGCCTTAACGGCACGCGAGAGTTTCTCGATGCCGCGGAGAAGCGCATGCCGCGCATTCTCATCAAATTGTAGTTGTTTAGCTGCCATAATTTAGTTGTTAGTCCTTGGTTGAGAGTTGAGAGACTGGGTTAGCCGATGATGCCGAGGATATCGTCCTCGCGCATGATCAGGTAGGACTCACCGTCCACCTTGATTTCAGTGCCGCCGTATTTCGAGATGAGCACTTTGTCGCCCTTCTTCACGGTGAACTCCACTTTCTTGCCGTTGTCGTCCGTTTTACCGGTACCTAGGGCAACGACGTTGCCTTCCTGCGGCTTTTCCTTGGCGGTATCGGGGATGATGATGCCGCCCTTTTTGGTTTCTTTCTCTTCGATCGGTTGCACGAGCACCCGGTCGCCGAGAGGTCTTACGTTAATTGCCATATGGTATTACTTACTCCTTTTAGCTAGTTGGGTTGTTGCCGGTCGCCGCTCGCAGGAAGCGAGCGGCTCATCGGCAAATTGTTTTGGTTGAAAGTTACTTCTTGTCTTCGTCGACCACTTCGAACTCTGCATCGACCACGTCGCCTTGATCCTTGCGCGGACCATCGGTCTGAGCCTCGGCCTGCGGGCCAGGACGTCCGCCGGCTTCGGCGCCAGGGGCAGGCCCGGCATTGGCCGCGGCTTGCTTGTAGAGATCGGCGCTCACTTCCTGGAACTTGTTCTGTAAGTCCTCGTAAGTGCGTTTCATTGCGTCGGTGTCATTCGCTTCGATCGCGTCGCGCACAGCCTTGATGGCTTCCTCGATCTGCTTGCGCTTCTCTTCCGGGACCTTGTCGCCAAGTTCCTTGAGCTGTTTCTCGCTCTGGTAAGCCAGGTTATCGGCGTTGTTCTTGATCTCGATCGCTTCCTTCGCCTTCTTATCCTCTTCGGCGTGTGCTTCAGCATCGCGCTGCATCTTCTCGACTTCTTCCTTACTCAAGCCTGAGCTACCGGTGATGGAGATTTTCTGCTCTTTGCCAGAACCAAGATCCTTGGCCGAGACGTGCAGGATGCCGTTGGCATCGATGTCAAAAGTGACTTCGATCTGCGGCGTGCCGCGTGGGGCCGGCGGGATGCCGTCGAGGTGGAAGGTGCCGAGGTTTTTGTTGTCGCGAGAGAGCGGACGCTCACCCTGCAGGACTTTGATTTCCACGCCGGGCTGATTGTCGCTGTAAGTCGAGAAGATCTGCGATTTACGAGTCGGGATCGTCGTATTCCGCGGAATCATCGGAGTCGCGACGCCGCCAGCAGTTTCAATCGCGAGAGTCAGCGGAGTCACATCGAGGAGGAGGACGTCTTTCACGTCACCCTTAAGCACGCCGCCCTGGATTGCGGCGCCAACCGCAACGACTTCATCTGGATTCACACCCTTGTGGGGTTCTTTCCCGATGAGTTCACGCGCGGTCTCGATGACCTTCGGCATGCGAGTCATACCACCGACGAGGACTAACTCGTTGATGTCTTTCTCCGAGAGCTTGGCGTCGGCCAGGCAGTCCTTGACCGGCTTGATCGTGCGCTGAAAGAGCGGATCGGTCAGTTGCTCGAGCTTGGACCGGGTGAGCTTCTTCTGGATATGCTTCGGACCGCTCGCATCGGCCGTGATGAAGGGCAGGTTGATCTCGTATTCCTGTGAGGATGAAAGAGCGATCTTTGCCTTCTCGGCTTCTTCCTTGATGCGCTGGATCGCGTCCGGCTGCTTGGAGAGATCGATGCCGCTTTCTTTCTTGAATTCATCGACGATCCAATCGACCAGGACGTTATCCCAGTCATCGCCGCCGAGGTGAGTGTCCCCATTGGTCGCCTTCACTTCGAAGACGCCATCGCCGATTTCGAGCACAGAGATATCGAAGGTGCCGCCGCCTAAGTCATAGACCGCGATCTTTTCGTCTTTCTTCTTATCAAGACCGTAAGCAAGCGAAGCCGCGGTCGGCTCGTTGATAATGCGGAGAACTTCCAAGCCGGCGATCTTGCCTGCGTCCTTGGTCGCGTTGCGCTGGGAATCGTTAAAATAAGCTGGCACGGTGATGACGGCCTGGGTGATCTTTTCACCGAGCTTCGCTTCCGCGTCGGCTTTGAGCTTGGCGAGAATCATCGCCGAGACTTCCGGCGGCGAGAAAGTCTTCTTCTCGCCGTTCACTTCCACCTGCACGTGAGCATCGCCATTTGCCGCCTTCACGATCTTGTAGGGCACGCGATGTTCTTCCTCGCGGACCTCGTCGAATTTGCGCCCCATGAAGCGCTTGATGGAGAAAATTGTGTTCGCGGGGTTCGTCACAGCCTGACGCTTCGCCGCCTGACCGACGAGTCGCTCGCCATTCTTCGCGAATGCGACAATCGATGGCGTCGTCCGTGCGCCCTCGCTGTTTTCCAAAACTACTGGGTCGCCGCCCTCCATGACAGACATGCAGGAGTTGGTCGTTCCCAAGTCGATACCTAATACTTTAGCCATTTGTTATATTGAAATCCTTTCTCGGAGTGTTTAGCAGCGATCGTTCCATGACGGCAATTTGAGTTTTAAGTGTTTGATTTCGAATGATTAGAGTTTTTCGCACGATCATGCTTGAGCCGGACATCAGCGCCACTGTGGCGCACTTGTGACGGTCTCCTAACCCCGCTGGCGACATCGTGTCTCCTCCAAAGCTGGTATGCGGTTTGCTTAAATTCCCCCGATGCAAAACGCCGCGCGACCGCTCGAACCGAAAAACGGAACGGCTGATATTCTCTTTAAGTGCGAGCACTGCCTCATCGCGCTCGTGGTCGAGAAATCCGCCGCCGGTCTGACTCTGAACTGTCAGCGCTGCGGAAAGCCGACAACGGTCCCTCACTCCAGTGCCACCAGCTTTGAGACGCAATCAGCCGAACCTTCCGCTGCGACCAAGCTCTCCGAACTCGAGCGTCATCTGAAAGAAAACGAATCGCAGCGCACGGAAATCAACGGTTACATCAACCAGCTCAGCATCCAGCTGCACCGCTGGCAGCTCCGGCTGCAAACGCTGAATGAGCGAAACCAGCAGCTCGTCAGTGTGATGACCGGTCTCCGTCAACTCGATCGTCCGCAGTCTGCGGGCTAGTTGTTTCCCCGAGCGGGCGGAGCTATTCTCTGCCGATGAGCGAACCGGCGTCAACGCAGGCGAAACAGGCGGCGTTGTCTGCGCTCATCCGCAAAAACGCGCCGCTGGTGGTGGCCTACTCGGGTGG
>JBKJNW010000233.1:0-2679 GCA_046593335.1 Chthoniobacterales bacterium | reverse complement strand
CTCTGAAAGCCTGGATCAACAGCCGCAAGACGGTGGAGCATCCGGTCGACCTGGGGAGCGGCGCTGCCTTGCACGTGGACCTGCCGTGAACGCAGCGCCCGAGTCTCGCACGTTCGGCATCCGCCGTTTTCGCAGCAAGCTCCTCGTCACCATGATGCTGGTTATCTCCAGCTTGACCGTCCTCGGCATTGTCGTCGCGCAGCGACGGGCGGCGGACGATGCGCGGGCCGATTTGCAGCGCGATTTCGAGCTCGATCTGGCCTCCCTGCATCGCCTACAGGAGCTGCGCAACGCGGCCGTGGCCGACCGTTCCAGAGCGCTCGCTCAGAACGCGCGCATCCACGCCGCCTTGGAGGACAACGCGCTTGATCTGCTCTACCCGAGCGCGCGCGACGAATTGCGCGACCTGATGGAACGCGCCGCGCCTGACGAGGTGGACGCGGTCGAGACCTTGCACGCTCGTTTCTACCGTTTCCTCGACAACGACGGCGCGGTCATCGCGCCCCCGAGCCACGATGCCGGCGTGCTATTGCCTAACGAAGAGGCGCGCCTCTCTCCGAAGCGCCTCCCTCCGATGATGCAAACCGGCTACCTGGCGCGCCCCGATGAAGCGGGCCGGCCAACAGTCGACGAAATGATCGCCGTCCCGATTCGCTCGACCGAGTCGAACGAGGTGATCGCGGCCCTCGTTCTCGGGTTCAAACCTGTCGAAGCGATGCCGCACGGTAAATCAATCGGAATGAAAAGCGGCATCCTGGCCGATGGAAAATTGCAGCTGGCGGCTTTCGATCAGGAGGCGGAGGTGCAGATTACGCGCGCGTTGGCCAGCTCGCTCGCGAATCCGACCGGGAAAGAAGAGAGTTTGCGCACGACGATCGAGGGCGTGCCGCACCTGCTCTTCTTCAAGCGGCTTAATCCCGACTCCGATTATCCGCCCGCCTACGAAGTCTGCGTTTATCCGCTCGATCAGTTGCTCGCGCGCCAGGCGCGGTTGCGCTGGCAGATCCTCAGTGCCGGCGGTCTCCTGCTCGTCGCCGGTTTCGTGGTGAGCCATATCTTTTCCCGCCGTCTCTCCCAGCCGGTCGAGCAATTGGCCGTGGCCTCCGAGGAAAATTTCGCGCAACGCCAGCGCGCGGAAGCGGAGCTGCAAACGACCGCCGAAGAGTTGCAGCGCTCAACGCGCTTCTCGGCAGATGCCTCGCATCAACTGAAGAGTCCGATCACGGTCCTGCGCGCCGGACTCGACTCGCTCCTGATGCGCGACGGTTTTTCGCAGGAGGTCTATGAGGAGATTTCCACACTCATTCACCAAACTTACCGGCTGACCGGCGTGGTCGAAGATCTTCTCCTGCTCTCGCGGATGGACGCGGGCAAGCTGCGCCTGACCTTGAACACCGTCGATCTCCGACATCTGGTCGATGAATGGCTGGATGATCTCCGGGCTTTGTCGGACTCGGCCGAGCTGCGGGTGGAGACCGAGATCCCGGACGAGCTCCAGATCGCAGGCGAAATAAAATACACCTCCCTGGTCGTGCAGAACCTGCTCGATAACGCCCGCAAATATAACCGGTCTGGCGGTACCATTCGCATCTCCGCGCGGCGGACCGGCCGCGAGGTGGAGTTGCGGGTCGCAAATACCGGGCGTGGAATTCCGGCAGAGGAGCAGGCCTACGTTTTCGAGCGCTTCCATCGCGCGGGCGCGAGTTCCGACGTGCCGGGGCACGGGCTCGGCTTAAATCTCGCGCGCGAGTTGGTCCGCCTCCACGGGGGCGAGCTTCGGCTCGTTAGGTCGGACGGCGAATGGACGGAATTTTGCGCCCTCTTTCGCGCGGCGGTGCCGGCGGCTGCACAGCCTTCGGGGGTCGCCATATGAAATCTGCATTCGTCTGCGTCAGCTTGCTCGCTGCGTTCATGCCCGCGGCAAATGCGGAAGATTACTTCGACGAGATCGACCAAGCCCTAACGATCAGCGTTTACCACGATCAGGTGCGAGCGCGGGTCAGCGGTGTGCTCGATCTCGAATATTATCATTACCCGCAGCCGCCGCCGGGCCTGATCCGGGCTGAGGGGCATGATCTCTTCACTCCGCGCCTGAGCGTTTTTCTCGACGCCAAGATCGGGCCAAACGTTTATTTCTTTGCTCAAACCCGGGTCGACACCGGGTTCGACCCGAGCGATCTGGGCACGCAATGGCGCCTGGACGAATACGCTTTGCGCATTACGCCCTGGAACGACGGGCGTTTTAATCTGCAGATCGGAAAATTCTCGACCGTCGTTGGCGGTTGGGTTCCGCGTCATCTCTCATGGGACAACCCGCTCATCAATGCCCCCCTGCCCTATGAAACCGCCTCCCTCGTCTCTGACCGTGAAATCCCGCTCACTGGCCAAAGCTTTCGCCGGGTGCCCGGCTTCGATAAATACGAGTTCCTGCCCATCGTCTGGGGACCGGCTTACACGATCGGGGCCTCGGTTGCCGGCAGCATCGGGATTTTCGAATACGCCGCCGCGATAAAGAACGCTCCGGTTTCCTCGCGCCCCGAGGCATGGGACGACTTCGATTTTGCTCATCCGTCCTACGAACTTCGACTGGGGATGAAGCCCAATCAGGCCTGGAACTTCGGCCTCTCCGCTGCGGCTGGCCCTTACCTCGTCCCCGACGCGCGCCCGCTGCCAGCGCAA
>JBKJNW010000182.1:0-4155 GCA_046593335.1 Chthoniobacterales bacterium | reverse complement strand
GGTTACTCCTTCGGCTTTCTCCCGCGCTGGTTTGTCGTCACCCCCTGGGGCGGGACCGCTTTCCTTTTGTTTTTTATTTCCGGCCTGGTGGAATCGAACCGCACGCCCTTCGATGTGCCGGAAGGCGAGTCCGAGATTGTGGCCGGTCACATGACGGAATACTCCGGCTTCAAATACGCGACTTTTTTCCTCGCGGAATATTTCGGGATGTTTGCCATCAGCGGCCTGGCCGTGACGCTCTTTCTCGGCGGCTGGCACGCGCCTTTTCCCTTTCTCGAGTTCATCCCGTCTTACGCCTGGTTTTTCGCCAAGCTCGGCCTGCTCCTCTTCGTCTTCATCTGGATCCGGGGGACCTTGCCTCGCGCTCGCGTCGACCAGGTCATGAACTTTGCCTGGAAATTCATGCTCCCGATGGCTTTTACCTGTGTGATCGCGGCCGCCATCTGGCATTACCAAGGTCGCCGTTTTGCCGGGTTTCTCTGGTCGGAAGGCCTGATTCTGGCGGTCTATTTCGCTCTCTCGCGACTTCTCGGGACGAGTAAAAAATTCGCTCCGCGCACTTATCGCTACGCCGAATGAGCATCGTCGTCTTCATTTGCATCGCGGTCCTGACCCTGGCCGCCGCCCTGGCCGCGGCGACGCTCCCGAAACTGGTCCACGCCGCTCTTTGTTTCGCCCTCTCCTTTGTCGGGGTGGCGCTCTTTTACTTTTTGTTAGGCGCGGAGTTCGTCGGATTGGTCCAGGTCTTCGTTTACGTCGGAGCGGTCGCGGTCCTGATCGTCTTTACCATCCTCCTCACCCGGCGGGATTCGGAAATGGATGGTGGATTCCATTGGAGCGGCGCGCTCATCGCGCTGGCGGTCTTTGCCGGTTTGGTCTGGGCCATCCTGAGGTCAAGCAACCTGACGGCGACCGCGTTGCCAATAGCGCCGCTGACCGTGCGGCGAATTGGCGAGCTGCTCATGACCGACTACGTCTGGCCGCTGCAATGTGTCGGGCTGCTTCTCACGGCCGCGCTCATCGGCGCGATGGTGCTCGCGATGGAGGAAAAGCGATGATGCGCATCGCCTGGGTAGCGCACGCGTCTCGCGTGCTGGCGACGGTGTCTTCACCGTTGCGAACTTTCCCTGCGCGCAGGGACGTCCAAGAAAAGTTCGTTTCGGTGGGACACCGAAACCAGCACACGAGACGTGTGCGCTACCCGATCCAACTCGACCTGCGATGACACCGACACTCCAACTCTTTCTCGTCGTTGCGGCGGCGCTCTTTTGCATTGGATTGCTCGCGGCGCTGAGCCGGCGCCACGCGATTTTCATTCTCATCGGGATCGAGATGATGCTGGCAGCGGCTGGAATAAACTTCATTGCTTTCTGGCGGTTCGCTCCGCAACCGGCGCCGCCCACCGGCGTGATGGTGACAATCTTCGCGATCGCGATCGCGGCTGCTGAAGCCGCCGTAGGGCTCGCCCTCGTCATCGCCGTTTACCGGCATTACCGCACGACCAACGTCGACCAGATGGATGAGCTGAAGGGATGAGCGGCTGGATCCTCGCTCATCTCTGGCTGGTTCCGGCCGTGCCGCTGGCGCTGTCGCTCATCATTCTGAGCTTGCCCGACAGCCAACGGAAGGCGGCGGCCGGGCTGGCAATCGGTGGCCAGGTCGTAGCGCTTATCTGCTCGCTGGCGGCTTTTGCCCCGACTCTCTCAACTCCGGGCTACAGGGTTTTTCATAACTTCACCTGGTTCACCTTTGGGGAACAAACGCTCCGGCTCGGCTTCGTCATCGATCCGCTGGCCGCGGTCATGCTCGTCATGATCACGTTCGTTAGCCTTTGCATTTTCGTTTTCAGCGTGGGCTACATGGCGGCGGATAGAAATTTCGGCCGCTTCTTCGCTTATATCTCTTTTTTCTCCGCCGCCATGCTCGGGGTGGTTATCGCGAACAGCCTCCTCCTGCTTTTCATCTGCTGGGAATTGGTCGGGCTCGCTTCGTATTTGCTGATCGGATTCTGGATTCACAAACCAAGCGCGGCCGCCGCGGCGAAGAAGGCGTTTATCACCACCCGAATCGGCGACATCGGGTTTTTTCTCGGAATGCTCTGGCTCTATGGCCGGAGCGGGACGCTGCTGTTTTACGACGGCGGCAACGGCGCGCTGGAAAACGCCGGGCTTCTCTCGTTAGGCGTGAGCGCCACCTTCGTAGCCCTTCTCATCTTCTGCGGCGCGGCCGGGAAATCGGGCCAGTTCCCGCTCCACGTCTGGCTGCCGGACGCGATGGAAGGCCCGACCCCGGTCAGCGCGCTCATTCATGCCGCGACCATGGTGGCGGCGGGCGTTTTCCTGGTCGCGCGCGTCTATCCCATCTTCTCGTTAGGCGCAGCCGGCGGGGTGACGACTTCACTCACCGTCGTAGTCTGGATTGGCGTCGTGACTGCGCTCATCTCCGCGCTCATCGCACTCGCGCAATGGGACATCAAACGCATCCTTGCCTACTCGACCGTTTCCCAGCTCGGACTTATGATGGTGTCGTTAGGCGTGGGCGGGGTGGCGGCCGGGATCATGCATCTGCTCGCGCATGGATTTTTCAAGGCGCTCCTCTTCCTCGGCTCCGGCTCGGTCATTCACGGCTGCCACGAGGAACAGGACATCCGCCGGATGGGCGGTCTGCGCGGACTGATGCCGGTGACGTTTCTGACCTACGCGGTGGGCATGATGGCCCTGAGCGGGGTGCCGCTTTTCTTCGCCGGCGCCTGGACGAAGGAGGAAATCCTCCACGCCACTTCGCTCTGGCCCGTCTCGCGCGTGCCGCATTTCCTCATGCTCGCGGGCGTGGTCCTGACCGCGCTCTACATGACGCGGCAGATGATTTACGTCTTTTTCGGCCCGCGCCGCGCCGCTGCTGAACACGCGCACGAAAGTCCGTCGGTCATGACCCTGCCTTTGCTCGTGCTCGCGCTCTGCGCGGTCGGTTTCAGTCTTGTCCTCACGCCGGCCTGGCCCTGGCTGCATGATTATCTGATTGGCGAGCGAGCTTCGTTCAATTCCGCGCTTTTGATTCAGCCGATCCTCTTCGTCTCTCTCGCGCTGGTCGCCGTCGGGATCGGGCTTGGCATTTTTGTTTATCGCAAAGCAGGCGCGACCGATCCGCTCGAGCGGGCGCAGCCGGCGCTCTTTCGGTTTCTGGCGAATCGTATGTGGCTCGACGAACTTTACGACTGGACCATCCTCGCCTGGGCGCGTTTTGCCGCGCAGCTCTCCGACGCGCTCGACCGCTATTTTTGGGACGGATTGGTCCGCGCGGTGGGGTTGCTGGCGCGTTCGTTAGGGAGTCTAAGCAAAGGTTTCGACGAGGGCGCAATCAATGCCGGAGTGGATGACGCGACCGGGGTGACGCGCGGCGTGAGCCGGTTGCTGGCGAACCGGCACTCGGGCCAGATCCAAACTTACCTCGGCGCGATTGCGGTCGGCATGATCGCGCTGCTGCTTCTTTACGCATGGCTCACCTGATCGCCGGGCTCATCTTCATCCCGTTCCTCGGCGCGCTTTTCGTCAGCGTCGCACCGCGGAACTACGCGCGCGGTATGGCGCTCGGGAGTTGCGCGATCACGGCCCTCTTCGCGCTCGAGTTGTGGCGCACCTTCGATCCCGCGGTGACCGGGCTGCAAATGGTAGCGCGTCATGCCTGGATTCCCGCGATCGGCGCCGAAATCCACGTCGGGATCGACGGCTTGAGTCTGTTACTCCTCCTTTTGACCTCGCTGGTTTTTCCGTTCGCGCTCCTCGCGCAACGGGCTGGTCGCGGCTACTGCGCGCTCCTCCTCGTAATGCAATCGGCGCTCTACGGCACGTTCAGCGCGCAAAATTTCATTCTCTGGTTTCTCTTCTACGAGATGAGCCTGATCCCGGCGTTTCTCCTCATCAAACTCTGGGGCGGGACGGGGCGCGAGCGCGCGGCGACGAAGTTTTTTCTCTACACTTTCCTCGGCAGCGTCGCGATGTTGCTCTCGTTTCTCGGAATCTATCTCGTTAGGGGAACGTTTGATTTTGCCGAGCTCGCGGCGCTCGGGAAAACCGGATTGCTTTCCGGGAAATTCGCCTGGTTCGCCTTCGCCGGAATTTTTCTCGGGCTGGCGGTCAAGGTGCCGCTCTTCCCGTT
>JBKJNW010000151.1:0-7736 GCA_046593335.1 Chthoniobacterales bacterium | reverse complement strand
CGAAGCGCGCCCGGCGAGTTCCACTGCGAGACGGATGGCGGCGAGCATGCTGTCGGGACGGGCAATGTTTTTCCCAGCGATGTCGAAGGCCGTGCCGTGATCGGGGCTGGTGCGCGGAAAGGGGAGTCCGAGCGTGACATTCACTCCTTCATGAAATGCGTGCAGCTTGAGCGGAATCAACCCTTGATCGTGATACATGCAAAGGACGGCGTCGAATTCTCCGGCGACGGCGCGGTGAAAGACCGTGTCGGGCGGGTGCGGACCAGAGAAGAGAGGGGACGAATGCCGAGGGACGAGTGGCGAGTCGTTCAATTGCGCGATCGCCGGGGCGATCAGTTCGATCTCTTCGCGGCCGAGCGCGCCGTCTTCGCCCGCGTGCGGGTTGAGTCCGGCGACTGCGATTCGTGCCCCTGTTTTGCCTGAAAGAAAATCGACCAGGAGCAATCCGACGCGCACGATTTCGGAAGTTTGCAGCCGTTGCGTCACCTCGCGCAGCGGGATGTGCGTCGTCACCAGCGCCACGGTCAGCCCCGCGCCGGTCAGGAGCATGGCGAAGTTTTCTACCCCGCACCGGGCGGCGAAAAATTCCGTTTGGCCGGGAAACTCAAATCCTACTTCATACATTCGCGCCTTATGGATCGGCCCGGTCACGACGGCGTCGATCTCACCGGCGAGGGCGAGACGGGCAGATTCCTCGAGCGCGGTCCGGGCGGCACGGGCGCTGGCCGGGCTCGGCTCGCCTAACGAAAAGCCTTCAGTTGCACCAAGGACGCGGTAATCCGCCTCGGGCAATGTTCCCGAAGCCAGCGCCGCCTCTACGATCTCCGGTCCAATCCCGCTGGGATCGCCTAACGTGATCCCAATGCGTTTGCGCACGGCAGAAGTGGTCCGGTCGGCGGGCTGAAGAATGAACCCTGCTAGAAGGTCTTGATGTAAGCCTTTGAGCGCAGGCTGGCGAGCCAGTGTTCCTGAAGTTCCTGGGCCTGTTCCTGCCGCAGCCGGGCTTCGATCTCGTTCCGCATGTCCTTGAGCGGCTTCGCTTCGCCGCCCTGACGCGCTTCTACTTTCAGGATGTAATGGTTGCCGCCGACGTTGACGACTTTGCTGATCTCGCCGGGCTTGAGGCTGAAAGCGACCTGCGACAATTCCGGCGCGAGTGTTTTGTCATCGATCCAGCCCCAATCGCCTCCGAGATCGCGCGTGCTGTCTTCCGAATACATCTGAGCCATTTTGTCGAAATCTGCGCCGGTGATGAGCTTGGCCCGAATCTCATCAACCATCGAGGTTTGAGCCGCGCCGCCGCCCGATTCGGGGTGCCCCGGGATCATGATCATGCGGAGTTTGACCTGCGCCTTGCTCGAAAAAAGCTCCTTATGTTTGCGGTAATATTCCTCCACCTTGCCCGGCGGAATGAGGAGGTTGGAGGTCACGTTCTTGGAGCGCATCGCCTGGACGATGATTTTCTGCCGCTCGAGATCGCGGAACTTCGACATGGTGTATTTCTGCGACTCCATTGTCTTGATGAAGGCATGGCGATCGCCGCCGAAATTTTCCTTGATCACCTGATCGACCCGCTCGTCGATGAAGTGCGGCGGGATTTGAAGTTTATCTTTCTCAAAAGCCTGGATGATGAGCTGACGATCGATCAAATCCTGCAGCGCCGCCTTGCGCAGCTCGGTGATTTTTTTCACCAGCTCCGGGCCGGAATACTGGGAACGCAGGAGCCGTTCGCGCGGTGCCACCACCTCGCGCACTTCGGAGTAGGTGATGACCTTGTCGTTCACGACCGCGGCGATGCCGTTGACCGACTCGGCCCCGCGCGTGGGTGAAGCGGTCGCGGCCACCCCGAAACAGGAAAAAGCAAGCAGCGCCACCGTTGGGTAACGCCAAATGAAGTTTAAAGTTGCTTTAACCATTGCCACACCTCAGGGAGATTGAGATCGATTCTACCGAAAGTTAAACGAGGAAATTTGCCACCGACAAGGATAAAGTCGCCCCGTCGAGTGAGCATCAATTTGCTCTCGCGCACCTCGACCCGGCTGACGTGAGCCCGGGCGGCGGAAAGCTTGATTTCGCTGAGAGTGAGCAAGTTGTCAACCGCTTCCGGCCATTTCCCGAAGCGGTCGCGCCAGTCCCGCCGCAGGCGCTGGAGCTGTTCGGCGGTGGTGATTTCGGCCAGGGCCCGGTAGGCCTGGATGCGAAGGGCGGCGTCGCTGATGTAACTCGTCGGAATAAAGGCGGCCACGAGCTTTTCCGGGCCGGCCGCGAGAAATTCGCCTTCGTTAGTCGCGAGGAAATCGAGCCGCACATCCACCTCCAGCCGCGGCCGGATTTTTTCGCCCTTCAATTGCGCGACCGCCTGCTTCAGCAGCTGGCAGTAAAGATCGAACCCCACCGCGACGATATGCCCGCTCTGGGCGGTCCCGAGGATGCTGCCGGCTCCGCGAATTTCCAAGTCGCGCATCGCGATCCGAAAACCTGCGCCTAACGAGCTGTATTGCTGGATGGCGTTGATCCTTTTGCGGGCCACTCCGCCCGTCACCATGTCGCGCGGAAGCAACAGATAGGCGTAGGCCTTGTGCTCGGCCCGCCCGACCCGGCCGCGCAGCTGGTAGAGATCAGCTAGCCCAAAACGATCGGCCCGATCGATGATGATGGTATTCGCGTTCGGAATATCGAGCCCGCTCTCGATGATCGTAGTGCAGACCAGGACGTCGATTTTTCCCGCCACGAAGCGCTGCATCACGCCTTCCAGCTCGTCCGCATCCATTTGCCCATGGCCAATCTCGACCCGCGCGCCCGGGCAAAGCTCCGCGATCCGGTCGCGGGTTTTCTGGATCGACATGACGCGGTTATGCAGGAAGTAAACCTGGCCCTGGCGTTCGAGCTCGCGGTTGATTGCGTCTCGAATGATCCGCTCGTCGTAGCCGCAGATGACGGTCTCGACCGGGAGGCGATTGAGCGGGGGCGTCTCGATCGTCGACATGTCTTTGACCCCGACTAACGACAGGTAAAGGGTGCGCGGAATCGGCGTGGCCGAGAGGGTCAGGACGTCGACGAGCTTGAAGAGCTCCTTGAATTTCTCCTTGTGCAGGACGCCGAAGCGCTGCTCCTCGTCGATCACGACCAGGCCGAGATCCTTGAAGATGACGTCGCCGGAGATGAGGCGATGAGTGCCGACGACGACGTCGACGCCGCCCTCGCGCAGTTGCGCGAGCACTTTGCGCTGTTCCGATTGGGAACGGAAGCGGCTGAGCATTTCGATTCGGACCGGGTAATCGAGCATGCGCTGGCGAAAGGTTTCGAAATGCTGCTGCGCGAGGACGGTTGTCGGAGTGAGGACGGCAACTTGTTTGCCTTCCATGACGGCCTTGAACGCCGCGCGAATCGCCACTTCGGTTTTGCCAAAGCCGACGTCGCCGCAGATTAGCCGATCCATCGAGCGCGGCTCTTCCATGTCGGCCTTGGTCTCGGCGATGGCTTTGAACTGGTCGGGCGTTTCGCGATAAGGAAAAGAATGCTCGAACTCGACCTGCCATTTCGTGTCGCTGCCGAAAGCGTGGCCGAGCTGAGTCTCGCGCTCGGCCTGCAGGGCGAGCATTTTGCCGGCGTAATCGAAAATCGAGGCGGCGGCGTTTTTTTTCGCCCGGCTCCATTTGGCGTCGGCCAGGGAACTGAGCGCGGGCGATTTTTTTCCGACCCCGACATAACGCGAAACCATGAAGGCCTGCTCGAGCGGGACGTAGAGCTTCGCCTCCTCCGCAAACTCCAGCACCAGCACTTCCGGTGTAGCGGCGGCCGTGTCGGCCGCAGGGCTGCTGCCGCCCTCTCCTGCGGGCGACACGCCCGCCGCTACACCCATCCTCGTCAGGCCGAGAAAACGCCCGATGCCCTGCTCGAGATGGACCACGAGGTCGCCTTCGTTGAGATCGCTGAAATCGATCTGCGCGCGGTGGGTGCCGAATTTGGCCGTGCGTCGCAGGCGGCGCCGGCCGTGAGTGGGGGCGCGCCCGAAAAGTTCTGCCGCGGCCAGGACGACGAGCTGGGCGGCCGGAAAACAAAAGCCACGCCCGAGGGTCCCTTCGAGCAGTGAGATTCCGCCTAACGAGACTTTGGCCTCGGCCATGATTTCGCGGAAGCGTTCGATCTCCCCTTCGGTCTGGAAATAAATCGCGATCCGCGCCCCGCTTTCCCGCCAATTGTTCAAACGTGCGAAGAACTGCTGCCGTTTCGCTTCCGCGATGATGAACTCTCCGGTGTCGAACTCGCCGATCTCACAATCGACAAAGGCGCCGCTGAAATCTTCCACCGCCTCATCGCGCGATCCCTCGGTCACGATGACGTCGGCCGCCTCATCATCCTCCGGCTCGATCACGACCCGGAGATGTTTCGGCGCGATGTAGTCCTCGACTTTCCCCTTTTGTTCCTCGACCGCGCCGAGCAACAACTCGGTTTCGTTCAGGTTGCGCTGCGAAGTCTGAGTATCGAGATCGAATTCGCGGAGCGATTCAATCTCGTCGCCAAAAAATTCCGCCCGGATCGGGGCCGTGGCCTGCCAGGAGTAGACGTCGAGGATTCCGCCGCGAACGGCAAACTGGCCGCGGGTCGTGACCTGCGCGACCCGTTCGTAGCCGGCTTCGCCTAACGACTCGATGATCCGCTCCCGCTCTTCGCTTGCGCCGCGGCGGAGGCGAAGTGCGGCCGAACGAAGACTGCCACGCTTCGGCGCCGGTTGCGCGAGGCTGGCCCGGGTGGCGACGATGACCAGCCGCCGCCGTGCCTCTTCCACCTGGCTGAGGAGCGCGAGGCGCTCGGCCGCGATCTCCTGATCGGGCAATATATTTTCGACGGCGAGAAATTCAGCCTCGGGCAGAAAGAGCGCGTCGGGGAGCCAGTTGGTCAGGCTTTCGTGAAGCAGCTCCTGGGTGCGGACGCTGGGGCAGATGATCCAGAGCGTCTCCCGCGTTGCCTGCGCCAGGGTCGCGACGAGGAAAGCCCGCGCGGAATCGATGACGTGGGAAAAAACAATCGGCCGCTCCCCGGCCCGCAAGGCCTCTAACTGCCGCGCGATCGGCTCCGCCTGAGCGACAATTTGCAGGAGCTCGGCCCCGGTCGATTTTTCCACGTCATGCTCTCGCCGAAAGGCGAAAGAAGTTCAATCGATCGCGCCTCGCTACAGTTCGCGCCCGACCGCCTCGGCCACGGCGCGGATTCGCCTAACGAGATCGTGAAAAACTTCCGGGCGCAGTGCCTGTTCGCCGTCGCTACGAGCGCGCTCGGGTTCGTCGTGGACTTCGACCATGACCGCGTCCGCCCCGGCAGCGACTGCGGCCAGCGCCATCTGCGGAATGTATTCGCGCAAACCGATCCCGTGCGTCGGATCGACCACTACCGGTAAACGCGTTTTGGCTTTTAAGATCGGGACCGCATTCAAGTCGAGAGTGTTGCGGGTCATCGTCTCGAAAGTGCGGATGCCGCGCTCGCAGAGGAGGACGTTGGGGTTTCCTTCGCTTAGGATGTATTCAGCGCTCATGATGAGATCGTTGATCGTGGCGCTGAAGCCGCGTTTGAGCAGGACGGGCAGCCGGCTCCGGCCAACCTCTTTGAGGAGGGCGAAGTTCTGCATGTTGCGCGAGCCGATCTGGAGGCAGTCGGTGTATTTCTCGATCATCGCCAGGTCGCGCGTATCCATGATCTCGGTCGTGATCGGGAGACCGGTCTCGGCCCGGACTTCAGCGAGGAGGCGAAGGCCGTCTTCACCCAAACCTTGGAAGCTGTAGGGTGAAGTGCGGGGTTTGAAAGCGCCGCCGCGCAGGATGCGCGCGCCCGATTTCTTCACCGACTTTGCGATGGCAAGAAGCTGTTCCTTGCTCTCGACCGAGCAGGGGCCGGAGATGAGCACAAGGCGCTGACCGGTCCCAAACTGCACCCCGCCGATCGATACGGGCGGGGGCAAGCCACCGTTTTTCTGCGCGACCAGTTTGTAGGGTTTCACCACCGGCACGACTGACTCGACGCCCGGTATCGCGGCGATGGGTTTTTCGCGAATGATCTCGTCGGGTCCTAGGACGCCGATCACGACCCGCGAATCGCCGCGCATGACTTGCGAGCGGAGACCGAACTCCTCGATTCGCGCCACGATGTGGTCGATCTGCTCCTCGGTCACAGAGGGTTGGGTAATGATGATCATGTCGCGAAGAGCAGGAGTTTAACCCCTGCGCACCGACGGGCAACCCTGCGGATGCGGCGCAGAGCGGAAGATTAAGGCTCGATCGTAACCGGAGTGCCGGTATCGACGTTCTTAAAAAAATCCTCGGCCATGAATTCCGGCATGCGGATGCAACCATGCGAAGCCGGGTACCCTGGCAAATATCCCGCGTGCATGCCAACGCCGCCGACGATGCGCATGAAGTAGGGCATGGGCGCACCCTTGTATTTTGTCCCGGGCGGTTTGGGATCCTTTTCGTTGTCGATATTTGGGACGACGACGTTCTCGTTCGCGTCCACGTAATCGCCGTAACGGCTGGAGGCGTGGCCGATATCCTTCTGCGAAATTTTGTAGGTGCCGACTGGGGTATCGAGACCTTCCCTTCCGGTCGAGAGCTGCGAGACCCCCACGAGTTGGCCGCTTTTGTAGAAATAAGCGCGCTGCTCTCCGATCCGGATTTTAATCGAGGACTTCCCGGGCACGCCTTCGCCATCCCAGTAGGAGACGTTATCGGTCGGCGCGGTCGAGGCGACCGGGGCATCTCCGTAAACGCCACCGAGATATTGCGTCTCGCCGTAAACCAGCCGCGGGTCATCTTCGGCGCAGCCAACAAACGCCGACAGGGCGAGGGCGGCGACGGCGAAAAATGAGTATGGACGAGAGCGAAAGAGAGACATTTTGAGGAAGGGAAGCGCAAGTAACGCGGCTGAGTTTGGAAAGTCAAGGCGCCCGGGCGGAGGAGGGCACCTCATGGTGCGGCTTGAATTCTGCTTAATTTTGCTGACACTGGGCATCATCCGACCATGACAAGCTGAATCCATGCCCACCTACGAATACGCTTGTCAAAAGTGCGGGCAAAACTTCGATGCATTCCAATCGATGCGTGATGAGCCGTTTCAGGTTTGCCCGAAGGAACTCTGCCGGCAGGCGAAGTGGGGCAAGGGCAAAGTCAAGCGCCAGCTCGGGACGGGAGCGGGCCTGATCTTTAAGGGATCTGGTTTCTACATCACCGATTACCGGAGTAATTCCTACAAGGAAGGCGCGAAGAAAGAATCCGGCGGGAGCGAAAAGAGCGGGGGCGAAAGTGGCGGCGGAAAAACGGAAACCAAACCCGCCCCGACGAAGAAAATCGAAACCAAAACGAAGAAAGAATCCGGGTCATGACCAAGTTGATTTGTCCGGATTGCCAGCACGAAAACGAGACGGAGAGAATCTACTGCCACAATTGCGGGGCGCGGCTTGATCGGACCGGGTTGGCGAAAGGGAAAGTCGAGGAAGGCCCGGCGGAGCAACGGGCGCAACAACATCTGAAGAAGATGTTTGATCCCAATCGGGGGAAGGCAAAACAGATTGCCGTCAAATTGTTGAAGGTAGTGCTGGGCGCAGTCGCCGTTGCCGCGGGGATCGTGATGATCCTTCCGCCCAATCTTCCGGCCGCGCCGAAAAACTACGATTTTGCGCCCTTGATCAACATGGACATGGTCTCCGCGCTCTCCAGCCACGAGCCGTCCAGTCTGCGTTACGAGGA
>JBKJNW010000126.1:0-36879 GCA_046593335.1 Chthoniobacterales bacterium | reverse complement strand
CCGCCTCGCCCGGGACTACGAAAGGTTGCCTTCCTCTCTGGCCGGACTGCACTGGCTCGCATTTCTTACCCTGATGCTCACTTCTATCTTCCATCAAAGTGCATGACACGCTCTAAGCGTGCCCTCACTCACGGTCGTGCCGCCGGTGTAAAGGTTGGCTTGCGACAAGGTAAACGTTCCGGTGCCGACTTTTATGACTGAGCCGCTATCCTGAATCGTGCCGGAAAAGGTCGTGCTCAGATTGTTGCCGCCAATGCTGAGCGGGTGATCGGAAAGTGAAACGAGGCCGTCGCCCTCCAGCGAACCAATTATTGGACCAACGCCCACGACGTTACCCAGGTCGAGCGAACCATTTCCATTGACGCGAAATTGTCCCTTGCTTGGGCTGACATCGTTTTCGAGCAGAATGGTGGCACCCAAACCGCCGTTGGTGCCACCATTGGCAATCACGACGGTCTTGTTCGAACCGGGCAAATCAAAAAGGTCGATTAAACCTCCCTCAGCCCCGCTCCCCTGTCCGCCATAGCCGGTAAAGGTAGCGTAACCGCTCCCGCCATAGACATAGACTTGGCCACCCTGTGCGTTAGGGACGGTGCCGCCGTTGAGGATAAAATTAGCCCCGGCCGCACTGCCGTAGTCCCATTCGATCCAGCCGCCCTCGGCGCCAATGACGGTTGCCGCGTTGCCAATAAAAGTCGAGGCGCCGACATCGCCCAGAGTTTGGATAAGAGAAGCGCCCGCAAATGACTGCGAAACTTCTCCGGGGTTGCTAACAAAAGTCGCGCTCTGCGCAGTACTAGAGTCGAACAACGCACACGTTCCGCCCACCGCCGCACGAACTGTGCCGCCATCGTTGACGATCATTGTGTCCGCCGCCATGGAAGAGTCCCAGAATTGTGTGAATCCCCCATAGATGCCATCTCCGCTCGTGGAGGCTCCGCCCTCATTAACGATGACCGTGTTCTCACCGGCAGAGGACGAATTGAGGAAATACACTCGTCCTGATTCTTTTGTGTTGCCCGAATGGGCGGCAACGAATGTCTGGGATACGCCTGACCTATTGGTGATTCCCGCGCCGTGGAATTCAATTAGTGAAGGAAAAACGACATCATAGACAGGGGTTATCGTCATTGTGTAGGAGTTGGCTCCCTGTGTAAAGACGACTTCTGCCACCACGGTGCTGGCATACAATCCGTCCGGAGAATCTCCACAGACCACCGTTCCTGTGGTGGATTGACCAAACGTGGCAACATCGGTATCCCCATAGGGAACTGTCGCAGGCGTCCAATTTGTCGCTGTGCTCCAATCGCTGCTTCCAGGATTCGCCTTCCACGTTGCACTCCCTGCCTGGACTGCATTGGCCAATAAAAGAAAAAGACAGCAGAGGAATGCAGCCCGCTTACCTCTGGGACGCATTTGCGCGCGTCCTACCGCGATTTTGATTAACGGCTTCATTAAAACGGTCCTATGACGGGTTTAAGATAATCCATCACTTCTTGGCTGATCAGCTTGGGTGGAGTTTCAGTATCAAAATTATCCCAATATTCGAAGGCATGCCCCGAGCTATGCTGGATGGTAATCAATCTATAGGCGGTCGTAGGAACGCCATTGTTGCTGAACGCATTCTTCATGTCGAGGATCTGATTGTAAGGAATGCTGTCTCGTTCGGTGTTGATCAAGAGCGTCGGCTTAAACGGAAATTGCGACGGAGGCTTTACCAGCTTGGTTGGGGAAAGGCTTTCCTACTCCGCCAGATCGGTTGTTCCGGTGTAGTTTTGAATGATTCCGGCGAAATCGATCGACGGAGTGTAGAGTTCCGCGCTCCGATCGGAAAAAAGATAGGCCCCGGAGAGACAACACACCACATCGGCCCGGTCATTTGTCGTCCAGAATGGCCAGACGCCTCCTGAAGAATTTGTGTCGAGGGCGACCCAGACGGCGTGGATGGCGCCGGCCGAGCCCCCGACTACCCCGACTTTTTGATTGAGGCAATTTTCATCCGCGCGCGCGGCCCGGATGATTGCCTTGACGTCGTCAGACTGCTGTGGCGACCGGCGCGACATCTTTCCTGCCGGGGTGCTATCATGGCACTGCTGGTTTGTAATGCGCCCGCACGGGGCGAGGCGCCAAGATGGGACCAGGACGTAATATCCCGCTGCGTTAAGGTCCGGGGCCACCATCATCGAAATGGCCCGTCCAAACGGGCTGCCGCCCTCGAACTCGCCTTCGTGTAGGACTAGGAGCGCGCACATGATCGGGGTGGCCATCGCCTTCCTTGCACCGTGGGCCCTCGCGCTCGGGTTGGTCGGCTGGCTCACCGTTCGTTTCGCCCGGCGCCGGACCGGTCGTTAGGCCGGACGGCGCCAGAGTTCGGATTTGATCATGCCGCCACGAGTCAGACGCTGCGAGACGCGCTCGAATCGGGCCGCCTGCAGGCCGGGTGTCGGATCCTCCAATCGCTGCGTTCCGAGTCCGCTCACCAGGCCAAAAAAAAGATACATCGCGCGAATGCAAACCCGCGCCCAGAGCTGTCGCCAACCGGACTCCGGCACGCGGAAATCGGATAGCAGCCAAAGCGCGTCGTGTTTTGCGACTCGGCCCAACTTTTCCACGACGTCGCGCAGCGCCGCGCCCGCGAAGCAATCGAGAAAAAAGTGGGTCACGATCAGATCGTATTGATCCGATTCGAGCGAGAGTGTCGAGAAGTCGGCGTGAACGAAATTGGTCTCAGGCCAGCCGCTGCGCGAACGGGCGAAATCAATCATGCGCGCGCTCTCTTCCACGCAATCGATCGTCGCCCGCGGATGTCGCCTAACGAACTCGGCAAGGAAACGCCCGTCGCCTTCGCCGACGATCAAGACCCGGCGCGGGCTGCCGATTTCCGGCAGGAAAGCGATCCGGGCCTGCTGAAGTTGATCGCCAAAGACGAGTTGCTCGAGCGCACGATAAAAGGGCGCCACCCGGTCGAAGCTCACCGGAGCGAGAAGGGGAGCGCGAGCAAAGGCGTGAGCAGGACGAGGTCGGCCAGGGCGGTGCGGTGATCGCGCGGGAGCCGGTGCGCGAGATTTAGCCTAACGAGCAGGAGTGCGCTCGCGGCCAGGCAAAAGAGGAGCGGGAAAGCGGCCAGGCGCCAAAAAAAAGCGCAGCCGATTGCGACCAGCGCAATGCCGTAACCGATCGGCCGGAACGCGCCCGCCACCGCGGGCCAGCCGGTGAGGAAGGAAGCCTTGCCTTGGGCGACATCCAGGTCGCGTTCCCAGTGGGCGATGGAGAGACAATTAAACGTGCAGAGAACGGCGAAGAGAACGACGGCGACGCCGAAGGAAATGGTCAGGCCGGGGAGTTGCCCGATGACGCCGAGGGTGGTGCCGGCGGCGAAGAGGAGGCCGATCGCTTTTTCCTTCATCGGAAAGGGACGCCACTTTCCGCCTACCGAATGATTGACGAGGAGGTAAATGAAACAAAGCAGGGCCAGGGTGCCGCCGAGAAAAAGCATCTGGAGATCGAGCGTGCGCAGGGCGAGCCCGACGTCGAGGCAGAAGATGACCACGACTGCGATCCACCAGCCGACCATGTGCTCGCGGCAGAAACGGTGCCGGAGCGAGATCGGACTTTCCGGCGGGAGCTTGATCGTGTCGGCAAAGCGATCGGCCAGGTAAATCAACCAGGCGGTGAGAAAAAGCAGGGCCCGGAGCGAAAGATTGAGCTGTGCCCCAAAAGAGTGAGCAAAAAGCCATTGCCAGCTCACGGCCACGATCGGCGCGTCGAGACAGAGCAAGTTCAGCCAGATGATGGGTGAGTACTTCACGCGCTCCGCCGCGAGGGGAGGTATGGCTGCCACCAGCTCGGGCGGATTGGACATCGCCGAACCTATCTGGCGTCCTCCAGCTCTGCAATCGGGCGACCGGACTCGATCCGGGTGCGCATCGCGAGAAAAGTGCCGCGTAACTTTTCCGGCAAAGCCGCGATCTCGAGCTGCTCGTAAAAGAACCCGTAGGTCGTCAGATCGCGCCATTGCAGGAGCAGCGAGAGCCACTTCAGCCAGGCGGGATTGAAGCGCCGCACGCTTTCGTAACCGCGAAGGAGAAGACGAAAGGAATGCAGTGCCTTCGCCTGCATCACCTCCGGCTCGGCCGCGGGAAAATGGAAGATCGGCACGATCAGATCGTAGGCGAACCAGCAGTAGCAGCTGTCGTCGAAATCGAAGATGTTGAGTCCCTCCGGGGTGAGGAAAAAATTGGCGTGATTGAGATCGGCGTGGATCAGGCCGTAGGCATCGCGGGAACGTGGCAGGGCATCGAGTTGCCCGAGCACGCGATCGAAAATTTCATGCACGCGTTTTTCGCCGACCGGCACGTAAAAGTGGAAATTTTGCGCGACGCTTTCCTCGCGCCAGCTGCGGCGAGGCAGCGTCGCCCGCGTCCAGGCCGCCTCGTAGGAAGCCTGGTGCAACCGTGCGGTGAGCGCTCCGAGTTGCTCGAACATCTGATCGCTCCACAGCGCGGGATTTTGCGGATTCGGTTCGAGCCCTGTGAGGTGTTCAAAACAGGAAACGACGAATTGCCCGTGGCCCGATTCCACAATTTCGGTCAGGCGATCGCGGCGCGACCGAAATGGAACCGCCACTGGAATTCCGCGCTCTTTCAAATCGAGCACCCAGCGCAGTTCCGCCTCCACCTCCTCCTGCCGGCGATGGGATTCATGGGTCAGCCGCAGAATGGCCGGTGCGCCTTCGTGCTCGACGGCGAAGACATGATTCTGCACTGCGCGCACCGGTTGCGGGTCAGCATTCTGGGCGCTCCATAAAATCGCCGCCTGCCGCGCGATTTCGCCCGTGACGGCGGCCTCGATCGCTCGCTGCGGCGGGCTGCGGAGCGGCGGTTCGTCCTTCTTCATCGGCTCAATCTCGCTTGCCCCTGGAGAGGTTCGGCTATAAAATCCATAAGTGCGGCTGATATCGTTAGGGGGCTGCGAATTTTACTCTGAGGTCTCGCGATGAAAACAGGAATTCCGATGCATAACAGGGCGGTGGCGGCGCTGCCGAAACATCTCCTCCAATTCGCGGTCGACCAGCGCTACGACGACTACACCCCGGTCGATCACGCGGTCTGGCGTTTCATCATGCGGCAGAACACTTTTTTCCTGAAGGAGTATGCCCACAAAGTGTATTTCCAGGGTCTGCTCGAAACCGGCATCTCCTTCGAGCGCATTCCGCGGATCGACGAGATGAACGAAATCCTCGGCAAAATCGGCTGGGGCGCGGTGGCGGTGGATGGTTTCATCCCGCCGGCGGCGTTCATGGAATTCCAAGCCTACAAGGTGCTCGTGATCGCCTGCGACATGCGGCAGCTCAATCACATCGAATACACGCCCGCGCCCGATATCGTGCACGAAGCGGCCGGGCACGCGCCGATCATTGTCGATCGCGAATACTCGGATTATCTGCAGCGCTTTGGCGAAATCGGCGCCAAGGCGATGTCGTCGAAGAAGGATTTCGAGCTTTACGAAGCGATCCGGCACCTCTCCATCCTGAAGGAGTTGCCCGACTCCGCTCCGAAGGAAGTGGAGGCGGCGACAAAAAAGGTGGAAGATCGCCAGCAGAACCTCGGCGAACCATCGGAGATGGCGCTGATCTCACGCCTGCATTGGTGGACGGTGGAATACGGCCTCATCGGCACCTTGGAAGAGCCGAAGATCTACGGGGCAGGTCTGCTCTCTTCGATCGGCGAATCAGTTAGTTGTCTCGAGTCGCACGTAAAGAAGCTCCCCTACTCGACCGAAGCGGTCGACACCGCCTTCGATATCACGACCAAGCAGCCGCAGCTCTTCGTCTGTCGCGACTTTCAGCATCTGCGCGACGTGCTGGAAAAATTTGCGAGCCAGATGGCCTTCCAAGTCGGCGGTGCGGAAGGAATCCGGAAGGCGATCGAATGCAAAAACATCACGACCTGTGAATACTCGTCGGGTCTGCAGGTCGCAGGGGTTTTCACCGAAGTGCTGACCGATGCGAACCAGCAGCCGATTTATTTGCGCAGCACCGGACCGAGCGCGCTCGCGTATCAACAAAAGGAACTCGCCGGTCACGGACGCGATTATCACAAGGACGGATTCGGGTCGCCGATTGGCGCCTGGAAGGAGACCGAGCTGAGCGAGGGAAAAACCGTTCGTCTGAAATTTGAGAGCGGCGTGGCGGTCGAGGGCAAGGTCGAGCAGATCCTCCGTCGTGATGGCAAGCTGCTGCTCGTGTCATTCTCGGATTGCACTGCAAAATTGGGCGATCGGATCCTCTTCGACCCGAGCTGGGGCACCTACGACATGGCGGTGGGCGAGAAGATCGTCTCGGTTTTCAATGGGGCCGCAGACAAGGACGCCTACAACGAAGTCGCGCTCGTCGCGAAAGAGCGCACGATCAAGCATCCCTCCGATGCGAAGCGGAAAAAGCTCGAGAACCTCTACCAGCAGGTGCGCGACATTCGCACCCGCAAGACCGGTTACGAACGCCTGGGCGAGATTTGGGAAACGCAGCAGGCCCAGCACCCTAACGACTGGCTTTTGTCGATGGAAATTTTCGAACTCCTCGATGAAACCGAAGAACAGCCGGCGCTGAAAAACAAGGTGCAGCAGTTCCTCGAGCAAAAGAAAGCGCGCGACAAGGAACTCGCGACTCTCATTGGCTGGGGTTTTCGCCTCGTCGAATATCACCGGCAGGGTGCAACCGCGCCGGCCTAGACCCACGGCAAGGAAGATTCTTGCAGTCGCGCTGGAAATCTCTCAGGCTCCCGCGGAGATGACTTCGCGGTGCGGCGGCTCCAATGGCGCGCAAAACATGTTGATCACCGAGCAGCTGCCGAACCTCGTCCACGAACAGGTCAATGCGATTTCCAATTTGAAGATCGACAAGATCACCGTCTGGGACAGCGGGAAAAATGCGGATGGAAAAACCGGAACGGCGGATTTCCTCTCCGGCCTGGTCGGCGCTTTGCCGCCGCTCCACGAACTGGCGCGGAATGCCGGGCTCGATCTGCCGACTTACCTCGGCAAGCTCCAGGAAGCCGCCCAGCGGCAGTCACCGCTTTCGAGCCGAGTTGAGGAAAAGCCGGAGAAAGAGATGTCGTCGAAGGCTTAGAGTTCGTTAGGCAAGCCACGAAATGCCACAGCGCGAGTGTTATCTTTTTGTCTGCACCAATCACCGGCCGGACGATGATCCGCGCGGATCGTGCGCTGCCCGCGGATCGGGCGAAGTCCGGCAGGCCCTGAAAGAACAACTCGCCGCCGCCGGGCTTGCCAGCCTGAAAGCGCGCGCCTGTAGCAGCGGCTGTCTCGACCAATGCTCGAGCGGTGTGACCATTCTGGTCGAACCGGATCACTTTTTTTACGGCAAAGTCACCGTCGCCGACGTGCCCGAGATTGTGGAAGCGTTGCGGCACGGTGAACGGGTGGAGCGGTTGGTGCTCGGCGCGAAAGATTTGGCCAGGGGTTGACGCATTTGCCGCGCTTGGCCGTGAGTTGCCTCCGGATTAAAAATTCGCAGTGGATTGGACTTCGTTACCGCGCAAGTTACCCGACATTTTTATGAAGCCGATCCTGACTCTTTTTTGCCTCGTTGTGGTCTTGTTCCAGCCCGGCTGTGCGATCGGACCGCCGATCGAACAGCAGACGCTCGAGCAACAAAAGGCGGCGCAGTCGGTCAAAAAAAGCGATGCCTTCGCTCGCGACCTGGCGCAATAACCTTCCTCGCGCTCGGCAGGCGGACGACGATAAATTTGAAAGTTCCGCCCGGACACTCGATAGAATTCAATGACGAACAATTTGATCACCCGCCGTTTGATTCAGCTCTGCGCGCTCGTTCTGATCGGTGACGGTGTGATGGGCCTGTTGAAGCCGCGCTGGCATTCGCTCCTGTGGCATTTCGGGCCGCAACTGGCGCGCGCTGCGACCGAGGAGCTGGCCGAACATCCAAAAACTGCTCGGGCGATTTACCTGGCGGAAGCCGCAATCGGCGTGGCTCTGGCATCCTGCCAGACGCCGGAAGTGGAATAGCTCGCTCTCAGCGGATGCCGCTGTCGCATTTCCACGCGACAGATTTCATTTTGCCGGCGGCGACGTCCACCTCGAAAGGACCGTAGGAACCAACTGCGCCACTCCAGTCTTTCCGAACGATAGTGTAATGGCCGGGTAGCAATTCCACCCGGAAGTGACCTTGCTCGTCGGTCTCAAAAGTGTGAATCACGCGGCCATCTTTTTTGACCGCAAAGGCCATCTTGGGGAGGGGCTTGGAGTCTGGCGTGCCCTGCCTAGTCGGTCCACCTTGCACCGGCCCGATTGAAATTGTACCTTCAATTCCGGCCGCTCCATCTACGGAAGAAGTCGATTGAGCCTGGGCCGCCGCAAGGCTGGGCAACAAACAGAACAGGACTACGAAAAGGATTTTGTTCATAAACATCACCCCGAGCAGGCGCCCTCGCGGCCGTGTCTGAGGCAGACGTAATTTCGCATGACCTTCGAGCCCGCGCCAGCGTTGGCCATCCGGCTTTTTTCCCGCCGCTCCCGGCTAATCGCGGATACCGCGCTTTAACTCCCAAACCCGGAGGGCGGCCAAGATCAATCTGCGCGTGCGAGCCATGGTTCCTATTGCCGGAAGCCGGGGTTCATCCGGTTGTTCTACCTCCTCCTGCGGCTTGGCTACTCTAGGACGCCGCTTGGAGACTGGTTTGAAAGAGCGCCGGCGCGCTGAAGGGGGATTGAAAGTGGGATTATCATCGGGCGAAGGCGGATTCATGTTTAAGTCGCCTGGGGTGACCTTTGGTGGCCGGTCATACTAATATTACGAAGCCCGGATGCAGACCCCGCTTCGCCATAGACTGCCAGCGGGTTGTCACGAGCAGGTGACGGAAACGGAACAGTTGCGTAACATCGGCCCCATCGCGCTGTGAAATCCGCGCTTCAATTCCCACACCCGCACCGCGGCGAGGACGAGGTTTCGCGTCCGTGCGAGGGTGATGTGCGCTGGTCGTTTCTGCTCACCGCCGCAGTTAGCGGAGATGCATGAGCGCCCTGATTTAAAGTCACGACCGAGTCCATTTCGGACTCGCGTTTCTTGGCGCGTTTGAGACTTAGTCAGGTTGCTCACCTTTGTCTTGCTGGAATCCATGGAGTCGCTCTAAGCAGCAAGCAAGCCAGCACTGTCCGTGGCGAAGAAAACGCTTTATCCCGGTCGAACCGGATTAGTTGTAAACTATTATCGGACAGACTCATACACACCAGTATCGCCCGGATGGAAGCCCGTTTCATCAAGAGGTGATGCAATAAACGCCGGGATCATTTCTAAGCCATTTGGTGCAGTTTCGAGCCACGCACCGTAATCCATTTGACTGCCCTTGAAATCAGGATGCCGCTCAATTCCAAGCGCGCGAAATTCATTGACAAAAGCCGTCGATCTCGGCCACTCTCGGGGCCATCGCCAGACTTTGAGCAATCAAATTTCTTTCCTCAATGACGGCACTCGACTTCTTCGTTAGTCAGCTTCATCCAGTCACCGGAGCTCCCTTATGAACACTCAAAAATCTTTCACGGTGTGGACGTTCTCTGCCTTGCTAAAGCCATGCTGCGCATTAATTGCTATCGCCTTCACTCTCGCGAGTGCTGCGGCGCATGAACCCGCTGATGGGCAACGCTTCACGGCAGGCGCAGGCGCAAAAGCCATCCCGTCGGCTCCGCCAAATGCCGCCTCTCCGGTGACCGATGGCCAATGGGTCACCCTCCCGTATTTAATGCCAATTAACCCCATCCACTGTGCCCTGCTGCACAATGGCAAGGTCTTGGTGGTCGCGGGATCCGAAAACGTGCTTTCCCAACATCAGGCCGGGCAATATTACGCGGCCGTTTGGGATACACAGGCAGGGACTTTTGCCGTGCAAAGCCTGCTTTGGGATGTCTTCTGCAACGGCATGGCCGGTTTACCCGACGGGCGGTTTCTCGTCGTCGGCGGCAGCAGTGCCCTCGCACCGCCCTACGGTGATGCGAGAGCGACCGTCTTCGATCCGGCGACGGAAAAATTCACGCAAGTCGAGAGCATGGCCCATGGTCGCTGGTACGCGAGCGTGCTCGAACTCAGCGACGGCGGCCTGATGGCGTTCTCCGGGATCACCGAGGAAAATTACTCCAAGCCGAATCCCGGCGATGACACGGGCAGAGGTCCGCACAACAAAGACGTCGAGATCTTCCATATCGGCACGGGATGGAGTCCGGAATATGAAGCGTCCTGGACCCCCCCGCTCTATCCCCGGATGCATCTTTTACCGAGCGGAAATGTCTTTTATTCCGGCGAAACGACCAGCTCCAATCTCTTCAATCCATTTACTCAAACATGGACCTTAAACATCGCCACGACGACTTACACCGGCCAGCGGGCCGGCGGTTCCTCGGTCCTCTTACCGCTCCGGCCGGAAACTGGTTATGCGGCACGGGTGATGATTTTGGGCGGTGATCATCCCTCGACTGCCACCACTGAGGTGATCGACCTCTCAGCCGCGACTCCCGCCTGGCGGATGCTGGCTCCCATGTCGGTTCCGCGAATCCGCATGAATGCGGTCTTGTTACCCACCGGCAAAGTGCTGGCACTGGGAGGATCGGTGATCGATGAAGATGGTAGCACCGCCAGTCTCGCCACCGACCTTTTTGATCCGGTCACAGAGACTTGGACCTCGGCTGGAGTGGCAGTTTACCCGCGACTTTACCACTCCAACGGCCTCCTTCTGCCCGACGCGACCGTGGCGGTGGTCGGGAGCAACCCGGCTAAAGGCACCTTTCAGCAAAACATCGAAATTTATTCACCAGCCTACCTCTTCGCTTCTGACCAGAATGGGAATGTGATCCCGGCCGTCCGACCGACAATTACCTCGGTGCCGGCGGAGCTTGGATACGGCAGTTCTTTTACCATCTCTACTCCTGATGCGGCCAAGATTTCATCCGCTGTCCTGATGAAACCAGGTGCGCCGACGCACTCCTTCGATTTCGACCAGCGAGTCGTCGGTCTCCCCTTCACGGTAGCCAATTCTGGCGCGCTGACCGCCACCGCACCGCCTAACAGTTCCATCGCTCCTCCCGGATGGTATATGGTTTTTCTGATCAACCAATCGGGCGTCCCTTCGGTTGCCAAGTTTCTTCATTTGAGTGCGTATCCGAATGATCTGCCGCCAAAAGGAAGCATCACCTCGCCAGCTACGGACATGACCATTTCCCCTGGACAATCGGTGAATTTCGCCGGCAGCGCGACCGACTCGGATGGGCCCGTGACGTCCTATTCCTGGATTTTCCCTGGCGGCACGCCGTCTTCCTCCTTGGTACCTTTGCCGGGACTGGTGAGCTTCGCCAACCCTGGGACCTACGTGTGTTCGCTAACGGCGCGCGACGAATTCGGCGTGAACGACCCCAGTCCGCCTACCCGCACCATCACCGTGAAATTGTCAACGCTGCAGCTCTTCTTTACCGCGCCTCCGCCTGGATCCACTGTCCGAGGCAAAACGGTAAAGGTCTCCTTAAGCGCCAATGGCACCACTTCTCCAAACACGTTTACCCTTTCGGTGGACGGCACGCAGATTGGAACTAAGTCCGGAACGCTGTCGACGGTCTCCTTTACCTGGACCACCACCGGCTACGCCAAGGGGCTCCATACCCTTTCGGCGACGGTAGAAGACTCAACCGGGAACACCGGCACAGCTTCCGAAACGGTCACCCTGCAATAGGAGATCGGGAGAACCTGCTGGAATAAACCAGCTCCCTCGTCAGGGGCGACCTTTCAGCCCGGGCGGCGCTCCTAATTGCGGCTCAAAGCTGGCGCCGCGAAAGGGGTTGCGGACTATCTGTACCCGCGCTTCCCAACAAAATGTCTGGTGGTCGAACTCAAGGGGGCGGGCATGATAATTGCTTAAAATTATAGTCGTTATAGCTATTCCGCCAACACCTCAACACCACATCACCTATGATCACCAATCTTCCGCACCCGTTAATGCCCTTCAGCGAACTTCCCACCGCCAACGAGACCAACTGGCATTCGTCCTTGTTTGAACCCGTTCTCGTCGTGGGCGCCTGTCTTTTCTGGCTCGTCGCCCTGCCCGTTACTGGGCTCTTTTGCGCGACCGTTGCGCTTTACGACAAAGTCGCATCACTCCGCACCCAGCAGTTCCGCTTGCCTGACCTGCGCCACAGCGGGACCAATAATCCGCTTCTCCTGCGCACGAAAAGCACGCCGCAGCAGCCATCGGCACGAGCCAACGGCCCGTCCCGGGCCTTTCAGTCCTGATCGCCCCGATGCCCAGTTGTGCGTCGCTGCCTGGAAGACAGCGCACGCTCCGAGGTGATTCGCTCCGGCACGCTCTTTACCGGCAGCCTTTTGCCGATGATCGCGCTCGACACGATTTGCCAGCGTGGCGCAATATTCAATTTGTTCAGGCTGCTTTGAAATAAAGATTGCTAGGCAAATCCGTGGCCGGAAGACGGGTCGCTTGCAGGCTAGAACCATGACCGAACCACAGGAAGAACCGGAACCCAGGGATGCGAAAAAGCCCCGGGAGTTGCGCGATCTCAAGCCGACGAAGGAGGTCAAAGGTGGCACCAGCAAGCCAGGGCACGGTGAGAAACGCCCGCCTGCAAAAACCGGCGAGATTGACTTCATGAATTGGGACTAGCGCCGCGCGCGTCAGCCCGTCAAACCGCGGCAACGAATCGAGCCGCAGCGGCAGCGTCGTTCCGGATGCTGCGACGGCCGGTAATCGAGCGTGATCTCCTCCCCTGACTCGATCCGACGCAGCGCGTAGAAGGAAATCCTGCCCCGCGCGATTCGGGCGTAGGCATTTGGCGTGCAGGAATGATTCACGAACGCAGTCGGACTGCCGCTCCTGCTCGCATCGATGCTCCACCGTCGATCAATTTCGCAGATGCTGATCCGGCCGCCCCGAGCCACCCGCGCGCGTGCCTCATGCGCGCTGATTCGTTCCCCGATAAATTCGCCGAATTTCTTCCGGGCCGGCAATGGGACGCGGCTAAAGCAGCCCGTTCCATCGATCGAAGACCGGCGGATCGTCAGCCGCTCATCCCGGTTTTGCGAGACCTCGCTCTCTTCTCCGCGCGCTGCCGTGCTTTTTTTTGCCGGGACCGGCTGGCGGCGGCTGGTTGCTCGCTTCATAATCCTCGATGGCTTATGACGTGACCATCGTTGGTCTCGGCGGGATGGGAAGTGCCATCCTCTCGCATTGCGCGCGCCGCGGCGCGTCCGTCGTGGGACTGGAACAATTCACGCCCGCTCACGATCTCGGATCTTCGCATGGCAAAAGCCGGATGATTCGCAAAGCCTACTTCGAAGACCCGGCGTACGTGCCTTTGCTCCTCCGTGCCTACGACCTCTGGCGCGAGCTCGAAGACCGTACCGGCCAGGAACTCCTTCAAATCACCGGGTTGCTCATGGTGGGACGCGAAGCGGCGGAGATTATCACCGGCGCACAGCGGGCCGCGCGCGAGCACAATCTTCCACTCGAGACGCTCAGCACGCGGGAACTTCGCGCGCGCTATCCCATACTGCGGGTGCAGGACGATGAAATCGGCGCCTTCGAACCCGACGGCGGCGTCCTTGATCCGGAGCGATGCGTCCAGGCGCACCTCGACGAGGCGGGCAAGGCCGGAGCGCAAATGCGTTTTGGAATCGCCATGCAAAACTGGGAGGCGACCGACGATGGCTTCATCGTTAGGCTGGCGGATGGTGACCGCATCGAAAGCCGCGCTCTCGTGCTGTCGTTAGGCCCATGGTTTCAGGAAACTTTGGCCCAACTGGGGGTGACCATCCGGGTGCAGCGCAACGTTCAGACCTGGTTCGAACCAGCGACAGATGTCTACGACGCCGGTCGTTTCCCGGCCTTCCTGCTCGATCGCACCGGCCTGCCGTCGCCTCTTTATGGCTTTCCCGATTTCGGCGACGGCGTAAAGGCGGCTTTTCATGCGCATGGGGACCTGAGCAAGGCGGACGAGATAGTGCGCGAAGTTGACCCGCGCCGTGATGTCGAACCGGTCAGGAAAACAATGGAAGCATGGATGCCCGGTGCGACCGCGACCTTTCGCTCCGCCAAGGTCTGCCCTTACTCGCTGACGCCTGATGGTCATTTCGTGGTCGATCGACACCCCCAGCATCCCGGCCTGGTGCTTTGCGGAGGCTTTTCGGGGCACGGCTTCAAGTTCGCGCCTGTGGTTGGCGAGATCGCTGCCGATCTCGCTTTGGCAGGCACCACCCGCCAGGAGATCGCGTTTCTTTCCTTGCAGCGGTTCGAGAACGCGTCGTCTCTCGAGTGATGCCGACAAAAGCACAGTTTGCCGGGGAACAATCGGAGACGGGAGAATTCCAGCGCCAGGAAGACATCTTCCGCGACTGGGTTTCGGACGACGGCTCGACCGCCTACCCGGCGGAAGCGGACCGTTACCACCTTTACGTGTCCCTCGCGTGCCCGTGGGCCAGCCGCACTGTCATCGTTAGGCAGGTGCAGGGTTTGGAGAATGTTCTCGGCCTGACGGTGGTCGATCCCGTGCGCGACGAGCGCGGCTGGGCCTTTCGCGACGGGCTCGGTTACAGCCAGGACCCGGTTAACGGCTTCAAATTCCTAGCCGAGGCCTATCGCGCGACCGATCCGGATTTCGACGGCCGCGTCACCGTCCCGGTGCTCTGGGACAAGCAGCGCCGCCGGATCGTGAATAACTCCGAGGATGACATTTGCCGGATGTTCGACGGCGCCTTTCACGGGCTGGCCACGCGTCACGCCGCGCTTTTCCCTCACGACATCGCGGAGGAACAGGAAAAACTTTCGCGGTTCATCTACGAAAAGGTCAACAATGGCATTTATCGCGCCGGCTTCGCCACCCGCCAGCGCGTTTATGAGCGCGCCTGCCGTATGCTTTTTGATGCGCTCGATGAATTGGAATTGCGCCTAACGAAAAGCCGCTACCTCTTCGGCAACCGGATCGTGGAGTCGGACTGGCGTCTCTTCTGCACCCTGGTCCGGTTTGATGTGGTCTACTACATCCATTTCAAATGCAGCCTGCGCCGGATTCTCGATTATCCGAACCTCCAGGCTTATCTGATGGACCTCTATCAACAGCCGGGCATCGCCGAGACAGTCAATTTCGAGCACATCAAACGTCACTACTACATGACGCACGAGTCGATTAACCCCACATCGCTGATCCCCATCGGACCCGTGCTCGATCTCACCCGTTCCCACGGTCGGGAACGGCTCTCGCGCGGGTAGCGAACTACTCGTTTTGTTTCAAGGCCGGCGCCATGCGATCCCGACCACCGGCGGGCTGGGTCAGGCGAAATGATGCGCGTGCCCGTTCTGGGCGGACGTCTGGCGGTGACGGTCTGGGATGCGCTTAAAAATTCCGCCGCCTACCCGATCGAGGTCGCTATCCTGGGGAGGGTTGCTGGGCAGCGCGCAGCCGACGCCTTGAGGGCTCCTTTCGCCTTGGGCGATCCTGATGAGCTGACCGCTTTGTTTGCACGCGCTGGAATCACTTCGCCTCGTATCGTCACACGCAAAGGAGGAGCGAGATTTTCCAGCATTCGGGCGATGGTGGAAGCAGACCTTCGCGGCTGGCTGCCAGTAATGGGAGTCGTCCTGCCGGAGGAGCAGATTCAACAAATCATGGCCGAGGCGGAGCGCGGCCTCGCCGATTACGTGACCGCTGCAGGAGAGATCGCCTTCGACTCGCCGGCACACATCATCCCTGGATCCAGGCCGTAGGTTCCTCCGCTGAATTTCCTGATTCTGTTAGCCGCTCCGCTGCCACCCGAAATCGGCATCACGATTGACGCTTCGCCGCCCGTTCGCTAAAACCCGGCTATGGCGAACATCCAAGTCAATCGCGGCGAGACAAAACTCGGTCTCTTCTCCGAAGAAGAAATCCGGGAAGGCCTGAACAGCGGACGTTTTCTTCCGACCGATCTCTACTGGCAGGAAGGCATGCCGACTTGGCTCCCCCTTGCTCAGTTTCCCGGGAGCGCGGGCGCCGCGGCGGCCGTCGTGGTCACCCCAGGAGGGTTGCCCTGGGATCGTCGCCAGGAGCTCGGATTTTTTCCCGCCTTTTTCGAGACCATGAAGCTCGTCCTGCTCAATCCCACGGCGGCTTTTACCAGCATGAGACCGGAAAGCGGAATGACCGAACCGCTGATCTATGCCGTCTTCGGCGGCAGCGTCGGATTCATCTTCTACTTCCTCTTTAGCATTTTCATGAGCTCCTTCGGCCTGATGAGCGACCGCAATGCCTTCGCCGGGGTGCTTGGTCTCGGCGTCGGGAGCGTTTTCATCCTCATCTTCATCCCGGTCTTCCTCGCGCTCGGGCTCTTCATTGGCTCGGGCATCATTCATCTTTGTCTCCTTTTGGTCGGCGGTGCCAAGCGCAGCTTTGAGACTACCTTCCGCGTTCTCTGCTTCGCGCTCGGCTCGACTTACCCGCTTATGATCGTGCCGATCTGTGGTGGCGCGATCGCCGGGGTCTGGGCCCTGGTCCTGGAAATCATCGGCTTGAGCCGCGCGCACGAAACCACCATGGGTAAAGCCGCCCTCGCCGTCTTCCTGCCGGTCATCGCCTGCTGCGGCCTTAGCCTCCTCTTTGGCGTCATGTTCGGGACGATGGGCGCGTTGTTCGGTCACCACCAATAAAACCATCCCTTTGATGCAGGCCTGCCGCCGTTCTCTAGTGCCGCGGGAGATCGATCACGAGCTTCTCTGGCTCCTTGTCTCGTTAGGCGTTTCTGTCACCGCCCTCTTCTGGTTTGCCGCCCGGCTGCCGACGCCGCAGTGCGTCTTTCACGGGTTGACCGGTCTGCCCTGCCCCACCTGCGGTGCGACCCGGGCCGCCGAACAATTTCTGCACGGTCACTTCGGCGCCTCTTTCGTTTTCAATCCCCTCGTCTTCCTCGCTTTCTGCGCTCTCCTCATCTTTGATCTTTATGCCTGCGCCATCCTCGTGACGGGCGCGCCGCGCTTCCGTTTTCGGTTCTCGCCGGGTGAGAAGGTGTTTCTGCGCGCGCTCGCTGTGGGCTTGCTCGCCGGCAATTGGCTTTACCTGCTCGCGGGTGCGTTCCCGCCGGGCAAGTGATTTCAGGACAGGTCAACTTCAGCCCGACTAATAACTATTATGCCTACCAAAGATAAGTGCTGCACGATTGTTCCTTACTTCGACGTGCCGGCGCACAACGCCGAAGCCTTTCGCGCCATCTGCGAGCGATGCGTCGAGCGGGCGCAGGATGAAGAGAAGTGTCTCTAACTACGGATTCTCTTTCGCGGGCTCGACCGCGCATTGCCGGGAAGGCTACACCGATGCCGAAGGCGCCCTCGCGCATCTCACGAATGTCGGCGACTTGCTCGACCAGGCCTTCAGGATCGCCTCGCTCCGTCGCCTTGAAATCCATGGACCGGAAGAAGAACTGGCCAAACTGCGCGGGCCGCTGGCGCATCTGAAGCCGGAGTTCTTCACGCTGGAATATGGTTTTCGCCGCTAGACGACGGTTGTTGCGTCATTCGTTAGGCGAAACTTTGCATTGACAGAGCGAGGCAAGGTAGGACCGTTTTCCTATGTCGACAGAGCCACAGGATCAGCCAGGCTCCGGTCATGATGGCGTCACCCGGAGGGCGTTTGTCGGGACGACGCTGGCCGGTGGAGCGGCGCTCTTGACCGGAGGATTCACCGCCTTTTTCCAAAACGCCGGCGCCGCCGTCCTCGGCCACGACGGGCCGATCATCGAGGCGACTATCCCTGAGCTGCAGGGTTTGATGGCCTCGGGGGCACTGACCAGCCAAGGCCTGACTCAAACTTATCTCAGCCGGATCGCGAAACTGAATCCCGTGCTCCACGCGGTCATCGAGACGAATCCCGAGGCGCTCACGATCGCGGCCCGCCTCGATGCCGAGCGCCAGAGCGGCCGGCTGCGCGGTCCATTGCATGGCATCCCCATCCTGGTGAAGGACAACATCGCGACCGACGATGAAATGGAAACAACTGCCGGCTCTCTCGCGCTGGTGGGCAGCGAGGTGCCGTCAGATTCGGTCATCGTCGCGCGCATGCGCGCCGCCGGCGCCGTCATCCTCGGGAAGGCGAATCTCTCCGAGTGGGCCAACTTCCGCGGCTTCGCTCCTTTCAACGGCTGGAGCGCCCGCGGTGGTTTCACGCGCGATCCTTATCGACTCGATTTCGATCCCTGCGGTTCGAGTTCCGGCTCGGGCGCCGCGGCGGCGGCCAACCTTTGCGCCGCTGCTGTCGGCACGGAAACGGATGGTTCGGTGGTATGTCCGGCGGGGAATAATCTGGTCGTCGGCCTCAAACCCACCGTCGGTCTTGTATCGCAGGACGGCATTATTCCAATCTCGCATAGCCAGGATACGGCGGGCCCGATGTGTCGCACGGTCACTGATGCGGCCATCATGCTCGGGGTCATGCAATCGCCTTTTGGCGAAGTCATCGGGCACAAGGTGCCACGCGATTACACCCAGTTTCTCCAGCGCGGTGCGTTGCGCGGCGCGCGCATCGGCATGGACAAACGTTACTTCACGCCCAGTTATGGTGGCGAAGATGACATCATCGACATCGTCGAGCCGGCGCTGGATATCATGCAAAGCCTCGGGGCAACGATCGTGCACACGGATACCGGCGATTCCAATGCTTACTTCGATGCCGAATTCACGGTTCTGCTCTTTGAGTTCAAGGTCCAGATCGCAGAATATCTCGCGACTCTCGGGAACACCTCGATTCGCACCCTCGCCGACCTGATCGCGTTCGACCTCGCGCATTGTCCGGAAGAGATGAAATACTTCGGGCAGGAAGTCTTCGAGCTCGCCGAAGCGACCAGCGGCGACCTGACAGATCCGGAATATCTCGCGGCCCGCGCGCTTTGCCTTCAGCTTTCCCGCGATGAAGGAATCGACAAGGCGCTCACGCGTCAGGACCTCGATGCCATCGTCGCGCCGAGCTACAGCTTCGCTTCCACACCGGCGGCGGTGGCCGGTTATCCCAACATCTCGATTCCGGTCGGATTGACTCCCGCTGGAAAACCGGCCGGCATTTGGATGTACAGCACATTTCTTGCGGAACCGCGCCTCCTCGCTCTCGCCTACGATCTTGAACAGGAGATTCATCCGCGCTCGGTCCCGACCTTCCTCGGTCAGGTCCCGCCTGAGCCGCCGGATGCGGGGATCTGTACGATGTCCCGGCCGCAAACTGCGGTTTCGCGTCATCTGCTGCGTCACCTTGGCACCGGAAAACTTCTTCCCCGCTGAGGCGACCGCTTCGAAAAGCGCGCTCCTGGCCTAACGACCGGGAACCCCGATCCCCGCGCCCGCCGCCGCGGCCGAGGAGGCGCCGCCGCCCAAGCTGCTGGCGTCCCTCACCCCGCTGCCTTCGGCCCGGGCGCCAGTCGTGCTGGTGTGGATTTCGGTTTCGCGCGCGGCACAGCTGGCCAGGACCAATCCTGCCAGCGTCGCCAGACAAAGTTGTCGGATCGATTTTTTCATCTCCTCTGAATCGCCGCTCGCGGACGATTGGGCCGCGCGCCCCTCGCTTTTGTGGCAATTGGACGGCCCAGGTTTATCTTGGCCGGTCATGATGATTGAGCAAAGGGACCTGGTCGTATGGGGAGCCTCCGCCCTGCTCGCTTTCGGAATCGGCTGGAGCCGCATTGCCAAATACAAGACGCGCAACGATCTCGTTAGGCAACTGGCCGCGATGGAGCCGGAGCAACGCAATAAAATGCTGAGCCGCTACAACCCAAAGGTGGCGCTCGAGCTTCGGCAGGAGTTGCTCGATAAATTTCGCATCCTGTGCTGAGGACACGGCGGCGCGTTTCCCCCGGCGGTCGCCCAGAATGTAACAGATTCGTTACCGACGCGGAGTTGCGAGCGGCGACCGGGGCAGCTCGAATGGGCAGGTGGTGAATTCGAGGATCTGCAACAGGCCTGAGGCAAATCAACTCCGCTGGAGCGACGGCGAACTCAGCGTCGCGCCAACCCCTCCTTCGCGCCCCCGTCGACGCAAGCGTGCCCGCCAAGGGCGAATGCCCTCGATGTTTTCGGATGCTTCCTCCGATCGCTCGGAGCGGCCCACCTATTTTCTGATGCGACATCGCCGCTTGCTCATGGCTGCTTTGCGCGTCTGGGAGCTAAAGAACGGTTTCCGCAATCTGGACTAGCCCGGTTGCATTCGGGCCGATCTTTTGTCGGCCCGGAAGTGGCCAGGTGGCCCTCGCCACGCCGAGCTGGAACGAATCGGCGCAAGCACCGGCACGCGCTTTTTCTTGCGGGCGCCAGGTTCTTCGCTCTTAATCGCAGCGATGCCGGATGATTCAAAACGCCCATTGGACCCGACACCGATGGTGGGCGCCCCAACCGACATCTCGCCCCTGACCCACGCCAGCCCAAAAGCTTCCCATGAACGGACGGCGGATGAAGAAGCGGGCGCGACGAACTGGGAAGCAATCGCGGCGAGCAGCCGATTCAAGGAACTCTTGCGCGCCAAACGCCGCTTCATTGTGCCGGCCATGATTTTCTTCATCGTCTATTATTTCGCCCTTCCGGTCCTGGTCGGCTACGCCCAGCCGCTGATGAAAACGCGCGTCCTCGGGCCGGTCAATCTCGCCTATCTTTTCGCGCTCTCGCAGTTCTTCATGGCCTGGATCATCGCTGCGCTCTACGTCCGCGCGGCCAATCGCTTCGATCGCCAGGCGCGCGAAATCATCGCCGAGGACGCGGCGAAATGACATCCGCTAACGCGAGAACTCAGGAGATGAAATCATGACGCCGGCGCTCGGGATGTTTCTCTTCTTCGTCCTGATTACGCTCGGGATCACCTGGTGGGCGGCGCGACGTTCGCAAAGCGCGGCGGCGTTTTTCACCGCCGGCCGCCGCATCACCGGCTGGCAAAACGGCGTCGCGGTCGCGGGCGATTACATGAGCGCCGCCTCCTTCCTCGGCATCGCCGGTCTCATCGCTTTCTATGGCTATGACGGCTTCATGTTTTCCGTCGGCTGGCTCGTGGCTTACCTCACCGTCCTGCTTGTCGTGGCCGAGCCGCTGCGCAATTCCGGCAAATACACCATGGCGGACGTGCTCGCCTACCGCTTGAATCCGCGCCCCGTTCGCGCCACGGCCGCTTTAAGCACAATCACGGTCAGCACCTTTTACATGATCGCGCAGATGGTCGGCGCCGGCGCGCTCGTCACTCTCTTGTTAGGCAGCTCCCATGTCAGTTATCAGAGTGCCGTCATCAGCGTCGGCGTGCTCATGATCATCTACGTCGTCTTCGGCGGCATGCTCGCCACGACCTGGGTCCAGATCATCAAGGCCATTCTCCTCATGGCCGGCACCATCCTGCTCAGCTTCCTCGTCATGGCCCATTTCGGCTGGAGCTTCGCCAACTTCTTCGACGCCGTCACTCACGTCAGCTACCACGAAAAGGGCGAGCTGGTGACAAAGAATTTTCTCGATCCGGGCCTGCGCTATAACGTCAGCAATCACGGCGCGCTCGACCTGATTTCGTTAGGCATGGCGCTCGTCTTCGGCACCGCCGGCCTGCCCCACATTCTCGTCCGCTTCTATACCGTGCCGGATGCAAAGACGGCCCGGGTCAGCGTCGTCTGGGCGATGGTTTTAATCGGCGCCTTTTACATCATGACCACCTTTCTCGGCTTCGGCGCCGCCACCATTGTCGGGCGCGATTTTATCACCGGGCACGGCGGGAATAACATGAGCGCGCCGCTCCTCGCCCAGGCCCTGGCGGGCGACATCTTTTTCGCCTCCATCGCCGCCATCGCCTTTGCCACCATCCTCGCGGTCGTCGCTGGCCTAACGATCAGCGCCTCGACCTCGTTCGCGCATGATTTTTACACCGCGGTCATCCACAAGGGAACGGAGCGGCGCCCGGGCGAAGAGGTGCGGGTGGCGCGGATCACGGCCTTTGTCGTCGGCGCGATCGCGATCACGATCGCGATTGGGCTGGGCAAAGATGCGAATGTCGCCTTCCTCGTCGCCCTCGCTTTCGCCGTCGCCGCCTCGGCCAATCTCCCGGTGATCGTGCTCTCGCTTTACTGGAAGCGCTTCAACACCGCCGGTGCCGTCGCCGGTCTGGCCGGCGGATTGCTGGCGTCGTTAGTCCTGATCGCGCTCAGTCCGAGCGTCATGAAAGTCGATCCGCCAACTGTGGTCGGTGCGGCGCGCCATCTTATCCAACGCCCGCCGATATTTCCGCTCGAGAATCCTGGCATTCTCAGCATTCCGCTCGGATTCCTCTGTGCCGTTCTGGGCACGCTGCTCCGGCGTGAGCCGTCGGCCGAGGCACGTTTTGACGAACTAGTCGTGCGCGCCAACACCGGCCTCGGGGCTGAGCAAGCGACCGATTTGTAGACGCTTCGCTCTGCGAAGCGCGGGAGAAAGCTCTTTCCGCTCTTGACCCGCCAGACGCAGGCTCGCGCCTCCCGGAGGGAGGCGTCTACAAGGCCGCGACCTCGGCGGTCGCCTTTTCCCACTCCGCGTTCAGGCGTTCCAATTCATTCGAGACGGCCGAGAGCTCGCGATTGATCGCGACCGCGCGTCCGCCCGTTTCGTAAACGGCCGGGTCCTCCAGCTCGATCGCCAGCTCCTTCTGCTGCCCTTCCAGAGTGGCGATGTGCATCTCCAATTCCCGCACCCGCTGGTCGCGCTCGCGCTGAATCTTCGCCAACTCCTTGCGTGCTTCGGCTTCCGCTCGCCGCTGCGCTTTTTGTTCGCGCATCCCGGGCTTGTTGCTGTCGCCGGGGGCGGTAATCCCGGCCTCAACGCGGCCGGCTACAGGCTGCCGATTCGTTAGGCCATTATCTCCCGCCGTGAGCGCGGCGCGCTCCGAGGTCGCCTTCGATTTATCGAGATAATATTGATAATCGCCCGCGTAGGGCGTGAGATGCCCGGCGTGGATGTGGAGGACGCTGCTCGCGATCGCGCGGATGAAATGCACATCGTGGCTGATGAAAATTAGCGTCCCTTCGTACTGCGAAAGGGCGCCGATCAAGGCGTCGATCGAGCCGACATCGAGGTGAGTCGTCGGCTCATCCATCAGAAGCAGGTTGGGCGGATGGAGAAGGAGCTTCACCAGCGCGAGCCGCGACTTCTCACCGCCGCTGAGCACGCCAACCGTCTTAAAAACGTCGTCGCCGCGAAAAAGAAATGAGCCGAGCACCGTCCGCGCAGTTTGCTCCGAGACCGGCTCCGGCGTGTCGAGAACAGTCTCGAGAACGGTTTGACTGACATTGAGCATCTCGACCCGATGCTGCGAAAAATAACCGACCCGCACATTGTGCCCGGGCTCGCGCTCGCCCGCTTGCACTGGGAGAACAGCGGCGAGTAACTTGAGCAGGGTCGATTTACCAGCGCCGTTCGGCCCGACGAGCACGGTGCGCTGCCCGCGTTCCGCCTCGAAATTCAAATCGCGATAAACCTCAAGATCGTCATAGGCGTGCTGCACGTTCTCGAGCGTGATCGCGCGCAATCCGCTTCGCGGCGGCTGCGGAAAACGAAATTTGATCGTCTTTGCCTGCGCGGTCGGCGCGGCGATCTTCTCCATCCGGTCGATCTGCTTCAACTTGCTCTGCGCCTGCGACGCTTTGCTCGCCTTGGCCCGGAAGCGATCGGCAAACTGCTGCAACGACGCGATCTCCTTCTGCTGATTCTTGTAAGCCGAGAGCTGCTGTTCTTCGCGCGCCGCCTTCTGTTCGACGTAGCTGTCCCAGTTGCCGCGATAACGAAGCAATTTTGCCTGCGCGATCTCGACGATGCTGCCGACGAGCGCGTTCAGGAATTCGCGATCGTGCGAAATCATCAGGATCGCGCCCGGATAGTTTTTCAAATATTCCTGGAACCAGACTAACGACTCGAGATCGAGGTGGTTGGTCGGTTCGTCGAGCAGGAGCAGGTCCGGCTCCATCACCAGAAGCCGCGCCAGATGCGCGCGCATGATCCAGCCGCCGCTCAACGCCTTTGCCGGCCGCGCGAAATCGCTCTCGCGAAAGGCCAGCCCGGCGAGGATGCGTTTCGCTTTTGGTTCGATCTCCCAGTCGTGCTCGTCTTCGAGCTGTTGATGCGATTTGCCGCAGGCCAATTCGAGCACCGATTCGTCTCCGGCCGCCGCCGTCTCCTGCGGGAGGTAGCCCATCGTCGCGCTTTTCTCGAGCGAGACTTTGCCCGCGTCGGGCGACGCTTCGTCGAGGATAAGGGAAAAGAGGGTCGACTTGCCGGCGCCGTTCGGACCGACCAGCCCGATTCGATCGCCACGGTTCACCTGGAGCGAGACATCCTCGAAGAGGACGCGCCCAGCGAATGATTTGGAAACTTGTGAAACGGTCAGCATTGTTCGGTGTCTTTATCCTGCTCGTCCTCGTCCTTCGTCCTCGTCCTCGAAGATATGGAATTTCGAGGACGAAGGACGAGAACGAGGAGGAGCACGAAGGAGAGATTACCGGCGGAGGGGCTCGAACCCACACACTCTTACGAGTACTAGATTTTGAGTCTAGCGCGTCTGCCAATTCCGCCACGCCGGCTTTTCGAGCGGCTCAGAAGCTACGGAGAATGACCGTGGCTTGCAAGCGGACCTCCATTCAACGAATCCGCCATGCCGGCGGGGCTTCCCTTCCCGGATTTATTTCCTTCGCGAAGACCCGGGCGGCTTTTCGTTGCGAGCCAGGCGCACGACTTCCTGGTCGTCGGTTTTTTTCCAGAACTCCGCGAAGGTGGTGTCTTTGTTTTTCGGTGCCTTGACGTGGTCCAGCGCGCTCGAGAGCCAGGCGGGCGGCGCTTTGGGTTGCCATTGCGGCAGAAAAGCGCTGCAGTTGAGAAGCGTCTTCAGGAAGATGAAGACGGCAAAGAATTGCCGGCCCGCGCCGGTGAACATGACCGCGATCATTCCGCCGATGATGGTGAGATGAATGACGAAGACGCGGGCGAGGGTTTGTTGTCCGAGCTGTTCCAGCCAGGCAAAGGGCCGATCTCTTAACCAGATGAAGTCGAAGCAAAAATCGGCGCCTTGCAGGAACGCCAGACCGGCCAGCCCAACGAGTAAAGGTCCGCGCTGAATCGTGGCCTCGGCGGTGAGGTGGTTAACGACTGCCATGAAACCGAGGACGGCGAGGAAGAGTCCGTGCGCGAGGGTGAAGACGAGCGCCGGCACGAGGAAGGCCGTGAGATAACTGCTCCGCCCCGGGGTGACCTCAGTATTCGGCGCCTGGTAATCCTGATGTCCCTGGCAGGGATGAACCCGCCTATGGACCACTATGCGCGCGGCGACAATCAATGTGCCGAGGAGCGTTTCAAACCAATAGAGGACGAGAGTCGTGCCGGCGGACCATTCACCGAGAAACCAGCCCGCCGCCGGGATGGCGTTGAGTCCGAGCGCAGTGAGGAGAGAACGGATGCGCATCGGGAGGCCGAGCGTATCCGGCGAGCGGCGGAGGAACAGCTCAAAGCTGTAGACGCCTCCCTCTGGGAGGCGCGGCGTTGGTTCGGCTGCCGGATCGATCCGCGCTTCCCAGCGAAGCGACTACAACTCTAAAAAATATTGTCGAAGAGCAGATTGATCTTGCTGTAGTGACGGCCGTGTTCGCCCTGGTCGTTCAGGCCCCAGTTGTAGGACAGGTAGGAAATCTCAAACTTGTCCCCGCCCGTCGTGAGCTTTTGCGCCGCCGGCGGCCCGTACTTCCCGAGAACTTTCGGAACGCTGAGCGAATTCTCAAAGTCGCCTTTGAACCACTTAAAGATCTCCGAGACTTCCGCTTTGTTTTTCCCGGGGATGAACTTGTTCAGATCCTCGCGCCCGAGCCACGCTCGATACGCTTTCGCGTTCTGCTCGTCGAACGCGCCCGCACTATAGGCAAAGCGCTGCAGCGGCGGGCAACTCCGCGCCGCGCAAACCAGCACGCTGTGCGCGCGATACTTCAACATCGGCCGGAGCGTGCCGTGCTCGATATCGTTCAGGGAAATATTCGCGCCGCCGATGCGCCACGCCTGGGTCTCGAATGGCTTCTCCGTCTCGTGAACGCTTTCGACCGGATAAGCGTTCAGGATCGTCGTGATGGTGATCGCGTTGTAAGCATTGACGAGAGACGCCGCTTTCTCGTTTCCGGCCGCGGGCTTGTCCGCTTTTGCGGCAAACTGTTTCAGATATTCGTCGAGCGCCTGCCGATCCTGCGCATTGTTTTTCCAGCCGGCGTAGTTCACCAGGCCGCGGGCATCGACGTATTTCTTTAGCAACCGATCCCAGGCGCCGTGATCGATCCCGGCCGGGCAGTTCACTTCCGCGTCCTTCGATTTCTTAGCGCCGCCCTGCGCGCAGGCAGCGAGAGGCAGAAACGCGGCCATCGCCAGGAGGCTGATAACGCTCAGAAATTTAATTTTCATATCGATAATCTACGCCCGGAGAGCGGCACAGGTTGCAAAAGCGGCTCCGTTCCTGAAAAAAAAAGTTCGGGTTTCGCTCTCGTGCCTGTCTCTAGTCACCTCAGCTTACGCCGGCATGAGATCGGCGATACGGTCCGGTTCTCTCTTCGATTTTAGGATGATCCCGTTCCCCATCGACTTCATCCCGAGGACACCGATGCCGTCGCGCACCAGCTCGGGCACAACCAGCTGCGCGAAGCTGCGATAATGCGCGTCCATCACGTTGATCGGCATCTGCACGGTGTCGAAACGAAAACCGTGCTCCCGCGCCACCGAGAGCATGTGCAGATGCACTTGGGGGTCCTTGTGCCCGGTGAATCCGATGAAACGCAGCTTCCCCGCCTCGCGCGCTTCGAGCAGAGCGGCGTTCGCGCCCTCGGGATCGAACACCCGATGCGCATCGTCGAAGCGGATCACCTCGTGATGCTGCACCAGATCGAGGCAATCGACCTGCAGCCGCTTGAGTGATTCTTCGATCTGCCGGTTCGCTTCTTTTTTTGTGCGCCCGTCGATCTTCGTCATCAGGAAAACTTTTTCTCGATAACCGTCCCGGAGCGCGTTGCCCATGCGCTTCTCGCTTTCGCCTTCGTTATAATCCCAGGAGTTATCCATGAAATTAATCCCGCGATCGATCGCGGTGCGGACGATGCGCGTGGCCATTTTTTCCTCCACGTCCGGGAGCGACAGATGCCAGCCGCCCAGCCCGATGCACGAGACCCGCTCGCCGGTGCGGCCAAGATCGCGATAGGGCATTTCTGTAGTCGATCTCATATAAAAGAAACGCTTTTGCCGGAACGATCGGCGCTAGGAAGGGCGATCGAGGTTGACGGCACGACTCAAAACGGCCATCCGAACTAATGTTTACTGTCGGAAGATGGCCACGCGATAGTTGCGTTGCTTGCCGTGAAATGGACAAATATCTCGGATGCCGAGCAAGCCACCGCTAATCCGAGATTGGTCGGCCAGGCTTAAAGCTCGTCGCGCGGGCGCGAATCAGCCGCCCTTGCGCGCGGAGCTTTTCAGCCTCGAGCAGCTCGCTCGTCACGCCGAGGCGCTGGGACGCCGGCACCAGGTCGTGGCCAAAGGGAAGCCCCCGCTCTTGCTCTCGCGTCTCGAACACAACGAGGAAATCATCCGCGCCTTCAACCGCGCGACGCTGGCGGTCGACAAGACGCGACGAATAACGCCCGCCTCCGAGTGGCTGGTCGACAATTTCTACCTGATCGAGGAGCAGATCCAGCTCGCCCGGCGGCATCTGCCGCATGGCTATAGCAAGGAATTGCCGCGGCTCGCCAACGGATCGGTCACGAACCGTTTGCGCGTCTACGACCTGGTCCTCGAGCTGGTCTCGCATGTCGACGCGCAGATCGATGTCGAGTCGCTCACCACCTTCGTCGCGGCCTACCAGCGATCTTCGCCCTTGAAGCTGGGCGAGCTCTGGGCGGTGCCGATCATGCTCCGTCTCGCCTTGATCGAAAATTTGCAGCGCATCGCGAGCGCGCTCGGTGCGGCGCGCACGGATCGCAACCTCGCCAGTGAATGGGTCGATCGCCTGCAGGACACGGCGGAGACCAGCCCGTCGCAGCTCGTCATTGTCGTGGCCGACATGGCGCGGACGAAACTTCCCCTAGCGAGTTCATTCGTGGCCGAATTTTCCCGGCGCCTAGCGGGCTCGAATCCCGTGCTTCACATCGCCCGCGGCTGGCTCGAGCAACGCCTGGCCGAGCAGGGCGAATCAATCGAGCATCTCGTGCATCAGGAAAGTCAGCTCCAGGCTTCGGATCAGATCTCCGTCAGCCACAGCATCGCCAGCCTGCGCGCGCTCAGCGCGATCGACTGGAAGGCGTTTGTCGAGATCCTCAGCGTGGTCGAGCGGACGCTCGGTGAAGACCCGGCCGGCACTTATCGGCAGATGGATTTCGCGACCCGCGATTGCTATCGGCACATGGTGGAAGCGATCGCGCGCCACAGCCCGGTTTCCGAGATGGAGGTGGCGCAAAAGGCGATCGAGTTCGCCGAAGAAAGTCTGCCGCGGGTCGGTCCCGGCGACCGTCAGGCGCACGTCGGTTATTTCCTCGTCGACAAGGGGCAGCGCGTGCTGGAGCGGGCCTGCCGCACGCGCGTGCCCTGGATGAAACGCGCCGAGCGCTTCATTCAGCGCTTCCCGTTTTTGTTTTACGCCGGCGGCATCGCCGCCTTCACCGCCCTCGCCACGCTCGCCTTTTTCGGCATCGCCGAGGTGTTGCCGATCACACAAGGCGCCCTGATCTTTTGCACCATCACTTTTTTGCTCGGGGCCAGCCAGTTCGCAGTTTCGCTTCTGAACTGGTTCGTCACCCTGCTCATCTCGCCCCGCGCCCTGCCGCGGCTCGATTACTCGGCCGGGATCAGCCCGCAAAGCAGGACGATGGTGGTGGTGCCCACCATTCTTTCCGATCCGGCCGCGGTCGACGGGCTGATCGAGGCGATCGAAATTCATCATCTCGCGAATCGCGATCCGCATCTGCATTTCGCCCTCCTGACCGATTGGAACGACGCGCCGGCGGAGCATCAGCCTAACGACGACGAGCTCCTGCAGTGCGCGCGCAAGGGCATCGAAGAATTGAACCGGCGCTACGCCCCCGAGCGCGGCGATCTTTTCTATCTCTTCCATCGCCCGCGCCGCTGGAACGCGAGCGAAAATGTCTGGATGGGCTACGAACGCAAGCGCGGGAAGCTCGCGCAATTCAACGGACGCCTGCGCGGGAGTTGCCTCGACTGTTTCTCCGAAATCGTGGGCGATCCGGCGATCTTCCCGGCCGTCCGCTACGTCATCACCCTGGATACCGACACGCAATTGCCGCGCGAATCGGCCCGCCAGCTCGTCGGCACGATGGCGCATCCGCTGAATCGCCCGCAATTCGATCCCAGGCGCGAGATCGTGACCGAAGGCTTCGGCTTGATGCAGCCGCGCGTGGACATGAACCTGGCCAGCGCGGGGCGGACCTGGTTTGTGCAAATGCAGGCGGGCGAGGCCGGGATCGATCCCTACACCCGCGCGGTCTCGGACGTTTACCAGGATCTCTTCGACGAAGGCTCCTTCATCGGCAAAGGCGTCTACGACGTGGACGCGTTCGAGCGCGCGCTGGCGGGGCGTTTCCCGGAGAATTCCATCCTCAGCCATGACCTGCTCGAATCCGTTTACGCGCGTTGTGCGCTCGTGACCGACGTCAAATTCTACGAGGAATATCCCGCCCGCTACGAAGTCGACGTCGTTAGGCGGCATCGCTGGATCCGCGGCGACTGGCAAATCCTGGGCTGGCTGCTGCCCTGGGCGCGCGGGACCGAGGGGCGCTGGCGGCGCAATCCCATCTCGGCCCTCTCGCGCTGGAAGATCTTCGACAACCTCCGGCGTAGCTCCGTGCCGATCGCGCTCGTTCTCTTCCTTTTCGGTTGCTGGCTCCTCATTCCGCGACTCGACGGGCTCGGCACCTGGCTGGTGCTCGGAATTATCGCCCTCCCGGGCATCCTGCAAACCATCGTCGGCTGCCTCCGCAAACCGCCGCAATTGCCTTGGCTGATGCATCTGCGCACGGTGGCCGCCGGCGCCGCGCGCACCTTTGGACAAATTGGCCTAACAATCGCGACGCTGCCCTACGAAGCACTCGTCAGCCTGGATGCGATCGCGCGTACTCTCGTGCGCACCTTGCTCACGCGGAAGCGGCTCCTGGAATGGCGCACCTCGAGTGAAGCGGCACGGGCGGTGCGGAAGGATCTGGCCGGCTCGTATCGTGATATGTGGATCGCGCCAGCGATCGCGCTCGCGGGCGCTTTCTTTGTCTTGGTGAAGGCGCCGTCGCAGCTCGTCTTCGCCTACCCCCTCTTCGCGCTTTGGTTCGCCGCCCCTTGGATCGTCTGGCGGATCAGCGAAAAGAGAATCGCAGCCGTCCCCGACCTAACGAAAGAGCAGGAAATCTTCCTTCATCGCATCGCACGCAAGACCTGGCATTTCTTTGAGACCTTCGTGACCGCGGAAGAGAATTGGCTGCCGCCCGATAATTTCCAGGAACAGCCAAATCCGACCGTCGCTTCCCGCACCTCGCCGACCAATATCGGCTTGTCGCTCCTGGCCAGTCTTTCCGCCTACGATTTCGGCTACCTGTCGCTGGGACGCATGCTCCAGCGCACCGAAGCGGTCCTCGCGACCATGCTCAAGCTCGAGCGTCATCGCGGTCACTTTTATAACTGGTACGACACTCGCACCCTCCTTCCCCTGCATCCGCGCTACATCTCGAGCGTCGACAGCGGTAACCTGGCCGGTCACCTCCTCACCCTCGCGGCCGGCCTGCGTGAGCTGACCGATGCGAAGATTTTGGGGCCGCAGATTTTTGCGGGCTTGCGCGACACGCTCGCCATCCTGCAACAACTCGAGCCGAAGAACTCCGCGCTGGCTCAGCTCGAGACAATGCTAGGTGAAACGCCGGCCAGCCTCTCTGCGGCGCTCGCTTTGCTCGAACCCGCGGCTCGCACCGCCGCCGAAGTTGCGGCCGCGCTCGCGCATCAGGATGCTGAGGCGCGGACATGGTCGCAGATCCTCCAGAGTAGTTGTGCAGAACATCTGCAAGACCTGGAGCAGATGGCTGCTTTGCTCGGCGAAAAGAGCGACGGCAATCCTTCGTTGCGAGAAGTGGCCGAGCTTCACACTGGCCTCGCACGCGAGCGGCTCGAGCGCTTGGAGTCTCTCGCCCGCCAATGCGACGAGTTCGCGGTGATGGACTTCACTTTTCTCTACGACGCCTCCCGCGACCTGTTCTCGATCGGCTTCAACGTCAGCGAAGGGCGACTGGACCAGAGCTACTACGATCTACTTGCCTCGGAAGCACGCCTTTGCAGCTATGTCGCGGTGGCACAGGGGCAGGTGCCGCAGGACCATTGGTTTTCGTTAGGCAGATTACTCGTCGCCCCGCGCGGCGAGCCCATCCTCGTCTCCTGGAGCGGCTCGATGTTTGAGTATCTCATGCCGCTGCTGGTTATGCCTAACTATGAAGGCACTCTGCTCGATCACGCCTGCCATGCCGCGGTGCGCGAGCAGATCGGCTACGGCCGGTTGCGCGAGGTGCCATGGGGCATCTCGGAATCGGGCTACAACCAGACCGACCTCCATCACTTCTACCAATATCGCGCCTTCGGTGTCCCGGGCCTCGGTTTGAAACGCGGACTTTCCGAGGACCTGGTCATCGCCCCGTATGCAACTGCCATGGCGCTGATGATCGCCCCGCGCGAAGCGTGCGAAAATCTCCAGCGCCTGGCGGCGGATGAGATCGAAGGGCCCTACGGCTTTTACGAAGCGGTCGATTACACTCCGTCCCGCCTGCCGCCAGAGGCGAAGAAGGCAGTGGTGCGTTCCTACATGGCCCATCACCAGGGGATGAGTTTTCTCTCGCTCGACTACTTGTTAGGCCGGTGCCCCATGCAACGCCGCTTCCTTGCCCGGCCCTTGCTCAAAGCCGCCGATCTCCTCTTGCAGGAACGGGTGCCGCAAACGGAGGCCAATGTCCTGCCGCAAGACCTCGACCTGGAAGAAGTGCGGGCGCGTCTCGGCGAGAGCGAGTCGACCATGCGGGTCTCGGCCAACCCAAGTTCCCGCGCGCCCGAAGTGCATCTCTTGTCGAACGGAAATTATCACGTCGTCATTACCAACGCCGGAGGCGGCTACAGTTCCTGGGGAGGGCTGGCCGTGACGCGCTGGCGGGAAGACGCGACCCGTGATTGCTGGGGCACGTTTATTTATCTGCGGGACGTCGCCGATGGCAAGACTTGGTCGGTCGCTTATCAGCCGACGTTGCACTCGACCAAGAGTTACGAAGCGATTTTCGCCCAGGCCCAGGCTGAATTTCGCCATCGCGAGGGCGAAATCGAGGTCTACACGCAGCTGAGCGTTTCACCGGAGGACGACGTTGAACTGCGCCGCGTTACCCTAACGAATCATTCCGCCAGGGTGCGCGAGATCGAGCTGACCAGCTACGCCGAGGTCGTGCTCGCACCCCAGACGGCGGACGAGGCGCATCCAGCCTTTAGTAATCTTTTCGTGCAAACCGAGTTCCTGCCGGAGACGGCCGCGATTCTTTGCACGCGGCGGGCGCGCTCGGAGGAGGAGAAGCCACCCTGGCTCTTTCATCTCATGGCCGGCCAGGGAGGGAAACAAGGCGATGTCTCCTGCGAGACCGATCGCTTCAAATTCATCGGACGCGCCGGCACGCCGGCACGGCCAGCCGCTTTGCAAAGGAAAGGCGCCCTCGCCAACTCCTCCGGGTCGGTCCTTGATCCCATCATCTCGCTTCGCCGACTCGTTAGGCTGGAGCCGGGGGAAAAAGCCGTGGTCGACTTTGTGATCGGCGTAACGGAGAGCCGGGCCGCGACCGAGGCGCTGGTCGAAAAATACCGCCACCCCCGCATGACCGATCGGGCCTTCGACCTGGCCTGGACCCATAGCCAGATCGTGTTGCGCCAGCTCAACGCCACCGAGGGCGAGGCCCAGCTTTATGCGCGGCTGGCGGGCGCCATCATTTATGCCGACCCGGCCCGGCGGGCGGCGGCGGATGTCCTGTTGGGCAACTTGCGCGGCCAAAACAATCTCTGGGCTTACGGCATCTCGGGCGACAAGCCGCTGGTGCTTTTGCGCGTCACCAGCGCCGAGCGCATCGAGATCGTCAGGCAAATGCTCCAGGCGCATGCCTACTGGCGGGCGAAGGGACTGGCGGTCGACCTCGTTCTGCTAAACGAGGATGTTTCGGTCTATCGGCAGCTACTGCACGACCACGTTACCGATCTGGTTTCCTCCGGGAGCGAAGCGCAAATGCTCGACAAGCCGGGCGGCATCTTCATCCGGCGGATCGAGCAGATTCCCAACGAAGATCGCATTCTCTTGCAGGCGACCGCGCGCATCGTCCTCAACGACGAAGGCGGTTCGTTAGGCGAGCAGCTCGAGCAACGCCGGGTCTTCGATCCGCTCATCCCCGCGCTCGTCCCCACCCGGCCTGCCTGGATCGATTCCTCCGCGCCACTGCCGGAGCGCGAACTCATCTTTACCAACGGCCTCGGCGGCTTCACCCGCGACGGCCATGAATACGTCATCACCCTTCCCAGGGACAAAGTCACGCCTGCGCCCTGGGTCAACGTGCTCGCGAATCCCACCTTTGGCACGGTCGTATCGGAGAGCGGCAGCGCTTATACCTGGTCGGAAAATGCGCACGAGCTTCGCCTCACGCCTTGGCATAACGATCCGGTCCAGGATACCTTTGGCGAGGCATTCTACCTGCGCGACGAAGAGACTGGCCAATTCTGGTCGCCCATGCCGGGACCCGCCCGCGGGCAGACACCTTATGTCGTTAGGCACGGTTTCGGTTACACTGTTTTCGAGCACCTCGAGTTTGGCATCTCCTCCGAGGTTTGGGTCTATGTCGCGATCGACGCGCCGGTGAAGCTGACCGTCTTCCGCCTGCGCAATAATTCCGGCGTCCCGCGGCGAATTTCACTCACCGGCTACTGGGAATGGGTCTTGGGCGATCTGCGGCGGAAAAGCCTCCTCAACGTCCGCACCGAAGTCGACTTGAAGACCGGCGCGCTCCTCGCGCGAAATTTTTATAACACTGAGTTTCCCGGCCGCATCGCCTTTATCGACGTGAACGAGTCGCAGCGCTCGCTGACCGGTGATCGCAGGGAATTCCTCGGCCGCAACGGTACGCTCGCGCAACCGCTAGCAATGAGGCGTTCTCGACTCTCCGGAAAAACCGGCGCCGGTCTCGATCCCTGCGGCGCCCTCCAGGTCACCTTCGATCTAGCGGCAGGCCAGGAAATCGAGACCCGTTTTCGTCTCGGTGTCGGACAAAGCCTCGGTGAAGTCCATGACCTCGTTGGCCGTTTCCGGCGCGCCGGTACTGACCAGGAAACGCTCAGCGCCGTGCACGAATTCTGGAATCGCACCCTCGGCGCAGTCAACGTCGACACGCCCGACCCAGCGGTCAACGTGATGGCGAACGGCTGGCTGCTTTACCAAACGCTCGCCTGCCGTCTCTGGGGACGCACCGGCTTCTATCAATCGGGCGGCGCCTTCGGCTTCCGCGATCAATTGCAGGATGTGATGGCGCTCGTTCACGCCGAACCGGCGCTGACCCGCGAACATTTGTTGCGGGCCGCGGCTCATCAATTTCGGGAAGGCGACGTCCAGCATTGGTGGCATCCACCCGCCGATCGCGGGGTGCGGACTCATTTCTCCGACGATTACCTCTGGCTGCCTTATGCCACTTGTCGCTACGTCGCGAGTGTCGCAGATACGGGCGTGCTCGATGAGCCCATTCCATTTCTCGACGCCCGTCCAGTCATGCCCGAGGAGGAATCCTACTACGATCTGCCCGCCATTTCGGCCGAGTCGGGCACCCTCTACGAGCATTGCGTGCGCGCGATCGAACACGGCTTCCGCTTCGGCGTGCACGGCCTGCCGCTGATGGGCTCGGGCGATTGGAACGATGGCATGAACCTGGTCGGAAAAGATGGCCGCGGCGAAAGCGTCTGGCTCGCCTTTTTCCTCTACGACGTGCTCACGCAATTCGCCGCCCTCGCGCGAGCGCGCGACGACACTGCCTTTGCCGACAAATGCATCGCCCAAGCCCAGCAGCTGCAACGCAACATCGAGAAGAACGCCTGGGACGGCGCCTGGTATCGACGGGCTTACTTCGACGACGGCGAACCGCTCGGATCCCAGACCAACCCGGAATGCCAGATCGATTCGCTGCCGCAGAGCTGGTCGATCATTAGCGGCGCGGGCGACCCGGTCCGCTCCAGGGAAGCAATGCAGGCGGTCGATCAGCGGCTCGTTAGGCGCGAAGCCCGCTTGATTCAGCTCTTCGACCCGCCCTTCGATCACTCCGCGCTCAATCCCGGTTACATCAAAGGCTACATCCCCGGCGTGCGCGAAAACGGCGGACAGTACACCCACGGCGCCATCTGGACGGCGATGGCCTTTGCCTTGTTAGGCAAAAGCGACAAGGCCTGGGAACTTTTCACCCTCCTCAACCCGGTGCACCACGGCGGCACGCCGGAACAAATCGCAACCTACAAAGTCGAGCCCTACGTCGCCGCCGCCGATGTCTACGCCGTCGAGCCGCACATCGGCCGCGGCGGCTGGACCTGGTATACCGGGTCCGCCGGTTGGATGTATCGCCTCCTCGTCGAGACCTTGCTCGGCGTGCACCTCGAGAATAATCATATCCGCCTTGAACCGCGTTTCGCCCCGGGCTGGAACAGTTACAAGGTGCACTACCGCTACCAGCAAACCGTCTATCACATCACCATCATGCGGGTCGGCCACGAGCCCGACGCCCAACCCGGCCTCGTCCTTGACGGTCAATCTCTCGAAGGCAGTGCGATTCCCCTAACGAACGATAACGCCGAACATTTCGCCGAGTTCCGCATCCCCTAGCTCGCGTCGGTCATTGGTCGTTTGGTTTGGCTTCTCCCAAAGCTAATCCCATTTCAGCTTTGAAAGCCCGGCCGTTGCTTCGCGTCCGTTACGGCAGCATTCTCTTCCTCCATGGCCTCGCTCGACCCACGAACGACCGCGAAGATTCGCATCCGGCTTCTGCCGTTCCTTTTCGTCCTCTACGTGGTCGCCTTTCTCGACCGGATCAATATCGGCTTCGCCGCTCTCACCATGAACAAGGAACTGGCCATCTCGAGCCAGCAGTTTGGCTTGCTCGTCGGGATCTTCTTCCTTGGCTACTTCCTCTTCGAGGTCCCGAGTAACCTCATCCTGCACCGAGTCGGCGCACGGGTTTGGATTGCGCGCATCCTCCTTAGTTGGGGTGCAGTGGCAATGGCGACCGGGTTTGTGCAAAACGTACCGCAACTCTACGCTGCCCGCTTTCTTCTCGGACTCGCCGAGGCGGGCTTCTTCCCTGGGATCGTCCTTTATTTCACTTACTGGTTTCCCCGGCGCGAGCAGGCGAGAGCGATCGCTCTCTTTATGGCCGCCCAACCGATCACCAGCATTCTCGGCGCGCCGGTCTCAGGCTTCAACCTTGATCATGTGCACTGGCTCGGACTGGCCAGTTGGCGCTGGCTCCTCATCCTGGAGGCGGCGCCCGCGTTTCTCCTCGGTCTCCTCACTTATCGCTATCTCCCCTCGCGCCCAGCGGAAGCGAGCTTCCTCACTTCAGCCGAGAAGGAACAGCTCGCCGCCACGCTCGAGAGCGAGAGAGCCGAGCGTGAAACGCATCAGCCGATCTCGCTCGGTCGTACCTTTGGCAACAAGCGAGTCTTAATGCTGGCCGCGATCGGTTTCGCACACGCGATTGGAATTTACACCCTGAACTTCTGGATGCCCCAGGAGATAAAGTCCTTGTCGGCCGGTTACACC
>JBKJNW010000112.1:0-7102 GCA_046593335.1 Chthoniobacterales bacterium | reverse complement strand
CCGCCTCGCCCGGGACTACGAAAGGTTGCCTTCCTCTCTGGCCGGACTGCACTGGCTCGCATTTCTTACCCTGATGCTCACTTCTATCTTCCATCAAAGTGCATGACACGCTCTAAGGCGGAAAACATCGCGTGTCATTACGCATTCCTGGGCGATAGTCCGCGGACTGTGCCATTTCGTTCGCTCGGTCTCGATGACCGCATTCTTAAAGCCATCCAGGAAGCTGGTTACACCGAACCCACCCCGATCCAGACGGCTGCTATCCCGGAGGTATTGACCGGCCGCGATGTGATCGGCATCGCCCAGACCGGCACCGGCAAGACGGCCGCTTTTGTCCTGCCTATCCTGACGAAACTAGTCTCGTCCGCCGGCGATGGAAAGCGTGGCGGGATGAAAGCCTTGATCGTGGCTCCGACGCGTGAGCTCGTGGTGCAGATCGAGGAGAACGTCCGGGCTTACGCGAAACATTTACCGCTGCGAATGGCGACCGTCTTTGGCGGCGTGAGTGAACGCCCCCAGATCGCGGCCCTCCGTTCTGGGGTCGAACTCGTCGTCGCGACTCCGGGCCGGTTGATTGACCTGATGGATCAGCGTTACACCAATTTTTCCGGGGTTGAATTTCTCGTTCTCGACGAGGCCGACCGCATGCTCGACATGGGCTTTTTGCCGCAGATCAGGCAGATCGTTAGGGCACTGCCCAGAAAGCGGCAGACACTCATGTTCTCGGCCTCGCTCTCGCGCGAAATCGAGGCGCTGACACATGAATTCCAAGACTCGCCCAAGGTGATCGAGATCGGCCGCCGCGCCAATCCGGCTGAGACCGTCACGCAACTGGTTTACGAAGTGCCGATGCATCTTAAGCCCGCCTTGCTGCAACATCTTTTGGCCGATTCCAACTTCGATACCGTCCTCGTCTTTACCCGGACCAAGCACGGCGCCGACCGGGTCGCGCGGCGGCTCGAAAGCAGTGGAATCAAAGCCGGGACCATCCATTCCAACCGCTCACAAAATCAGCGGCTGCGCGCGCTGAAAGACTTTAAGTCGGGCGCGGTGCGGGTGCTGGTAGCGACCGATGTCGCGGCGCGCGGGATCGATGTGGACGGCATCTCCCATGTCGTGAATTACGATTTCCCGATGCACTCCGAGGATTACGTGCACCGGATCGGGCGCACCGGCCGCGCCCACGCGGTTGGCGACGCGATCAGCTTCATCACGCCGGAAGATCACGGGCCTCTGCGTTCGCTTGAGCGATTCATCGGTCGCGGGATTGTCCGGAAACGCGCCGAGGGCTTTGATTACGCCGCGGCCGGCCCACCGCGGGAAGATCGAAGCAGGCGGGAACCACGAGGAAATTCCGGCGGCCAGGGCCGACCAGCTGCGCCTAACGATTCCAGGCGTGGCCCGGCGCCGCGGCGCAACGGCTTTCGGGCCGGTGGACCACGCCGCAGTGGCGGTGGCGGACGAAGTCGTTAGGGAGGGCGGACTTGGCGAGGTATTTCGCTTTCCTGCGCGCGATCAATGTCGGTGGTCGCACCGTGCGGATGGCGCGATTGCGGGAGGAGTTTGAGGCGATGCGCCTAAGCTCGGTCGAAACATTCATCGCCAGCGGCAACGTCATTTTCGAGACGCGGGCCATGAACGAGCGGCTGCTCTGCGAGAAGATCGAGCGCCAATTGAAAAAGACGCTCGGCTTCGAAGTCGCGACTTTTCTCCGGTCATCCGCCGAACTCGCTCAAGTCGCGCAAGAGCGCCCTTTCGGCGAGGCAAACAAAGCCGCCGGTCACTCCATTCTGGTCGCGCTCCTCGCCGCAGCGCCTGATTCCAAGGCGGCGAAAAATCTCATCGCCTGCCGAAGCGATACAGATGAGTTTCATGTCCAGCAACGAGAGGTTTATTGGTTATGCCGAACAAGAATGAGCGACTCAAAGTTCAGCGGCGCGCGCCTGGAGAAAATCGTCGGGCAGCCAGCGACGATCCGAAACCTGAGCACGCTCGAAAAATTGGTTGCGAAATATCTGCCGGCGGCGGGGTCCTGACGCCGGCGCAGCACCTGGCGGCCAGTCACCCGCGGTTTGCCGATCTCATCGCGCGCGCCCGGCCGTTCGAAGTAGAACGCAATCCGAACCTCCGCCCCTTCGACGCCCTGGCGGAGTCGATCGCCTACCAGCAACTCAGCGGCAAAGCCGCCGCCACCATCTTCGGCCGGGTGCGGGCGCTTTACCCGAAACGGAAATTGTTCTCGCCCGCAGAGATCATCGCCACGCCCGACGAAAATTTCCGCGCCGCCGGCCTCTCGCGCAGCAAGACGATCGCGCTCAAGGATCTCGCTGCGAAAACCCTCGACGGCACCGTCCCGACCCGCGCCGCGCTTGAACGCATGAGCGACGAAGAGATCATCACGCGCCTAACGACCGTACGCGGGATCGGGCGCTGGACGGTCGAGATGCTCCTCCTTTTCGATCTTGGCCGGCTCGACGTCTGGCCGATCCACGACTACGGGGTGCAAAAGGGCTACGCCAGGACCTTCGGCAAAAAGAAACTGCCCAAGCCAAAAGAGCTGCTCGCGCTCGGCGAAAAGTGGCGCCCCTATCGCTCGGTCGCGGCCTGGTATTTCTGGCGCGCGCTCGATCTGCCGGAGAAAGTCAGGTAATGCGGTAGCTCGTTAGTTTAGCTGCAAGTTTTCCCAGTGGATTTGAATGGCGTTCCAGGCCGTGCCGCAGAAATCCAGTTCGGAATACTGATAGTTAAAGGCCACGTTGCCTTGCGCATCGAGCCCGACAATACCGGTAAAGATATAGGGTCCGCCGAGGGTGTAATCGATGAGGTAGTTATCAGGCGCATCTTCATAGACGCTGCTGCAAAACGGACTGTAAACACTCGGGTTAGCCAGGTAACGCCAGGTCTCGGTGGCCTGGAAGGTATTCAAATCGATCTGGTATTTCCGCGGCGCGCTGTAGGTGCGAGTCTCCCCCGGAGGTTGCTGGTAATTGCTGCCCGCTCCGTCGTCGAAGAGGAGGAGTTGATCGCCCGGCATCGAGACGGCGTGTTGTCCGATCGGAGGCAGGGTATCAAACCCAAGAGTCAACGCGAACTGACGCAGGGAAGGAAACGAATACCAAAGCTTCGTCGGATCACCCAGGATCCACTTGATCGCACTCGTGTCGTAATCGACCGCGATGACGAAATTCTCCCGGCTGGAAACGATGAGCGAGTTATCAGCAGCGCGGTAGGCGGTGGCGTTGTTATGGAACCAGTCTATCGGCGCCCGGTGCACAAAACGCTTGGGATTGTCTCCGCCGGCCGTCATCGCCGCGTTGATGATGTCGCCGAAGCTCCAGCTTCGCAGAACGTTGCCGGCCGCATCTACTTCGTAGTTGACCGACTCGGTCCATTTCACGGTATCGGCATCGAGAATCATACCGTCGCGGCCCGGATCGATGTTGTGATGAAAGCCGGTGACCCCAAGGCTGCTATAATCGGCCAGGGTCGTGGTGGTGCCGTCAAAGTCAGTCCGGAGCAGCGACGTGCCGGAGGTCAGGTAAAAGGCGTTATTGAAAAGGATACTGGGTTGCACGCCAACGCCCGCGGTTCCTATCCACCGGATCTCGGCATCGCTATCGATGATGATCGGCGTGGTTGGATCCGAGTAGCTCTTGAGCATGATGAAATCATAGCTCAGCGTCGTGCCCGGCAGACGAGATTGCACAACCGTCGGGTTGGAATACGTCCCGCCATCATAAGTCGGCGTTCTGATACCCAGAGTGCTCGTCGTCGAAGTGCCATCGGTAAACCCCACCGTCAGAGTCACCGAGTTGGTTCGCCCCGCGTAGAGGCCAAAGATAGGAACCGTGATCTTGCGGTTACTTCCCCCGATATAGCCACGTTGCTCCAGCCACGACCGGGCGTAGTGCACATCGATCGGCCGGGTGGCTGAGCCAGCTTTCGGCTGGATCTGAAATTCCGCATAGCTCACTGCGGACGCATCTGTGACCGAGACACGTGTCAGGCTGATGAACGGTGTCGGGCCGCGACTGACTTGGACCGGACCGGCCAGCTGCCCGGCATGGATCTGAGTCGCGACGAGCGTGAGAGCGAAAAACAACCCCAATCGAGCAGATTTCATGCGATCTTTTATGCGATCGTCGACCGCACGGTCAAGCCTTTGTTTGTGTCATTTCTGTGTTAACCGGAGACACGATTTCCGCCGCGACCCGGACTTCTCGTTAGGCGGATAGCTGACTTAGCGGCGAGCGCGCCCGACGTCATCATCCGGCGCGCCTCGATGCGCCACGAGAAACGCGCTCGGGTTGAGCCACCCGCGCGTGTCTTTGCGATAGCCGGCGCCGACATAGGGCGTGAGAAACTCGCGCATCTCGAAATGCAGATGCGCCCAGTATTTTCCGCCGCCCGTGCCGACAGTCGCGATTTGCTGGCCGCGCTCCACCCGCTCGCGCGGCGCGACGAGCATCGTCTCCAAGTGACCGTAGAACGATTGCACATACTTGCGCGCGCCGTTCTCGCGATAGGCGTGCAGAACGATGACGACATTCCCCCAGCCGGGCCCGCCCTCGCGCGCGGCCACGACCTCGCCGTCGGCCACCGCGTAAACCGGATCGCCGAGGTCACTGTTTTCGCCGCCGATTCCGTTCAGGTCGTCGCCCAGGTGCAAGTTCTCGGTGAAGGGCTGGGCGTTGTAAACCATCGCGCCGTGCTCGCTCCCGAGCGGGAAATCAAAGCGCGTCGCCGTGGGCAAGGCCGCGAGCTCGATCGGAGAAAAGAGCGCAAAATGCGAATCGAAACGCCGGCGTTCCATCAACTCCGGGCCGAGCCGAAACCCGAGGTCGAACAGGAGCGCGCCAAGGAAGCACGCAACCGCGAGAAGCCACCACCGTTTGCGGCGGCGGGGCGGCGGGCTGGAATTTTCCGGGATCATTTCGTCGAGCGCTGATTCATGGGGCGAAGTGGTTCTCCCCTTGCCCGCTCATCGCTTCCTCCTTACCCTCGCGCAATGAAAATTCTCGTCACAGGCGGCGCCGGCTTCATTGGCTCGCACCTTGTCGAGAGGCTCCTGGGCGAGGGACACGAGATCGCGATCCTCGACGACTTCAACGATTTCTACGACCCGGAGATCAAACGCGGCAACATCGCCGCCGTCGCCGACCGCATTACCGTCCACCGCGCCGACCTGCGCGACGCCCAGGCGGTGAATACCGTCTTTCATCACGGGAAATTCGAGACCGTCATTCATCTCGCCGCCCGCGCCGGGGTGCGGCCGTCGATCGGTCATCCGCAACTTTATTACGACACCAACGTCAGCGGCACCCTCCACCTGCTCGAGGCGGCACGCGCGGTCGGGATCGAGCGTTTCATCTTCGCTTCCAGCTCCTCGGTTTACGGGCTGGCGAAAAAAGTTCCGTTTTCCGAGGACCTGCATCTCACCCAGACGGTCAGCCCTTATGCCGCGACCAAGATTGCGGGCGAGTTCCTTTGTTCGACCTATTCGCATCTCTACAAAATGCGCATCGTTGCCCTGCGCTTCTTCACCGTTTACGGCCCGCGGCAGCGGCCCGACCTGGCGATTCATCAATTCACCCGCCGCATCTGGAATGACCAGCCGATCGATCAATTCGGCGACGGCACGACCCGGCGCGATTACACCTACATCGACGACATCATCCAGGGCGTGATGGCCTCGTTAGGCTACGAGGGCCCGCTCTTCGATGTCTTTAATCTCGGCGAAAGCGAGACCATCCAGTTACAAAACCTTATCTCCGGCATCGAGCAGGCCCTGGGCAAAAAGGCACAGATTAATCGCCTGCCCGAACAGCCCGGCGACGTCCCGCTCACCTGCGCCGATATCTCCAAGGCGCGCCGCCTTCTTGGCTATCAGCCGACGACGCCGCTCCCGGTCGGGCTGCCGCTTTTTGTGGAATGGTTTCACCAGGTGCGGCCACGGACGTGAGCAACGGGCGCCTTCGCCTAACGATCTTTCTCGCAGCCGTCGTGCTGCTGCCCGCGCTTGTCTCCCATCTCATCCCGGCCCGGCGCGATTTCGATCCGAAACCGATCAAGCACCTGCGCAAGACGCAGCCCGACGTCGTCATGATCGGCGACTCCGTCCTCGGCGGTTCGATTAATCCGCAGCTCTTCGCGCAGGAGACTGGCTTGCGCGACGTCGAGCTCCTGTGGAACGGCGGAGCCGCATCCGCCGCCTGGTATCTGCTCCTGAAAAATTACGTCGTCGCGGCCGAGATCCATCCCCAGCTCGTCTGCATCTTTTTCCGCGAGCGCATGCTGACCGACGCCACCTTTCGCACCACTCCGACCTATCGCCGTTTCCTTGAATCGCTCCGCCATCCGAAGGAGCCGGTTTACCGCATGGTCCTGCAGAGCGACGAGGAAGACAAAAGCGCCCTCGGCCGCGCGATCGACTGGCTCTACCCGCTGAACACCCGGCGCCACGTCCAGCAGGAAAAAATCAGCCGCTTCGCTTTCCGCGTCGCGGCCGGCGGGGTCAGCATCGGGCCGTTGCGGCGGCTGGTGAACGAGATCTTCGACCCGGTGAAATTGCGCGAAGAGATCATGAACGAATCCGCCGAGATCACCGGCGAGAAGCCGGAAGAATTTTCCGCCGACCCCAAGCGCAGCTTCCTCCCCCACATCGTCGACACCGCGAAACAAGCCGGCCTCCGGCTCTGCTTCGTGCGCGAGAAACGCTACCCGCTGCCCGACGGCACCACCCCGGAGCCGGAAGACATCCAGCGTTACATGAACGACCTGCGCCAGTGGGTCGAAAGCCAGGGCTATCTCTTCGTTGACCTAACGAGCAACCTAAAGCCCGACCAGTCCATGTACACCAAGCCGGGCGACGATCACATCCGCAAAGGCGCGAAAGACGAGGCCACGAAAATCTACGCCGAGAAACTGCGTCCCCTCCTGCGCCAGCCATGATCTTTCATTCCCTCACTTACCTCGTTTTTCTCGTGCTCGTCCTCGCGCTCTACTGGTCGCTCCCGCGCCGCCCCCAGAATTTCATGCTCATCATCGCGAGCTATATCTTTTACGGCTGGGAGCACCCCTGGTTTCTCCTCCCGCTCTGGGC
>JBKJNW010000132.1:0-33399 GCA_046593335.1 Chthoniobacterales bacterium | reverse complement strand
GCGCCCATAGCTCAGCCGGATAGAGCATCGGATTTCTAATCCGACGGTCGCAGGTTCGAGTCCTGCTGGGCGCGTTTCTTTCCAATGTGCTTTCGCTCGTGCTCGAGGAGCCACTTCTTGCGCCACAGGCCGCCGCCGTAACCACAAAGGCTGCCGTCCGCGCGAATGACGCGATGACAGGGGATGATGATCGACATCATGTTCATGCCATTGGCACGACCCACCGCGCGACGCGCCCCCGGATCGCCGAGGCATTCCGCCATCCAGGAATAGGAACGAGTTTCGCCGACGGAAATGGAGCGTAAGACTTCCCAGGCGCGGAGCTGAAATTCCGACCCCACCGGAGCGAGCGGGAGGTCGAACTCGAGATTTTTGCCCGCAAAATAATCGGCCAACTGCGCGCGGGTGGCGGCGAGATGCGAATGCTCGCCGGGCACAACGCTTTTTCCGAGCCGTTCTCGGAGCAATGGGAGCTCGCGTTCCAGGGCCCGCCGATCGCCAAACTCGAGCAGGCGCAACCCCTCGTCGTCCGCCACGGCCAGCATCGTGCCGAGCGGAGTCGTCAGGCGCTCCGCAAAAAGACAATCGCGCCGTTTCGCGGTCGACGGCGGATCGCCGAAGACTTTTGTGAACGCTTCCCGGAAACCACTCTCCGACTCGAAGCCGCTGCCGTTTCGCGCCTCCTCCACACTGTCACCTCGCCGCACTTCGCGCAGCGCCAGTCCCATCCGGCGTGCCCGATGATAGGCCTGGAAGGTCATCCCGTAGTAGCGCTTGAATTGCCGCCGTGCGGTCGAGGGATCGATCGCGAGCGAGGTCAGTTCCTTGTCGGTCAACCGGCCGTCCGGCGCTTTTTCCACTTCCGCCCGCAGACGCTGGATCAGCTCCGGCGCGGAACGTTCCGGGTCCATCGGCTGGCAACGCAGGCAGGGCCGATAGCCGCCGAGCAAGGCCTCGTTAGGCGAAGGGAAAAACTCGACGTTTTGCCGGGCCGGCTTTTTCGCGCTGCAAGTCGGCCGGCAAAAAATCCCGGTCGTGCGCACGCCGACGAAGAAGATGCCTTCAAAACTGGAATCGCGGTTAACCAGGGCGCGATACATGGTGTCGTTAGACGGAAGAAGTTCTGGTGTTTTCATGCGCGTTCGATGGCAAAGGTTAAGCAGCCGCGGGTCACGCTCCTCGCCTGGAGGAAACGGGCCGCCGGATTTTTAAAAAGCTCCGCTACGACCGTCTCCGGTTCGCGTTCTCCGAGCACTACTGCGTCGATCATATCGTTGCTTTCATTATAAGCGCGCAAGACCCGATGCTGACGAAAAGCAGCCGGATATTCCGTCGACCGATCGTAACGGGCACAGGCTTCTTCGTGGACGAAAATCGGTCCGCTCTCCGCATATGGGCGTCCGCTCGGAATCGACGAATAAGGAAAAAGAATCACGCGCTCGCCCGGTTCGGCCCAGCGCAGGCAGTGGCGGCACGGATACGCCTGCACCTGGTCCGCGGTCAGGATTTCATGGTCAGGTGCACCGGCGTGCGCCCGTTCCTGGGCCGTTGCCGCGACTTCGCTCGCGAGCGGCACGATTCGAAAGGTTGATTTTGGCATGCCCCACCCTAGCCCTGCGCTCGCCGGGTCTGCATCGACGGAATTCGGGCACCGAATTCCGCCCCTCCACGCCGCCTCGACTGTGGTTTCACCGCGGAACAGAGCCGGCTCTTCGAGCAGGAAAAACGCCGCTCGCGGGAAATCACGCTCGATAAAGCGGGCGAATTGACCTCACCGCCCCGTTAGAACAGGCTGCCTCACTCGCGTCCCCGCAATTGTAGCTTGGCCTAACGACAAGCGCCGACCACCCTTGGAGGGACGGGCGCTGTCCCGTCCCCGGATCAGAAACTCGGACGACACGGCGGTCGTCCCTCCAACCCTTTGATCAACTCCTACCAGCGGTGAAAGGCAGGATGGCCTTCTTTGACGGCGACAAATGTCCCGCGGCAGGTCGCGCACACTTTTCCACCCGCGCTCAAGATGCCTTCGATCGTCGCCCGGTCGGGCCTCGACTCGACCACCTTGGCGGAAAGCTGCACCGAACCGTTCGTCGGCGTCGGGCGGAGCAACTTGATCGCGTAATCCGCCGTCACCGTGCAAGGCGGATGATCTTCGCCCGACTGCTGCATGATGTGATAAGCCGCCGTCCAATTGCAGTGGCAATCGAGGAGCGTGCCGATGATGCCGCCGTTAAGGACGCCCGGGAACGCCTCGTATTTCGGCTCCGGTTTCCACTCCGCCACGACCGTGTCGCCGTCCGCGAAACTGCGAATGCGCAGACCTTCCACGTTGGACGGTCCACAGCCCCAACAGGCATTGTTAGGCGCGTAGCGTTCCTGGAGCGAAGGGCCGGCGTCGGCGTCCATTACTTGGAACCGTTGGAGGCCGCTTCCTTGTAGGGTCGCGCCTCGGGCCCGGTGTAGAGCGAGCGCGGCCGAATCAAGCGGTTGTGATCGTGCTGCTCGACGACGTGCGCGCACCAGCCTGCGACGCGCGAGGCGGCGAAGATCGGCGTGTTCAAGGCCGGCGGAAATTCCAGCATGGTGAAGACCGGCGCGGCGTAGAGATCGACGTTCGCGCAAAGTTTTTTCTCGCGCTCCATTGTCGCCTCGAGTTTTTCGCAGATCGGGATCCACTGATCCTTACCCACCCGTTTGCCGAGATCGCGTCCGATCTCGCGCATGATCGGCACGCGCGAATCGCCACTTTTGTAAACACGATGACCGAAGCCCATGATCTTGGCCTTCTTCGCCAGCGCGTCCATCATCCAGCCCTCGGCGCGATCGGCGGTCTTGATGTCGTCGAGCATCTTCATCGACTCCTCATTCGCGCCGCCGTGGAGCGGGCCTTTCAAGGTGCCGCAAGCGCTCGTGACCGCGGCATACATGTCGGCCAGGGTCGCGGCCGTGACGCGCGCAGCGAAGGTCGAGGCGTTGAACTCGTGATCGGCGTAGAGGATGAAGATCGTGTCCATCATCCGGATCTTCCAATCCTGCGGCACTTCGCCGCTCAGCTTGTAAAAAAGATTTCCTGCCAGGGTCAGGTCAGGTCGCTCGGGCAACGGATTTTCACCCTGCTGGATGCGGTAGCCGTCCGCGATCAGGGTCGTCGTCTTCGCAATCAGGCGAATCGCTTTGCGGATGTTGGCCTCGTGCGAATGATCGTTCAGATCGGGATCGAAAGGCGCCAGCATTGAAACGCCGGTGCGCAGCATGTCCATCGGATGCGTGTTCTTCGGCATGAGCCGCATCATCTCGAGCACTTCCTTAGGCAGCGGGCGCTCCTGGGCGAGGGCGCGGGAAAATTCTTCGCGTTCGGCCACGGTCGGCAGTTCGCCGTTGAGGAGGAGGTAAGCGACTTCTTCGAAGTTCGCCTTCTCAGCCATCTCGTGAATGTCGTAGCCGCGATACATCAGACCGGCGTTTGGATCGACCCAGCAGATTTCGGTTTCGCCCGCGATCACCCCGGCGAGTCCCGGGCTGTAGGCTGGTTTGGTTTCGTTTTCAGTGCTCATAAGGTTATTTCGTTAGGCAAGGTTATTCCTCTTCTTAATCCTGCTCCTGCGCATAATCTAATTCCCAAGAAGAGTAGGATTAGGATTAGGAGCAGGATTTCTGATTTCGTTAGGCGGAACGATAACCGTCCCACACCTCCGCTGCTGGATCGTACTCCAGCGTTTCATAAAGTTCTTTCCGGGTCTGCATTTTGTCGAGCCAGTCGTTTGGCGTGCCCGCTTTTTTTAGCGATTGGAAAAATTCGCCCGTCGTTTTCATCGAAACGCGGAAGGCGCTTTGCGGGAAGATTACCATGCGGTAACCGAGCTCGCCCAGTTCCGTCACGCTGAGGGACGGGCTCTTGCCGAACTCCGTCATGTTGGCCAGAAGCGGCACCTTCACCTCGCTCGCGAAATCGCGGAATTCTTCCTTCGTCTGCAGCGCCTCGGGGAAAATCGCATCCGCGCCGGCCGCGACATAAGCCTGCGCGCGCTTTACCGCCCCGTCGAAATCTTCCATGGCGCGCGAATCGGTTCGCGCGATGACGAGAAAGTCCCGGTCGCTCCTCGCCGCGACCGCGGCGCGAATCTTCGCCTCCATTTCATCGACCGACACCAAACGTTTGCCCGCGAGATGCCCGCAGCGTTTCGGAAATTCCTGGTCTTCGAGATGGCAGCCAGCCAACCCGGCGCGTTCCAATTCGTAGATCGTGCGCCCGACATTCTCCGCGCCGCCGAAACCGGTGTCGGCATCGACAATCGCCGGAATCCTGACCGCGCGGGCGACGAAACCAGCCAGCATTGTCACCTCGTTCAAGGTTAGCAAACCGACGTCCGGCAAACCGGCAGTGCAGTTGGCGAGGCCGGCCCCGCTAATATAGAGCGCGTCGAAACCGGCACGCTCCACCTGCCGCGCCATCGAGGCATTCGGGACGCCAGGCATCGCGACGATGCCTTGTCCGATCAATTTTCGCAGGGTGCCGGCAGTGCTCATGCTCATGCTCATGCCGGCATCTTCGCCAGCTTCATCAGTTCACTGGGATTCTTCGCCTCGTCGAGTTTCCAGCCGGCCGCTAAAATCTTTTGCGCGCCTTCTTCACCCAGTTCAGGAACGACGAGGGCGTTGAACTTGCCTTCCAGTTGCTTGTCGCTCACCGGATTGAAGGCGTTGCCCAGCGGGTGATCGACCCGCTTGGTCAGCACTTTTCCGTCCTTCAGGGTGACGTGCACGATGTTCGCGACCGCTTTCGCATACAGCGCAGAAAGCTCGTCATTTCGCTCCACGGTCACGTTCTCGAGAAACTTCCAAATCGTCTTGTCGGTGAAACGCTCCGGCTGGAATTGTTTCTCCGTCACTTCGCCATCGATCAAGGCGATAGAAGTGATGTAAGGCAGGCTGTGGTCGGCCGTCTCGCGCGTCTCCGGTTTCCATTTCTCCGGCTCGCTCCCGATGATGTCGACCGACGCGTCGTGGCTCTCGATCCGGACCGACTGGATCTTCGACGGGTCGCCAATCTCCTTGCGCAGGGACATGGCGGCCTCGATCGCGCTCTGGCTATGATATTCGGCCGGCCAATACTTGATGCTGGTATTGAGAATCATCGCGGCGGTGCCTTCGTTCACGTTTTTCTCGCCCGGACGTTTCACGAACACTTCGGCGACATTGCCTAACGACACCCCAAGCTCCTTCTCGAATCCCATCTGCCCTTCAAAAATCGGGGCCGGACCAGTCATGCCGGCGCGCGCGAGCAGCGCGGCATAGACGCCGTGACGCGCGGCATTGGCAAAAGCCACGCCTTTCCAATGAGAGAGTTCTCCGACCCGCGCCTGGCGAAAGGCGGCGCAGTTCACACCCGCGATGTTGACCGCGTGGCGCGTCCTTTCGGGGTCGAGTTTCATCAACCGTGCGGCCGCGAGCGCAGTCGAGAAAGCGCCGTAGGTCGGGTGATCCCAGCCGCGCGCGCGAATGCTGGCCGCGTCGCAGAAGCGGCATTGCACTTCATAAGCGAGTGCGATGGCGGTAATCATCTCCTGACCAGTCGCGCCGACACTTTCGCCGACCGCGAGCACGGCGGCGATGTTATCGCTCGGGTGCGCCGGTTCCTTGGAGAGATAAGTGTCGTTGTAATCGAAATAACGAATGCAGCAGCCGGTGGCGAAGGCCGCCCAGTCCGGCGGCGCCTGGTGGTCGGTGCCGATGATGGTCGCGCCGTTTGTGGCCGAGAAATCGGAGGCGACTTTGCGCGCGATCACGCAGGGTTCTTCGTGCCAGGCCCCGAGGGCGCAGCCGAAGGAATCGATCACGCGGCGTTTCACCTCGTGCACGACCTCCGACGAGAGATCTTCGAAATTGAGCGAGGTGGAAAATTCCGCGAGCCGATGAGCGAGAGATTTAGACATAAGAGAGCCTGCAATCTGGCGACGAATCGCGAGGCGGCAAGCGCTGCGGCAATCTCCGGGGAGCGCACGCGCCTCGCGTGCTGGTGACGGCGCCCCCGCCGTCACGAACTTTTGCGGCGGGGCCCGACCTTACCAGATGTTTGCGGCGAGGCGCCGCAAACGGCACGCGAGGCGCGTGCGCTCCCCAGACTGCCAATGTGGGAGCGGCCTTTGTGCCGCGATCCGCTATGCTCGACGGCTTATCGGGGCGCAAAGGCCCCTCCCACATTCATCCGTGCCCATCGGCGCAATCCGTGGTTAGATTTCCCCCCTCATGAGCAAAGTCTACCCTGACTCCAAAGCCGCCCTTGCCGACCTTCTCCACGATGACATGACGATCGCCGCCGGCGGCTTCGGCCTCTGCGGCATCCCGGAAAACCTCATTGCGGCGCTGCATGAAAGCGGCGTGAAGGGCCTCACCATCGTCGGCAACAACGCGGGCGTGGATGATTTTGGGATGGGCGTTCTGCTCAAGACCCGGCAGGTGAAAAAAGTCATGGCCTCCTACGTGGGCGAGAACAAGGAGTTCGAGCGCCAGGTGCTGGCGGGTGAACTCGAGCTCGAGCTGATCCCACAGGGGACGCTGGCGGAACGGCTGCGAGCGGGCGGCGCCGGCATCCCGGGTTTTTACACCCGCACTGGCTTCGGCACCAAGCTGGCCGAGGGCAAGGAGACGAAAGATTTCGATGGGATGGAATATGTCCTAGAGCCCGGGATCAAGGCCGAGGTGTCGCTCGTGAAGGCCTGGAAAGGCGACAATTCCGGCAACCTCATTTTCCGAAAAACTTCCCGCAACTTTAACCCAATGATCGCCTCCTGCGGACAGACCTGCGTGGCCGAAGTCGAGCAATTGCTCGAGGTGGGTGAGCTCGATCCCGACCAAATCCATACGCCGGGCATTTTCGTCGACCGCATTATCCAAGGAGAAAAATACGAGAAACGAATCGAATTCCGCACCGTGCAGGGCAGCTCGGCCGCGAAGAAAGAAAATCCTATCCGCGACCTGATGGCGAAACGCGCCGCGAAGGAACTGCGCGACGGTTACTACGTCAATCTCGGCATTGGCATCCCCACGCTGGTCGCGAATTTCATCCCTGAAGGCATGAACGTGACCCTGCAATCGGAAAACGGTCTCCTCGGCATCGGCCCGTTTCCCACCGAAGACGAAGTGGACCCCGATCTGATTAACGCCGGCAAGCAGACGATCACGACCCGGCCTGGCTCCGCTTTTTTCTCCAGCGCGGATTCTTTCACCATGATCCGCGGCGGCCACATCGACCTCGCGATTCTCGGCGCCTTCGAAGTGACGGACCAGGGCGACATCGCGAACTGGATGATCCCCGGGAAGATGGTCAAGGGACCCGGCGGCGCGATGGATCTCGTCGCGGGAGTGAAGCGCGTGGTCGCGGTCCTGGAGCACACTTCCAAGGACGGCACCCCGAAGATTTTGAAGAAGTGCACGCTGCCGATCACGGGCCTCGGCGTGGTCAATCTCATCATCACCGACCTCTGCGTCTTCGAGGTCAAAGAAGGCGGCGGCCTGGTCCTGACCGAGCTGCATGGCGACGCCACGGTCGACGATATCCGGGCCAAGACCGAGGCGCCGTTCGAAGTCGCGCTCAAGGACTAACGGGCTGGGCCGCCAGTTGAACGGACGCTATTCAACCGTAGGATGCGACGCGTCCGGGCCACGCCGCGCGGCGTATATTCTAACTCTGTCCTTCCGATAATTTTATGATGACACTCGAATACCCGCTCGACGACGAATCTCGCGCTTTTCTCGCCTCGGTCGAGGAATTCAACCAAACCGAGGTCGCGCCTTACGCAGACCAATGGGACCACGATGAACAACTCCCGCGCGAAATTTTCACCAAGGCCGGGAAGCTCGGGATCATGGGCATGGTTGCGCCGAAGGAATATGGAGGCCGCGGCCTGAGCTATGTGACCTCGGCCCTCGCGGTCAAGGAACTCGGGAAAACCTGCGCCTCGCTCGCGATGGACATCGCGGCCCACAACGCGCTCTCCGTCGGCCAGATTTTCCTCTTTGGATCGGAAGAGCAACGGCGCGCCTATCTTCCCCGCCTAACGAGCGGCGAATGGATCGGCGGCTGGGGCCTGACCGAGCCGAACGCCGGCAGCGATACGGGCGGGATCGAGACGAAAGCAGAAACGGATGGCGACCATTGGCGCATCAACGGGATGAAGCATTTCATCACCAGCGGGCGCGTGGCCGATTTGCTCATCGTGATTGCGACCACCGGGCGCACCGAGAAGGGGAAAAACGAAATCAGCGCTTTCATCATGATGAAGGACCAGGTCACTCCGGTGCGAAAAATTCACACCTACGGCATGCGCGCGAGTGAGACCTCGGAGCTGCGTTTCACGGACGCGAAAGCCGAAATCCTAGGCGAACGCGGTCGCGGCCGGGAGCAGGCCATGACGGTCCTCGATCGCGGACGCATCAGTATCGCGGCGCTGGCCGTCGGCATCGCCGAGGCTGCTTTCGATCGCGCCAACTCCTACGCCAACGAGCGGAAACAATTCGGGCACCCGATCGGCAACTTCCAGGCCATCCAATGGATGCTGGTTGATTCCGCGATGGAACTGGAAGCGTCCGAGGTGATGACGCTGCATGCCGCGCATTTGCAGGACCAGGGGAAGAACACGACGAAGGAATCGGCCATGGCGAAACTGTTTGCCTCTGAGTCAGCGGTGAAAATCTGCGATCGCTCGATGCAGATCCACGGCGGCTACGGCTACAGCCGCGACCTCCCGATCGAGCGCTACGTGCGCGACGCCAAGCTTTGCACGATCGGCGAAGGCACGAGCGAAGTGCAGCGCCTTGTCATCGCGCGTCACGTCCTGAAGGAAGCGAAACCGCTCGCCCTCGCCCATCGCGAGCCGCGCAACCCAAATCGTTAGGCACTTTTCGACTCGCTTTCTGCGCCGAGGAGACGCAGGCTAGGCGCATGAAAACATCCTGGGCTGCGCTCGTCCTGACCTTTTCCCTGGCTGTCTCCCTGCCGGCCGGTGAGACCAACTGGACCGGCAATTACACCGACAAGAAATTCCTCAACGGTCAGGCGGTTTTTCAGCTCAACATCCTGGAGGAAAAGGGTGCAATCTCGGTCGATTTCGATGCCGCCTACAACGATGGCCACAGCTGCGCGCCGCAGGCCAGCGGCCCGGCCCAGATCGTGGACAAAAATACGCTTCGTTTCATTTTCACCGATAGCTCGAACAATTCGGGAACCGGCACGATCAGGCGCTCCGGTGAGGGAGTGACGATTTCGATCAACCCCACGCGGGTAGCGGACTCGAAGTGCGTCGTCTTCTACGCCAAGGATGTGCGCCTGGGCCGCGCTAAATAATGTGGGAGGGGCCTTTGTGCCCCGATGGAGCGCAGTGAACGCTAGCTATCAAACACCCAGGGCCACGGCTCGGTTATCAAATCCGTTCGGCTAGCGCTACTCTCCGCCCACTCGGATGGGCTGGTGACGAACCCTTTCTTCACCGGATTCTCCTCAATATAGATCGCGACGTAGGTGAACTGCCGCGCGGTCTTGATGAGCGTTTCATAGTAGCCCTCCTGCCACGCAGTCTTGTTTCTGGTCAGTTGGGCGCTTGTCTTTGCGCCCACATGGCTCATCAGCGAGTGCATGAACCTGGGTAGCGTCCACGGTTCGCGCAGTCCGATCAGCGCGTGCCAGTGATCCGGCATGACGACAAATGCTCGCAGATAGATCCGCTCGCGCTGCACCGCGAAAGCGAAGGCATCGATGACTATCCGACAAAGATCGGGGCCCAGGACGGGTTTCTTTGGCCAGAGCGATTTCGTGACAAAGAAGGTGGAAGAGACATCCCGTAGCCGGTGAAGACGCAGGTTCTCGGAATGACGATCTGCCATGCATTCCACCAATCGGGGCACAAAGGCCCCTCCCACATTTCGGACTTGCGCTCTTACACCATGGGCCGGAAGTGGCCGACCAGCTCCTGCAAGCGGGCGGTGATTTGGCCTAACGAGCAGACCTCGACCGCTTCGAGCAGGGCCGGGAAAGTATTCCCTCCGCTCTCCACCACGTCAGCCAGTTTATCGAGCGCTTTATCCGCCTTCCCCGCGTGCTGCTTCTTGAACTTCTTCAGGCGGTTGACCTGCAATTCCTGTCTCTTGCGAGGGGTGCGGGCGAGCTCGATCTCTGGCGGCTCTTCGTTCGGATCGCGGTAACGGGTCAGGCCAACGACCGGGCGAGTGCCGTCGTAGATCTGCTGCTCGTAGCGATGGGCCGCGGTCTGGATCTGGCTCCGCTGGTAGCGGTTCTCGACCGCTCCCATGACTCCGCCTAACGACTCGATCTCGCGGAACTCATCGAGAATCGCTTTTTCCACTGCGCGCTCGACCGCTTTCATGCCGGGCGAACCGCTCAGCATGTTCATGGTGTGCTTAAAAATGCCGGATTCCTCGAGCAGGATGGCCTGGCCGTGCGCAGCCAGTCGGATCCATTCTTCGCTTGGGGTGGTGAAGGGTTCGTCCGCGCTGTTGGAATGGCAGGAGTTGGTGCCGTTCATGTAGGCCAGCATCAGCTCCGCTGCGGTTCTGGTGAGGTTGTTCTTGAATTCCGCCGCGATGAGCGAGCGACCACTCGTCTGAGTGTGGAGCTTGAACATTTGCCCGCGCGGTTTGGCGCCGAAGACGTCGCGCATTCCGATCGCCCAGATTTTTCGCGAGACGCGCGAGAGGGCGATGTATTCCACGTCGAGCCCGCAATCGAGAAAGAAGGAAAGGCGCGGTCCGAATTGCTCCACCGGCACCCCGCGCGCCGCCAGCATTTCGGCGTAGGCAAAACCATTTGAGAGCGTGTAAGCGGCCTGCTGCACCGGGGTCGACCCGGCTTCGCCGATGTGATAACCGCTGATCGAAACCGGATACCAGCGCGGCATGTGCTCGGTCGTCCACTCGATCATGTCGCAGAGAAAACGAAGCGAGGCTTCGGTCGGAAAAATCGTTTCGTTCTGGGCCTGCACTTCCTTAAAAATATCGGCCTGAATTGTGCCGCGCAGGTTCGGCACCACTTTCGGACCGAAGCGCCGTTTCGCGGCCGCGATATACATCGCCATGATGATCGGGGCCGGCCCGCTGATCGTCATCGAGGCGGAAAAATTCGGCGCCCCAACTTCGAAGCCGTCGTAGAGGCGGACCATGTCCTCGACCGTGTCGACCGCGACGCCGCCTTCGCCGATTTTGCCCATCACGCCGTCGGCATCGGAGTCGATGCCGTAAAGCGTCGGCCCGTCAAAAGCGGTGCTGAGGCGTTTCGAACGCTGATGCGCGCTGAGAAAATGGAAACGCTTGTTTGTGTCTTCGGCCAGCATCAGGCCGGAAAAAAGCCGGGTCGGTTCTTCCTGCGGAATCACCTTCGGTTTCGCGCCATTCGATTTCGCGCTGTGACCGTTCTTGCCGTCAGAAGATTTGCGGTAGCTGCCGATCTCGATTTCCTCCAGCGGCTCGAGATACATCTCACGATAGGCGCCATTCAGATACGGAAATTCCCCCGGTAAACCGTCGCCAAAAAGATAACGCGCGATCTCGCCCGGCTCGTCGATCTCTGGTAAGGCGAGCCGCGGCAGAGGCAACCCCGTAGGAGCGTGCCCGATCGGAATCTCCTCTTTGATCTTGTTCCAGCGCGCCGTCATTTCGCGGCCGAACTTGGCGTCTGTCCGCGCGCGCTTGACCTGTTCGAGCACGAACTTCTCGTGCTTCTCCACTGATTCAATAACCGCTCCCAGTTTGCTCATTTCTTCTCCTCTTTCGGATTCGAGGTAATCATCGCATACAATTCATCCACGCCCGCATCGCGATGGCGTTTCGCGACGGTCGCCACGATCTCCTGTTTCCTTTTATTTTGCGTCAGGCGATGCTCGATCTCGGAGAGCGCGGCCTTGGCCCGGTCGAGATCGTTTTTGTTTACGACCACGATGTCGGCCACGTCGAGCATGACGATTTTCTGCAACTGCAAACGCGCGCCGTAATCCGGATTCATCACCAGCACGGTTTGATCGATTAATTTGCTCCGGAACGGCAAGGCTTCCTGGCCGGTCCCGACGGTTTCGATAATGACGTAGTCGAAATCTTCGTTCGTTAGGCGAACGAGGCAGCTTTCGGTCGCGGGCGACAATCCCCCGGCCTGGCCGCGCGTCGCCATGCTGCGCATGAAAACGCGATCGTGCTGCGAGTTGATCATGGTAGCGCGATCGCCTAACAACGCCCCTTCCCCGATCACGCTCGGGTCGTGTGAGAGGATGGCGATTTTCGCCTTCGGCTCGTGCTGCAAAAAACGCAGGACGAGTTCATCGATCAAGGTGGTCTTGCCGGCGCCGCCCGGGCCGGTAAAACCGAACACCTTGGATTTTTGCGCTGTGGCCTTTTTCGGTTTGGATTTTTTCAGGCGCCCCGCTCCGGCATAAGCATCCTCGATCGCGGTCAATTCGCGGGCGAGGACGAGACCGGCCCGACTCTTCGCCGGCCGTTTCCGGCGCGGTTTGCCGTATTGTTTGCGCACGTAATCCGCCATTTCCTCGAGCGAAGTGCCGGCGAAAAAAATCTTGTCGACGCCATGGCGCTCCATCCGGCGCGCATCGTCGTAAGTGATGGTCCCGCCGCCGCCGCCGAAGACTGCAATGTCGCCCGCGCCCTGTTTCCGCAGTTGCCGCACGACCTCGGCAAAGAAATCGATGTGGCCGCCGTTGTAACTGGAGATCCCGATCGCGGCCACATCCTCCTGGATCGCGGCGCGCACGATGTCGCCAGCATAACGATGAAAGCCGAGATACACGACCTCAATTCCGTGACGGATGAACTCGAGGTTGATCGTATTGATGGCGCTGTCGTGACCATCGCAAATCGGAACGGCGGTAAGAATACGGACAGGTGAAGCCATGCGAGCGGCAAACCTAACGTTAAACATGGCGCGGGCAAACTCCGGGGAGCACGGGCTGTTAGCCCGTTTGCAGGCGGTGAGTCTCACCGCCTGCTTCACGGAACGCGAACCGCTGGGCGAGCAGGCCGGAATCTCAAGGTTCGCTGGCGCGAAAGTTACCGGCCAGACTGGCCGGCAACGGACGGGCTAACCGCCCGTGCTCCCCGGATTTTTTCGCGGCGGTTGAAGGTTTCCCGGGGCGCGTCACCTTCTGCCATGACCGATCCTCTTGATTACAGCGGCAAAACCGTTCTCGTCACCGGCAGCTCGCGCGGCCTAGGCGCGGCCATGATCAAAGCCTTCGACGCGCGCGGCGCGCAATGCGTGGTGAATTTCATCAGCGATCCTGAGGGCAAAAACAAAGCCGATGCCGACCAAGTGGCCGCCGAGCTGAACGAGCCGCTGGTGGTCAATTGCGACGTCACCAACCCCGCTCAGGTCGAGGCGATGATGCAGACGATCGCGGAAAAGTTCGGCGGGCTCGACATTCTCGTGAACAATTCCGGCATTATCCGCGATCGCACGATCAAGAAGCTGACCCTTGAGGAATTCGAGAGCGTGGTGCGGGTTAACCTCGCCGGCACCTTTAACGTGACGCAAAAGGCCGCGGCCATTTTGCGCCAGGGCGGGCGCGTCATTAATCTATCCTCCGTCAGCGGACAGATGGGGCTTTTTGGACAGGCGAATTATTCCTCGAGCAAAGCGGCAATCATCGCCCTCACGAAAGTGTCGGCGCGCGAGCTGGCCCGGCAGCAGATCACGGTCAATGCCATCGCACCCGGCTTCATCGATGTTGGAATGAGCAAAGGCATGCCGGATGAGGTGACGGAAACTTTCAAAAAACAGATTCCGCTAGGCCGGCTCGGCGACGCGCACGAGATCGTCGACGCCGCGCTCTTTCTCGCCTCTCCGATGGCAAGCTACATCACCGGCCACGTCCTGAACGTGAACGGTGGCTATTACATGGGTTGAGCCTGCCTGGTGTCCCAAATTCGGGCGCGATAAATCCCGTTTCCGGGAAACGTTCGTTCGTTAGGCGCAGATGGACTGATTCGTAAACTACACGTCCGCAGCATTTTTCACTGGTCCGCTTGCGTTGGCACGCGCATTGCATCAGGCTGCGCGTCCTTCCTTTTTCGAAGGCTATCTCCTATGCAAACACGCTTCCTTCTTCTTCTTTTGGCCGGTCTGCTTCCCCTCCCGGCCAGCTACGCGCAAACTCCCGCAGCCACTCCGACGGTCGATGAACTCGTCGCAAAAAACCTCGAGGCAAAAGGCGGCGCGGCCGCACTGGCCGCGATCCAGTCGATTCGCTTCGAAGGCCGGTTGCTGGTGAACCAGGGGCAACTGGAACTGAAATACAACGAAACGAAAAAGCGGCCCGGAAAAGTGCGAACTGACGCGGTCCTCCAAGGCATGAATCTGATTCAGGCTTATGACGGCAGCAGCGGCTGGAAAATTTTCCCGCTCTACGGCCGGAAAGATCCGGAAAAGATGTCGGGCGACGAAGCAAAATCACTTGTCGAAGAAGCGGAGATCGGCGGGGCGTTGGAAAATTGGAAGGAACAGGGAAAGACGATCACTTATCTCGGAACGGAGGATGTGGAAGGGACCGCCGCGCACAAGCTGCAGGTGACGCGCAAGAACGGGGACATCAGCTACGTCTACCTCGATCCTGAATTTTTTCTGGAGATTCGCGTGATCGATCTCCGGACCGAACAGGGCGCGAAAGTCGAAGTCGAAACCGATCTCGGCGATTACGAAAAGGTCAGCGGGGTTTACTTCCCGTTCTCGATCGAAGCCGGAAGCAAAGGCTCGAACGACAAACAAAAAACGATCTTCGAAAAGGGCGAGGCCAACATTCCGGTCGATGACTCCATCTTCGAGTTCCCCGCCAAAGCCGCGAAATAAATCAACTACTTCGAACCATGCGCTTACTAAGCTTTCTCGCCCTCACTTCAATTTGTCTCACCGGGCTCGCCCTGGCCCAGGAGACACCTTATAGCTCCGCCACCATTTCCGGTTTGGGCGCACGCAACATCGGCTCCGCCACCATGAGCGGTCGCGTCGCCGCCCTCGCGGCCAACCGTGAACCCTCGGGCAAGCTGACGATTTTCGTCGGCGCTGCGAGCGGCGGAGTGTGGAAATCGGAGGATGGCGGAACGAATTATCGCCCGGTTTTTGACGAGCAACCGGTGCAATCGATTGGCGCGCTCGCGCTCGATCCGAAAAATTCGAAAAACGTCTGGGTGGGCACGGGCGAACCATGGGTCCGGAACAGCGTTTCGATCGGCGACGGCGTCTATAAGTCGACCGATGCCGGCGAGACCTGGTCCAAGACTGGTTTGCCCAACTCGGAACGCATCTCGCAGATCATCGTGAGTCCTAAAAACAGTGAGACAGTCTTCGTCGCCGTCCCGGGCGCGCTCTGGAGCGACTCGCCCGATCGCGGTCTCTACAAGACGACAGACGGGGGCAAATCATGGAACCAGGTTCTCAAAGGCCCCAATCTCTCGACTGGCGTTTCCACCATCGCGATAGACCCGTCGAATCCCAACATCATGTTCGCCGGGCTTTGGGATTTCCGACGCCAGGGCTGGACTTATCGTTCCGGCGGCGCTTCGCCTAACGACCCCTCGGGCAGCGGGCTTTTCCGCACGACCGACGGCGGTGTGACCTGGAAGGAAATCACCCCGGAAACGAACAAGGGTTTTCCAAAAAAACCTTACGGCCGGCTCGCGGTCGCGATCGCCCCTTCCAATCCGAAACGTGTCTACGCTTTTGTCGAATCGACCGACAGCGCGCTCTTCGTCTCCGATGACGGCGGTCAGACTTGGGCGCAACGGGACAAGAGCCAATGGATGGTCTGGCGGCCCTTCTATTTTGCCAACCTGATCGTCGATCCGAAAAATCCGGATCGGGTTTTCAAGACCGACGGCGCGCTCATCATGAGTGAGGACGGCGGGAAAAGTTTCGCCACGGTCGGTGGTTTCAATGGCGCGCACGGCGACGTGCACGCGGTCTGGATCGACCCGGGCAATCCCAAGACAGTCATTACCGGTGACGACGGCGGGATTTGGTACGCCTACGACGGAGGCAATCGCTGGTGGAAAGCGAATAACCTCCCGATCTCGCAGTTCTACCATGTGAGTGTGGACGAGGCCGACCCCTTCCAAGTCTACGGCGGCTTGCAGGACAACAGTTGCTGGGTCGGCCAGTCGGAATATCCCGGCGGCATCACCAACGCGCAGTGGGAAAACATTTTTAACGGCGATGGTTTCTACACCTTCGTTGACCCGTCTGATCCGGACTACATCTACGCCGAGTATCAAGGCGGTTACGCCGGCCGGATCAATCGCCATACCCTTGAAGCGCGCCTCATTCAGCCGAAGCCGAACTACAAGGAAAAGCTCCGCTTCAACTGGAACGCGCCTTTCGTCGCCTCGCCTAACGAGAAAGGGACGATCTACATCGGCGCGCAGTTTGTCTTCCGTTCCCGCGACCATGGACAGAGTTGGGAAAGAATTTCCCCGGACCTGACGACAAACGATCCCGAAAAGCAAAAACAGGAGCAGTCCGGCGGTGTCACCATCGACAACTCCGCGGCGGAGATGCACACCACCATTTTCTCGATCAGCGAATCGCCCAAAGACAAGAACGTGATCTGGGCTGGGACGGATGATGGGAACCTGCAGCTCACGCGCGATGGCGGCAAGACGTGGAACAACGTCGTCGGGAACGTGCAGGATCTCCCGAAAAATTCCTGGGTGCGCTGGGTGCAGGCGAGCAATTTCGAACCGGGCACCGCCTACGTCGCGTTCGACCGCCACACTTTTGGCGACTTCGCTCCCTACGTGTACAAAACGACCGACTACGGCCAGACCTGGAAGCCGCTCCTCAGCCCGCAGGCGACAAAGAGCGTGCGCGGTTATGCCCACGTGATCAAAGAAGACCTCGTCCAACCGAACCTCCTCTTCCTCGGGACGGAGTTTGGCCTTTTTATCTCGATCGACAGTGGTGACTCGTGGGCGCAATTCAAAGGCAGCCGTTTCCCAGCCGTTGCGGTCCGCGACCTCGCGATTCAGTCCCGCACGAACGATCTCGTTCTCGCCACTCATGGTCGCGGCATCTGGATCATCGACGACATCACCCCATTGCGTTCCCTGACGCCCGAGCTGCTGACCAAGGAAGCCAGTTTTGTCGCGGCCAAGCCGGTGCAACAACAGAGGATCGAGGCGAACGGCGGCTGGCCAAACGGCGCGGCTGTTTTCGTCGGTGAAAATCCGCCCGACGCCGCGGTCATCACCTACTACCAGAAATCGCGTCACCTCTTCGGCAAACTCAAGATCGAAGTGCTCGACGCCGCGGGCAAAGTGGTCGACAGCCTCCCGGCGAGCAAGCGCCCCGGACTCAATCGCGTGATGTGGAGCATGCATGAGAAACCGCCCCGGGTGCCGCCGGCCGCGCAGATCGCCGGCGCCGGCACGACCGGTCCGCGCGTCCTCCCTGGCACTTACACCGTGCGGATGACGAAAAACGACAAGCCCTACGAAACCAAGCTGACGGTGGCGCTCGATCGGCGGAGCAAATTCACCGAAGCCGATCGCAAGGCGCAGTATGACGCGGCCGAGCGGGTGAAGGACCTGTTTGGAGACGAGAGCGCGTTGATGGATCGGATCATGGCCTTGCGTGGCGGGCTCGCGCAAAGTCAGAAGGCACTCGCTTCCGACGAAGCGGCGCGCAAAGCGTTGAGTGATTTCGATGCCAAAGTCGATACGGTGCGCAAACTCATCGTCGCGACGACAGAGGGCGGCGCGATCACGGGCGAGGAACGCCTGCGCGAACTCACCGACCAACTCTACGGCGCAATCCTGAGCTACGAAGGCAAGCCGGCCGATTACCAAATCGCGCGGATCGACTCGCTGCGGCGTGAGCTGGACGATGCCAGGACAAGTTTCGATAACCTCGTGACGAACGAGCTGCCGAAGCTGAACGATCAACTGAAAGCGAAAGGCCAGCCGGAGATTGCTCCGCCGCCGGCAAAGGTCGCGTTCAACGAGAGCGAGCAAGAATTGGGTGGCGGCTCGTTGACGGGCGTGGTCGATCGCGACGCGCCGGCGACTGCGGTGAATTTCCGGTTGATTCGCTAGGCCCAAGAGTATCGCGCGTCCGAATGTGGGAGGGGGCTTTGTGCCCCGATCAGGGTTCGCACCGCAGCCGATCGGGGCACAAAGGCCCCTCCCACATTTTAATCTCGGACTGTCTTCATCCCATTCTGGATGATGCGATCGATTAATTGCGGATACGGCAGTCCAGCCTTGGCTGCTGATAGCGCAAAATCTTCGTCGGCCGCAAGGATCGGATTCGGATTCGCTTCGATAAAATAAATTTGGTTCGCCGCGGTCAGGCGGAGGTCGATGCGCGCGTAACCGTCAATTGTGAGAAGGCGATAGATACGTTTGCAGACTCGTTCGATCTGCGCCACCACTGCCGGCTCGAGCCCTTCCGCAAACTCGTTCTCCAGCCCCCAGCGTTTGCGATATTCCTCGTCCCACTTCGCGCGATAGGTCGCGATTCGCGGTTCGTCCGGCGGCACTTCGCGGAAGACGAGCTCACGGATTGGGAAAACCTGGAGCCGCCGGCTCCCGATCAGGCTGACGTAAAGTTCGCGCCCGGCGATGTATTCCTCCGCGATCACGTCGCCGTCGTGTTTTTCGTGGATGAAAGTCACGCGGTCGCGGAATTGCTCGTCGTTCTCCACAAAAGAGGCCTGCGCGATGCCAAGGGAGGCCTCTTCTTTGACCGGTTTCACCAGGAGCGGGAACTTGAGTTGGCGCGGGCGCGAGACCCGCTGACCGCGTGGGATGACGACAAATTGAGGTGTGTGAATGCGATGGTAACTGAGGATCTTTTTTGAGATCCCCTTGTGCTTGCAAAGGACCAGCCCGGTCGCCCCACAACCGGTAAAAGGGACGCCCTGCATTTCGAGCACTGAGACAATGTTCTGGTCGAAGCCGCGGTTGTTTTTGAATTGATCGGCGAGATTGAAGAGAACGTCGGGCGCGAAGCTTTCCAGCTTCTGCCGGAGCAAGTCGAGATTATCGAAGATGGCGAGATGCGCGGTGGTGTGAGCGAGGGTCGCAAGCGCTTCGAGGACGTTAGCCTCAGTCTTCCAGTCCGCCGTCGCCAGCTCTGCGCTCAGGTCCTGGTCGAGCGTGGTCGGTGCGATGGCATCGAAAAGGGCGAGGACTTTAAGTTTTTTTTTCACTTCACTTCGTGCGCTTGAATTTGCCGGTGAACAGGTAATTCATGACCAGGGTGGTGATGAATGAAGTCACCCGAAAATCCTGCTGCGGATCGTCGTTCAGGACGTTCAAATCGAGCTGATCGCAGCGATCGATCAACCGGCTGAGGAGCTTATTGACGCGAAATTTCTTTTCGTTAGTCCATTGGCAGACCGAGTTCAAGAGCCGCCGCCGTCGCCGCCGCAGATACGCGGTGGCGGTGATCCGGCCGGGTCCAGGAGAGGCGCCGAAGAGCTGGCGCAGGTCGGTGTCGTAGAAATCCGGATAGGTATCCTCATAGAGTTTTCGTTTGCGCGCGTAATAGGTTTTGAGCTTTTGATTCAAGCAATCGTAGTCGGCGACGCGATAATCGGGCAGATGCCGCGGCGGATTGGCCACCAACGAGCGCATTAGCTCATCGACGTATTCGAGTTTTTGCAGCGCCTTCCAGCCGGCGTAAAGAGTGCGCCAATCAAGTCCCGGTGTCAGCCAAACCGCGAAAGTCTCGGCGAAATCTTCGTCCGGATGACTCTGGGCATACCAGTCGTCGAGATGTACGACGTAGCTGCGACTGAAGGGGCGCGGATGATAGACATCCGGCGTCTCCTGCCGCGAAGTGCGTCCAAAGGTCTGCTGCCATTTTTTTTTGCGCGGCAATTGGTAGGCGTAACTGTAGGCGTGGGCGGCCTCGTGCCGGATGAGCCTCATAAACCACTCTTTGGTTCCACCCTCGACCTCGAGCATCATGGTCCGCTCCAGTGCGCGCAGCCGGTCGTGCACCAGAAAAAACGGCACGAAAATCGCCGGGATGCCGACTGGGACAAACCATTCGTCACCGATATGGCAAGGCGGCCGCAGCAAGAGCCCGCGCGCGGTCAGCTCATCGTAGAGCTGGCGGATGAGCGGCTCCAAAGTGGTGCCCTCGAGCCGCAGGCCGAGGTTGGAGATGCGGCGTTCGAGAAGCTGCTCATCGCTCAGGGCCGTCCAATCCACCGCATCCATGTCGCGGACGGTAGCAGGGTGCGTGGGTCGCTGTCACGTTTCTGCAATAAAGCTTTGGAAAAAGAAATGAGGCCTCGGTATTCTTCGGCGTGTCTGTGAAAGCGGAACGAAGAAGCCGGCAACCCACTCCATTCACTCATTGCCTGTTGGCGGCCGGCCCGGAGAAGCGGCCGTGAAATTCTCGCAAGCGCTCGCGAAAATTGGCCAGCCGCTGACCTATAGGCGCGCCTGGCGTCGTGTGCGCCGACAGCTCTATCCCATCAAATGGGAACGGCTCTACGCCAAGATCGACGAAGAACGGCTGCGAGAGCTACGGACAAAATACAGCGCGCTCTCTCCGGAAACACCGAGCTTGTGGCGGCACTACGCGAAGTATCTCGACGTCAAAAAGCATCTCCAGCAAAACATCGAACGCGCGCAGGATTTCAATCTCCATCGCCTCCCGCCAAAGGAAATTTTGGACATCGGTTGTGGCGGTGGCTTTTTCCTTTTCGTCGCCCATGCACTTGGCCATCGCGCGCTGGGTTCCGATGTCAGCGGCATCCCGGTGTTCGACGACCTGGTCGAGCTTCTCGGCGTCGACCGTCGGGAATACAGGGTCACCGGCCTGGAAAAGCTGCCCGATTTTGGAAGAAAGTTCGATCTCATCACCGCTTTCGCAACCGCCTTCCACGGCGGGCACGAAGATTCCTGGCGCTGGGGCAAACGGGAGTGGGACTTCTTCCTGACCGACCTGAAGGGACATTTGAAGCCGAATGGCCGCATCTTCTTTGATCTCAATGCCGCTTATGAGGGTGAATATTACACGCCGGAGATCCTGGAGGTCTTTCAGGAGCATGGCGGCGTGATCGAACGTAGTCACGTCTCATTTTCTGCCGCCTAACGATACTGGGCCCGCCGCGATATTCGGAGACGTTTCCGGGTTGCGAGAATCCCGTGCGAGCGTCACTTTCAAGCAGCGGAGAAAGCTTTTCGGACGGGAGCACATTCGTTATTTTGGGCCGGCAAAGGATGTTTCGAGCAAGACAAAAACAGATCGAGCGACTGGATTTCATCATCGCCGGGACACAAAAGGGCGGGACGAGCGCGTTGCATTATCATCTCGAGCAGCACGCGAACGTCACCCTGGCCCATGGCGAAGAAGCGCACATGATCGATCATCCGCGCCGTCACTTCTTCGACGATGAGAAACGCTTCGCTCAGGACAAGGTCGAATACGACATTCTGCACGAGGGGATAAAGTTTAAGCGCGACTCGCTCGTGACCGGTTCGGTTACCCCGATCTATACCTACTGGAAGCCGGCGATGGAACGGATTTATACGTATCATCCCGAAATCAAGTTGATCGTGCTTCTGCGAAACCCGATCGACCGCGCTTTTTCGCACTGGAACATGTATCGCGAGCGCAAGCAGGAGAGCCTGGGCTTTCTCGACGCGGTCAAAGAAGAGCCTGTTCGGGCGCGGGCGGCGGCGCCGTTCCAGGCGCGGCGGACTTCTTATCTGGATCGTGGCTTCTACTTTGAGCAAATACAACGCGTTTTTCGCTACTTTCCGCGTGAGCAGGTGCGGGTGATCAAGTTTGACGAATTCCGCAAGAACACACCCGAGGTTGTGAACGGAGTCTTCCAGTTTATCGGAGTCGAACCGCTTTCTGAAGTCGAGAACCGTCAGCAAAATCGTATTCCCTACGAGCGCAAGATCACGCGGGAAGAGCGGCAGTATCTCCATGGTCTCTACAAAGACGATATCGCCCGGCTAGAGGAATTGCTCGGCTGGGACTGCTCCGACTGGAAGGAAGAGTAGCGCTCGAAGGGCGAATCCCCTTGCCCCCGCGCGGGATCGGGCACGGGGGCGCGCATTGGCCAAGCGGCCTCGGTCGTCTTGCTTGGCTAAAGAACAATCTTTCTGCCTTTCGCGCGATTCATCCGTACAAACAAAAGAGGCAGCGGTTTCCCGCTGCCTCTCTGTTAACTTTCTGAGCTTAGGCTCTTAGAACTTCTTCGTCAGCTGGACGTAAACAAACCGTCCGGTCGCATCGTAGAGGAAGCCAGGGTATTTGGTTGAGTTACCACCGTAACCGTAGGCCTTCGGAGGATCCGTTCCGAAGATGTTGGTACATCCAAGGCTGATGGTCGTTCCGTTAAGCGCACGCTGCCAGATCGGCAGACCGTAGCTGGACGACTGAGCCATCGAGGATTCGGTCGGTTTTCCGTCCTTACCCGACGACATGTCCTTAGCGTCCTTGGAGTAGCCAGCCACCGGCTGGTTTTCCACAGGGGCGACGAAGGTGAAGTCATACGAGGCTAGACCGTCGAAGATGAACTTCTGGCTCACGTAGTGGTTGGCCCCGGAGGGCAGGAGTTCCTTGAAACCATCGGTGTAACGAACCGTTCCGATGATGTCGAAGCCGTTCCAGGCCCAGTCGAGCCGGTGGACTCCGCGCCAGCGGATGTAACCGTCGTTACCGCCACCTGCAACACCACCAGTTGAAACACCGGCCAACTCTGAAACTTTACCGTCGGCAGTGGAGGCAAACTTGAAGGAGTTGAGCCAGGAAACCTGGGTGAGTGAGGTGAAGGTTCCGAAGGACGTCGGGTAAACGTATTGCAGACCGAGGTCGATACCATTCGCCTGGAATTTACCGCTGTTCACGAACGGCACGAAGACGCGGCTGATGAAGCCAGAAGGATCGCGCTGAACGATTTCACCCGGCTGAAGACCACCGAATTGTTCGCGGAAGAGCACACCAGGAATGCTGGACTGCGTAACGACGCCGGTCCGCTCCGTGTCCCAGATGTCGACCGAGAAGGTCAAACCAGAGACAAACTTCGGTGTGAAGACAACACCACCGCTGAACGAGACGGAATCTTCCGGCTGCAGCGCAGGGCTGCTGGTGAAGACGACGTTCTGTTCAGACTCAGTCCGGCTCGGATCGCCGATCGGAACGGGAGGACCGCCCAACGAGGTTGGCAGAGTATCGGTGATAGAGGTCAGCGCCGAAGTCGGGCTGCCATAGAGTTCGATCAGGGACGGTTCGCGGAAGCCCTTGCCGATGGTCGCACGGAGAGTGAGCGATTCATCGATTGGCTGCCAACGGATACCGAACTTAGGAACAGCCACGTTCGTGTTGTTGTTGTCGAACTGCTCGTAGCGGACCGCGGCCGTCAACTCCAAGGAGTAGAAACCTGGGAAGCTGAAGGTCGGACTGGTGATCGGGATGTTGGTTTCCGCATAAAGCGCCCAATCTTTACGACCGGCATTAGTGCTGGCTCCAGCCGAATTCCCGGCGATGTCTGCATCGATCGACAACTGGTCGATATCCTGTTTCAACTGCTCGCGCCGGAACTGTCCGCCGAAGGCGAAGCCAACGCCGCCGGCAGGCAGCTTGAAGAGCGAGGTGGTGTAGATGTTCAGGTCAAGCGTGGCAATCTCTGAAGTGTCCACATCTTTCGGATGGATCGTGGCAAAGGCCACATCCGCACTGTTGCTCGCGATCGGCGGGCCGTTAAGTCCATCCCCGAACGGGTTGAAAGCAGTTCCACCGGCCAACACGCCGCCAGCCGCAAAGATTGGCGAGTTTTGGTTCAGGATCTGTGTCAAACGCGAGTTCGACACCAAGGTGCCCGTGGAGGTGGCCTTGATGTTGTTATAGCGGAATCCGGTATCGTAACCCCACGTGCCGTCAAACAGCTTGTCGCCCTTCAATCCAACTGTGGCGAGGAAGTTGTCGGTCGTATTGTCGAATTTACGGTTTCCGAACTCGATAAAACGCGCACGGCTGCCGCCCGAGATGATCTGGTTAAACGGGTTAAACGGATTAACCGCATCAGCCGGCAAACCAGTGTCCGCGAATGTCGGGGTATTCGGCGGCGAGACGCCCATCAGGTTCGTGCCAGGCGGGATCGCGATGACGGAAGAACCAGGAGTCTGGAAGTTGCCCGTCGCCGTCGGCGCCAACTCGTCGTGCGAGGATGTATTCTGATAGAATATATCCCCGAAGAGAACCATTTGATCACCAAAGATCTTGTGGCTGAAGTTGGCGAATCCACCGTAATTCTCGATCGTCGGATACGAACTCGAGAACTGGTTGAAGTCGAACCCTGGCAGCTGGGAGAAGGGTGCTCGGACGCGGCTACGACCATAGATGTAGGAGGTGGCCGGCGCAAAGCCGTCCGATCCCGTCGGCGCCGTGCCGAAGATGACTGGGAGCAATACACCATTGGAGTCGACCGGCAGAATCGCCGGATCAACGCCTGCGGCCACAACCACAGCGCTCGACAACTGGAGGTTGTAAGGCGTGTTGTTGCTGCTCAGGAACGGAGGTTTGGCCGAGAAACCGCGATCGCGGTTAAAGATCGAGTTGCGGTGATAGAAGTTCATCGCACCAGTGATCTGGGTATTGCCGTCGCCCACGCCGAAGATGATCGAAGCGCGGTATTCGCCGGAATCCTTGTCCAGCGTATTGCCGTATTCGATCGATGCTTCCGCGCCTTTATAATCGTGGCGCAGCTTGATGTTCACCACGCCCGCGACTGCATCCGCACCGTAGGTCGTGGAGGCGCCGTCTTTCAGAATTTCGATGCTTTCGATTGCCGCTTCCGGAATCGAACGCAGATCGAAGAACGAAGAGGTGCCACCATTACCGACTGGGTAAGGAGCGAGGCGCCGGCCGTCCACGAGGACGAGCGTGGCTTCAGGTCCGAGGCCGCGGAGCGAGATCGCTGACGCGCCCGGGGTGAAGCCGGTGCCGTTGTTGGAAATCGGGATGCCACCACCGTTAGCAACCGGAAGATTCTTGATGAGTTCTTCTGCGGAGCGTTCACCTGATTTGTTGATCAGGTCACGGTTGATGTTAAGCACCGGGTTCGGTCCGACTTCCTGGGCAGTCGGAATGTTCGAACCGGTCACGATGATACGCTCGGTTTCGGCGACTCCGCCGCCAGCGCTCGTGGGCGGTTCACTGCCGAGCTGCGGAGCAGCACCGGTTGCTCCAGGCGCGTTGAGCGGCTGGGCTGGACTATCTGCGGCGGGCGAAGGCTCTTGAGCGAACGCACCGGAACCCGCAAGAATCGGAATCGCCGCGCCGACCGCTAGGGCCGTGCGAAGAAATCCGAACTTCGTAATTACAGTTCTGATCATTAGTTTCTCCATTGGTTTGGTTAGGTTTGGCGTTGAGAATTCAGGAAGAAATACGACCTGACAAGCGTTTTTTTCACTTTTTTGAAAATATTTTTGAACGGTCTCGCCCAACTGTATGTCGCATCCTGCTTCACCGGAGGCGCAAAATCCTCCCGCTTGGACTTGTCTAACGAGCAGTTTTAACGCCAGCAAGGTGGAATATATCTTCTCCTGCGCGCGCGCCTTGGCCGGAGGAACAGGGGGACCACGCGGCTGTCCGGTGACAGAGATCCGGCGTTCTTCCCTTTAATCCCGACAATTTCGGACTGTCGACGGACCGGCCTTTTCGTTAGGGCGGATTCGGCCATTACCGCGCGGGCTTGACGGTAGCCGGTGGAGGCAGCGTAGTTTCCCGCTCGATGTTCACGGGACTAATTGAGGAAGTGGGACAGGTGCGCTGGATTCGCGCAAGCGACGGCGGAACGCAGTTGCAGCTGGCGGCGCCGACCATCGCCTCTGGTCTGCGAAGCGGTGACAGCGTGGCGGTGAACGGTTGTTGCCTAACGGCGACGACGATTCGTCAGGGCTATCTCACCTTCGATCTCCTCGAGGAGACGCTCGCGCGCACCAACCTGCGTACGTTGCGCCCGGAGAGCCCGGTCAATCTCGAGCGCGCGCTGGCCGCGACCGCCCGGCTCGGAGGTCATTTCGTGCAGGGGCACATCGACATCACCGCGCGCGTCATCGGCTATGCCGCCAGCGGGGCGGATTATCGGCTCGAGGTGGAATTGCCTTCCGCCTTCGCCCGCTACGCCGCGCTCAAGGGCTCGATCGCGCTGAACGGCGTCAGCCTAACGATCGCGGAATTGCACCCCGCAAGCTTCGTCGTCTGGATTATTCCGCACACCCACCGCGCGACAAATTTCGAGAGCCTTCGGCCTAACGACCTCTTGAATGTGGAATTCGACATCCTCGCGAAATATGTCGAACGGATGCTCGCGCCGGCCTAACGAACCCCGCGTCCCTCGCTCACTTCGCCCCCAGCCCGAAGAGAACCGCCGGAATCGTCCGCAGCAAAATCTTCAGGTCGAGCCCGAGCGACCAGCGGTCGATGTATTCGAGATCGAGCTTCACCCAGTCGCGAAAATCCTTCACCTGGTTGCGGCCGCTGATTTGCCAGAGACAGGTCAGTCCCGGCTTTACGCTGAGCCGTCGCCGCTGCGCGGTGTTTTCAAATTTCTCCACCTCGTAGAGCGGCAAGGGCCGCGGACCGACCAGGCTCATGTTGCCCTTCAGGACATTAAAGAGTTGCGGCACTTCATCCATGCTCGTCCGCCGCAGCCAGCGCCCAAAGGGCGTGATCCGCGGATCCTCCGCCACCTTAAACACCGGACCACTCATCTGGTTGAAGGGGAGCAATTCCGCGCGCCGCATCTCCGCGTCGCTCGACATGGAGCGGAATTTATACATCACAAATGGCTTCCCATTTTTCCCCGCCCGCTCTTGTTTGAAAATGATCGGCCCTTTCGAGGTCAACCGGATCCCGAGCGCGACGAGCAGAATCGGGATGGCCAGCACCAACAGCCCGATGAGAGCGCCGAGCCGATCGATCAGTCCCTTGATCCGAAACGCCCACGAGACATCCGGCGTCGAGCGAAAGACCAGCATCGGGCGTCCACCAAACGCATCGAAGTCCGGCTTGGCGATCGCCGTCTGGATAAAATTTGCGACAAGCCAGGCGGGAACGCCTTCCAGTTCACAGGCGCCGATCGCCTGCTCGACCCGATTGAGCTGGCTGTGGCCGGCGGCGAAAATCACCCGCGAAACCGCGTGCTGATGCATCGCCTCGATCAGATCCGAGATGGGCTGCTTTTCGATGTCGATCCGGCCCACGACCTGCAAGAGGATGCTTTCCTCGGGCCTGAGCGAGCTTTCCAGGGCCGCAATATCCTGCGGCACCCCAGCCAGCAGGACGCGTTCGCGCGCCTGCCCGCGAGCCGCCCGGCGCCGGACGCGGCTCACCATCATTCGCTCTTTTAGGAGCAGCAGGCCCATGGCGATCAGGATGAAAAGCAGTGGCACCGCACGACTGGTCAGCGGCAGACGGAGAAAGATCACGCAGGCGCTGATTAAGATGCCGAGGTAAAACATCGTCCGCACAATCTGGACGAAGGATTTCGCAAACGTCTTGTTGAAGGGAGACTGATAGAAACCCTGGAGATCGAGAAAAATTGGACCGAAGGGCATGATCACGATCAGGAGCCATTGGTAGTTCTGGAAGGGATCGATCGAGTAAGGCAGATTGAGCCATTCCGTGCCGTAAAAACGCAGCGCGTGCGCGGCGAAGAGCGCGAACGCGAAGACAAACGCATCGATGAGCTGCTGGAACTGTGTGTTTAGTTCCTGTTGCCGGTTCTGCATGTTATGGATCCCAAAGGTCCACAGTCTGCCATCGCAGGCTGCGCGCCCGAAGGCAAAAAATGAGGACGCGAGCTTTGACGAAAACGCAGCCGGCCCGGTCGCGGCTGGTCGGCGTCGTTGCCTCGCCCGCCGCACTCGAGCAGGCCGCACGCCTGCGCCGCCCGCCCGATCTCTTCGAGCTCCGCCTCGACGCCTTGCGCGGTTCGCTAGGGAAAGTGGCCGGCGCGATTCCCCGCCTGGGGGCGCCTTTCATTCTCACCGCCCGCCATCCCCGCGAAGGCGGCAAGGGGGAACTCCCGATCGGAGCGCGCCGCGACCTCTTCCTCCGTTTCCTTGAGCACGCCGCCTTTGTCGATCTCGAGCTTCGATCCATCAGGCAATTCCAACCGCTGCTCGCGAAACTTCGGCGCCACCAGATCGGCCTCATCGTTTCATCTCACAATTTTTCCGAGACTCCGTCTACCGAGGAACTCCGTCGCCTGGCCAGGTTGGCCGCCACCTTCCGGCCTGCCATATTCAAGATCGCCACCCGCACCGACACCTCCGATCAGCTCGCGCGTCTCCTCTCATTTTTTACCGAATCGCAGTCCGCCGCGTTTCCGATCGCTGCCATGGGCATGGGCAAACTTGGCCGCGCTTCCCGCCGTCAGCTCGATCGCCTCGGTTCCGCCCTCACCTACGTCGCCTTGAGCGAGGCCAACACCGAGGGGCAGCCGAGCCTCAGCCAACTCCGGCGCGCCCGGCGTGCGTATACTATATGAACGCCTCTAGCCAATGCCCGAAAACGTCGAACTTCCTGCCGCTGTCCCCGTCATGCCGCTGACGGGCGTGCTCCTTTTTCCCAACGCCCTCCTGCCGCTGCATATTTTCGAGCCGCGCTTCCGCCAGATGCTGGCCCACGCCCTCGACGACGATCGCATGCTCTGCGTCGCTCTCGTCAAGCCGGGCCGCCAGCAATGGCAGACGAGCAAAGATTTTTTCCCAGTCAGCACCGTCGGCCTCATCCGCGCCTGCGTCGGGCGGAGCGACGGCACCTCCGATCTCATTCTCCAGGGCATCCGGCGGGTGAAATTCAGCGAGTTTGAACAGGAATCGCCTTTCCCAATCGCGCGGATCAAGCCGCTCAAGACCCGGACCAAGCTCACGGTCGAGACTGATGCGCTCGCGGCCAAAGTACTCGAATTCTACACCCGCCTGAAGGAGAGCGGCCGTGAGCTGCCGGAAAAGATCGATCGTTGCATGAGCGAAATGAGCGATCCCGAAATGCTGGCCGACTTGATCGCCGCGACTTTTATCGGCGACCCGGCCCGTCGCCAGCAGCTCCTCGAGGAACTCGACCTGAATCAACGGCTCCGCCTCCTGATCCAGTTCCTGCGCGAGGAAAGCGCCTAACCACTCGCCAGGCGCGAGTGCTCCTCGAGCAGATAGCGGTCGGTCATTCCGGCGATGTAATCGCAAACCGTGCGATGCAGGCCTTCGCTTTCGATCCGGCGCGCCGCCATGTCGCCCAGCCGCTCCGGCTCCTCTACATAGGCGGCGAAAACCGTTCGCAACATTTCGCAGGCGCGCCGGTTCACCTCTGCGACGCGCGGATGGTAGTACACATTTTCGTAGAGAAACGTCCGCAGCTCCTTGTTCGCCACCCCCGCGCCCTCGCTGTAGTGAATTAAGGGTGCCGGCTGGCGCCGCGCCGCCTCGGGATCGGCCGGCGCCGCCGCCGTGATCGCGGCCGCGCTCGTCGCCACCACATCGCGCACCTGCAGATCGATGATGTCGCGGATGACATTCTTATGTAGCTCCGCGCCTAACAAATCCGGATTCCGGTGCGCCACCCGCTGGTGGCTCCGCTGCCAGATCGCACTGTCGTCCAGTTGATCGCTGTCCAGGATGGCGAAGTCGAGCGCGTCATCGAGATCGTGACTGTAATAAGTGATCTCGTCCGCCAGATCGGCGATCTGCGCTTCGAGCGAAGGCGGCGTCGCCTTGTCTCGTTTGCGCAGTCCTTCCAGCACTTCAAAGGTCAGGTTCAAGCCCGGAAAAGCGGGGTAGACCGCTTCCAGCAACTCCACCACCCGCAGGCTCTGCCGGTTATGCTCGAACCCGCCGTGCGCATGCATGCATTCCGCCAGCATCTCCTCGCCGGAATGACCAAAAGGCGCATGCCCGAGGTCGTGCGCCAGCGCAATTGCTTCCGCCAGATCTTCATTCAGGGAAAGCGCGCGCGCGATCGTGCGGCTGACCGAGGCCACCTCAAAGGTGTGCGTCAACCGCGTCCGCAAATGGTCCGCCGTCCCATTGAGGAAGACCTGCGTCTTGTATTCCAGCCGGCGAAAGGCGCGCGAATGAATGATCCGCGCCCGGTCGCGCTGAAATTCCGTCCGGTATTGGTGCCGAGGCTCGGGAGATTTACGGCCGCGCGAGTCGCCCGACTTCTGCGCGTAAGGCTCGAGCGTCTGCCGCTCGTCCGCCTCCATTTGTTCGCGACGTTTCCAGCCCGCCGTCGGCAATTCGGCGCCGCACGCGAAGTCGTTAGGCTTCATTCCCCTCCTCGGCCTGCTTTCTTATTTCCTCGGCCAGGCGGCGTTTCTCCGCCCGCCCCTGCACTCGCACCTGCAGGAGATCGAAGAGCGCCAGCAACACCGCCGTCACCGTGACCCAGGCACAGGCCAGCCAGTAAAGAATGAACCAGCCCGGCCGGAGGCGCGGATTGAGCACCGGCGCGAGGAAAGTCGCGCCGAGAAAGAGCATCACCACCGCCACGATCACGGTCCAGAACATAACCTGGCGTCGCCTCTGCGGGTCGCGCAGAAGGCCGCGCGCGGCGTGGGTCGCGAAAGAAGCAATCCGCAGCTTGCGTTCGTTAGGCGGGGGCTGTTCGTCAGGCTGGTTCATCGGCGCCTAACAAAATCCACGGGGAGCGGGGGAACGCAACCATGCCCGGTTGCTCCCGGCCACCCCGCCCAACAAAAAAGGAACGGCTTGCGCCGTTCCTTTCCTGTTTTTGAGTTGGTGCTACGGTTACTTGAGCGAGACATCGTCGACCCGGAAGGTCGTCGTGATCGAACTGTCCGTCGTGTTCCGGAATTGGACCCGGACCGTCTGCCCCTTGTAGGCCGCGATGCTGAACGACTTCAGCGAATAGCTACCCGCGGTGGTCTTGTCCTTGTTGCTGTAGGTCGCAACCGTGGAGAGCAAGGTGCCGGTGGTGCTACGCACTTCGACATACATGTAATCGTAGGCCGTCGTGGCCGATTCGCTCGAGCTGCAGTTGAACCAGAAGGTCAACGTCCCGGCCGCCGTGGAGGGTATCGTGACCGTCTGGTAGGTTTGTCCCGAGACGCTGTTGTTCACCCCGAAATACATGTAGCCGGTCCCGCCGTGGGGATAGCTGCCGTTGTTGGTGTAGAACGCGCCCGTCCCGGACTTGACCCAAGGCGAGATGCTGCTTTCCAAGGCGCCGTTGACCAGCAGCTCGCTCCCCGGAGTGGGGGTAGGAGTTGCGGTCGGGGTGGGAGTTGGCGTCGCAGTCGGTGTTGGCGTGGCCGTCGGCGTCGGAGTGGCGGTGGGGGTCGGTGTTGGCGTCGGAGTGCCCGAGGCTATTTTGAAACTACCGATCCGCGTTCTCCAGTTATACGAGGTGGTTGAGGAATAATACTCGCTCGTAAACCAGAAGGTGAGGTCATCCACCGGGTCGATCGTTAACGCACTGTAGTCGCCCCAACGATTCCCGCTCCCGGTTTGCGAGCCGGTCCCATCATAGAGATGCGCTTCGCCCTGACCCAACGTGTTCACGGGATCGGTCGCGAGCCGGCCGGCGTAGCGGAGCTGCGGTTTGATGCTCGAACTGGACGCGCTATAGCCAATCGCCATGTTCCCCTGCCCGTCCATCGCCGCGCTTCCCATCCAGCGCCACGTCGTATCGGGCTGGTAAGTGCTTTGCTGGTAGACCGTCACCGGCCCGGCCGTGACCCCGCGCAGTTCGAACCAGCGCAGACCAGCCACGCCGCCAGAACTCACGCTGTAGGTGCCAACGACGGCCTCGTGATCGCCAAAATTCCGATAAGCCAGCCGGAACATCAGCCGATCGCCGATGCCATCGAGGTAGTTAGTGCTGGTGGTGCCATTCTCCGGCACACAGGCGCGCGTCGTCGGGCAAAGGGCGGTGAAACCCGCCGCCGCCGGCGAAGCGAAGGTGGTAAAGGTCGAGTTCGCCGGGGTGGTGAAGTCGACGTGGAAATGATAAGTGGTGTAATTCGGGTTGGTCGCCTGCCCCGGGAACCCGACAAAAGTGTTCGGCGCGCCCGCCGCGGGCAGGGTCGAACCGTCGAGATCGGCCGGCAGAAAAGGATCGACCGATCCGCCAAGAGGACCCACCGGACTAACGAACGTAGCCGGTTGCCCGGTTAGCATCTTCGTCCGGTCAAAGGCAAATGGCTGCGGACCAAGGAAAGCCGTCCCGGCCGCGTTAAAGACATTCATCGCCATGTAATAGGCGTCGGGCCAGACACCGAGGTGCGGGTAATCGTAGAAGTTACTTCCGAGATGGAACCCATAACGATAATAAGTGCCCGTCGCATCGGAGGTGGTCGAGACCGCGACGCACTCATCCGTGATCGTGCTCCCGCCGGCAAACTCGGTAATGACCCAGCGCCCCGCCAGTTGGTCGTAAAGCACCACCGGGTCACCCGCTCCGCCCGTTTCGCAGACGCCGCCAAAGCCGCTCCAGATCGAAGAGATACTGTTCGGGCCAAGCACAGAAGTCCCGGTCGCCTTATCGAAGACCTGGTAACCTTTATTGACCATCTGCACATACTGAGTCGCACCGACCTCGCCGTTCGTATCCGGCGGCGCACAGTTACAACCCACTCCCGGATAACCGATGCCGTCAAAGGTGCGGATCGGCAGCGGAATGTTTGGCGCGGTAAAGCCATGCTCGGAGACGTGCCAGTTCTGCACCACCGGATCATAACTATCCCGGTGACGATAGGGAATCTTTGGATTCTCATTCGCCTCCCGCTCTCCACCCCGCGAGATGTCCGCGTTGCTCCAGGCGGAGACGTCAGTCATTGGTGGCGAGACGTCGTTATGATACGAGGCCACCACCTGCACTGGCCCGGTCCCGGCTTGGCTAGCCTGGGCGTGAACAGCCTGATTTGAGAACAGACCCAGCCCGAACAGCGCTAAAACAAGGCTGGCCGAGCCGACGACAAACGCGAGAACGCGTGGATTAAGGAACGTGAACTTAGGATTGGGTTTTTCCATGAGAGCTACTTTTCCAATGTTGTTTTTCCGTCGTGAATGACGGACGAACGGCGCGACGCTATGAAGCCTACCGATGATTGTCACCGTCTTTTTACTTGACAATAATGTAATGATCGATGCCCCAGCCCAAGTCTGTCGGATTCGGATCGTAATGTCCTGCCCTGGCGTGCCTGAAATTTACCGCTGAGTGACTCCGACGAAACCGAGGCAGATCGGGGCGAGCGTCCGTGACGGTCTCGGGGAATGATCTTTTGCTTGCCGCTCGCCCGGGAAGCTGAGAAAAAGGCCGCGTGATCCCGGGTTCTCCTGAGCCAGGCCGCAGCCCGCCTACGATTTCATCGCTGGCGCTCTTCCTCTTCTCGTTAG
>JBKJNW010000155.1:0-27827 GCA_046593335.1 Chthoniobacterales bacterium | reverse complement strand
GTGAGTCTCGAGCGCACGGTGATGGCGTTTCTGCTTTTCTTCATCGTGATCGTGGCGGCGTTTGGGATCATGAACACGCTCATCACCGTGACGGTGCAGAAGCGGCGCGAGATCGGGATCATGAAGGCGGTCGGCGCGACGATCGGACAGATCATGGGCGTCTTTCTTTTCCAGGGCATCGTCGTGGGTATCTTCGGCACCCTTTCTGGCCTCGCCGCCGGCATGACGCTGATCCGGTTTCGAAATGAATTCAGCCGCTGGCTGGCTGGCACCCTGCACATCGAGATTTTTCCGCGCTCGGTCTATCAGTTCTCCGAGATCCCGGCCGAAGTCATCCCGGGCGATGTGGTCCGGATCTGCATCGCCGCATTCATCATCTGTTCGTTAGCCGCGCTCATCCCGGCCTACTTCGCGGCCCGCGTTGATCCGGTAAAAGCTTTGCGCTACGAATAGTCGCGATGGCGAAAACCCGGCTCCTCGTCCTTCTTTTCGTTAGTCTTTTCCTCGTCCGCACCGTCCGTGCGGTCGAGTGGAAGACTTTCAAGGACTGCCGCTATTTGCCTAACGCCGCCAACGACGGCGACAGTTTCCATGTCCGGGCCGGCGGGAAGGAATACATCTTCCGGCTCTACTTCGTCGATACCCCGGAGACCGAGACCAGCATTGCCGAGCGCGTCGCGGAGCAGGCGAAATATTTCCACGTCAACATCGCCGAGACTCTCCAGATCGGTCACGAAGCCGAGCGCTTTACCCGGCAAAAACTTTCCAAGCCCTTCACCGTGCGCACCTGCCTGCAGGACGCGCGGGGGCGCAGCCGGCTGCCGCGCTATTTTGCTTTTGTCCAGACCGACAGCGCTGACCTCGGCGAGTCGTTAGTCGCGAACGGTCTCGCCCGGGTTTACGGCGCCGCCTCCGATCCGCCGGAGATGGACAAGGCCGCGGTCGAGTGGGGCAAGCTCCAGGAGTATGAGCGCAAGGCGAAACAGCAATCGATCGGCGGCTGGGGCATCGGCAGCGGCCGGCTCAACATCCGCGCGCGCGAACAACCGGGCCCGAGCACCGACTCCTTCGACGCCTTCTTCCATCCGAAGACCGCCGCAACAAAAGCGGCCCAGGCAACCGCCGGTGCGAAGCTCGACGTCAACACCGCCACGATGGAAGCGCTGCAAAATATTCCGGGTCTGGGCAACGTTCTGGCGCGCAGAATTATCGACGGCCGCCCCTACCAAAGCGGGGACGATCTCCGCCACGTCAAAGGCATTGGCGCGAAGAAATACGAAAAGCTCCGTCCTTATTTCAAGTGATCCAGAATGCCTGACCAGACCAGCCAATCGGAAATCGGCAACATTACTCGCCTTGTCGTCAAGCATGCGCGCGACGCTTTTCAGAGCGAAGCCTCCATCGCCGTCGAGTGGCAGGCTTTGAACTTCGCGGCCGCGCCCGGGTTCACCCGCGCCGTCGCGCAATATGATAACTTTCTCGGCCTGCTCCGCGGCAACGATTGCGAGATCATCGCCCTGCCGCCGGCCAGCGGTGCCGGGATGGATTCCATCTACGTGCGCGACGCCGCTGTCGTCTGCGATCGCGGGGTGATCCTTTGCCGAATGGGCAAGGCCCTGCGCGCGGGCGAACCGGCCGCGCAGGAAACCGCCTTCCGCGCCCTCGGCCTAACGATTCTGGGAACCATTCAGCCGCCCGGGAAACTCGAAGGCGGCGACGTCGCCTGGCTCGACCAGCGCACCCTCGCGGTCGGTCGCGGCTATCGGACTAACGACTCCGGCATTGAGCAACTGCGCGACTTGCTCGGCGACAGCATCGACGAGCTGATCACTGTTCCCCTGCCCCATTGGCACGGCGCGAGCGACGTTTTTCATCTCATGTCGATCCTCAGCCCGGTCGATCATGACCTCGCGGTGGTCTATTCACCGCTCATGTCCGTCCCGTTCCGCGAGCAACTGCTCGAGCGCGGCTTCGCCTTCGTCGAAGTGCCGGATGCAGAATTCGAAAGCATGGGAGCGAACGTTCTCACGCTCGGGCCACGGCGATGTCTGATGGTTGCGGGCAATCCGGTCACACGCTCTCGCCTCGAATCCGCCGGCGCGGAGGTCATGGAATACGACGGAAGCGAAATCAGTCTCAAGGGAGGCGGCGGACCCACCTGTCTGACCCGGCCGCTAAGCCGGGAATCATGGAAGCCCCGCCGCGCATAACGAGCGACGCGATGGAGATTCGGAGAGACGATCTCCGCGGAACCGCAATCATTGAGCTGCTGCAGGAGCATTTGCGCTGCATGGAGGGTGTCTCGCCGCCGGAAAGCCGGCACGCCCTCGATCTCGATGGACTGCGCGGACCCGAGATTGCGTTTTACACGATCTGGTGCGGTACCGACCTGGCCGGCTGCGGCGCGTTGAAGGAGCTGGCACCCGATCATGGGGAGATCAAATCCATGCGGACCGCCTACGCTTTCCAGCGCCGGGGAGTGGCCGCGCGCATGCTGCGACATCTCATCGCAGAAGCAGACCGACGTGGCTATCGCAGGCTGAGTCTCGAGACCGGTGCGATGGAATATTTTGAACCGGCTCGACAATTATACGCCAGCTTCGGCTTTGCCTATTGCGCGCCCTTCGGTTCTTACCGGAAAGATCCGAATAGCGTTTTCCTGACGCGAGGGATCTGAATTTCGCGGGATACGACCAACGGGAGTTGGTCGCGCCCTCGCGTCGCCCGCGGCCACGCCCGTTAGGCCTGGCCGCGGGAACGAGATTGTTGGATTAGGGCGTCGGAGCCGGGCTCTGATCGCGCACCGCGTCGGCCTGGTTTTCGATCGCGTCGGCTTTCTGCTCGGTGGCGTTTCGGGTCGCATCGGCCTTGTTTTCCATGGCGGCGTTGGTCGAGTGATCGTTCGACATCGACTTCTGCGACTCGATCGCATCGGCTTTCTTCTCCCCGTTGTCGCGCACGGCATCAGCCTTGTTTTCCATTTGGTCGGCTTTCTTTTCGACGGCGTCTTCACGCGCATTTTCCTGCTTGGAATCGCAGGAGCTCAAGGCCAGCGCAGAAGCGGCGGCAATGGCGCAGAGGGTGATTTGTCGGATGGAGCTGGATGTTTTTTTCATTGCCCTTAGATCGCGCCTGAAGGGGAATGCGGACGCGTCGGGTTCTGCCCTTGGCAATAATGAAACCGCCGGGCGCGGGGCAAACGAATCTAAAACGAAACTCGTGCGCGCGGAGGACGCTATCAGGCGTCGCCCGATGCGGTTGTGCGCAGCGCACGAGTCGAGGCTGGGTTAAAGGGCTGCTGGCCGGTGGGGATGACGCCGGTCCAGCAGCTTCGCTCGCCGGGAGAAAAAGGCCAAAATCCGTCTCGTTAGGCTGGCTTTTTCATCGCGCTAGCCGGTGATGGCGCGGACTACGACTGCCACAAGCAAGAACGAGAGAACGACGAGTCCAAGCAGGCTCGCCAGCACGATCGTGTCCTGCGTTTGGGCGCGCCGCTCCGCTTCGGCATAGGGAATATTGGTAAAGCTGACCATTGTGTAGAGCGGCAGGTAAATCCCAGGGAGCGCGCCCTCGAGAAAATGGTCGAGCTTCTTTTTCGCGCGGAAGGCCGGGGAAGCGGTTTTGTCGCGCATCTCGATAAAGTTCTGGACCGCGAGGTTGGCCAGGGCATCGGCGTTCTCCTTGCGCCGCCGCGCATACTCGGCGAAGGCGCGACCGCGGTCGTTAGGGAACTCGGCCAGGCATTCGTCGAAGACGACGCAATCTTCAAAGGCGGCGTTCATTCCCTGACCATAAAATGGCACGACGGCATGAGCGGCGTCGCCGACGAGCGCGACCTTGTCCTGATAGTGCCAAGGAGCGCAGCGAATGGTGACAAGCGAGCCGGTGGGATTTTCCCGGTAGTCCTCGAGCAGCGCCGGCATGAGCGGAACGGCGTCGGGGAATTCCTCGTCGAAAAAGCGCCGCACTTCGTCGTCGGTCGTGGTGCTGGCGAAGCTGCGCGGGCCGTCGAATTCCCAGAACAAGGTGCAGGTGAACGAGCCGTCGGGGTTGGGCAGCGCAATCATCATGAAAGTTTTGCGCGGCCAAATGTGGAGGGCGTTTTTGTCCATCCGCCACGAGCCATCCGCGCCTGGCGGAATGGTCAGCTCCTTGTAGCCGTGGGCGAGATAACTCTGGCTGTATTCAAATCGATTCAGGCGCTGCATCGCGCCGCGCACGGCGGAAAAAGCGCCATCGACCCCGATGATGGCCTCGGCCCGGGCGGTGGTGGTTTCATTCGTCTCGGTGTTGAGGAGCTGGGCGGCGGGCGCGTCGAGATCGGCATCGAGACAGCGCTGGTTGAATTTTACCCGCACATTCTGATAACGCTGCGCGGTCTCGATCACGACGGTGTTCAAGGCGCCGCGACCGATGGAATTGATGTGCTTGGCCGGGTCGCGGTCGTAGGGCGAAAAATGGAGTTCGCCGTCGCGGTCGTGAATCATGCGCCCGCGCATCGGGATGGCGTGCTGAAGCACTTCGTCGGCGATGCCGAGCTTTTGCAGGGCGTGAATCCCTCGAGTGGAAAGGGCGAGATTAATGGAACGGCCGCCGACGGTGTTCCCAGCGCGCGGATCGGACCGGCGCTCGAAGAGATCAATCTCGTAACCGCGCCGCCCGAGATAGCCGGCGAGGAGGCCGCCAGCGAGGCCGCTGCCAATGAGAGTGAACTTGGTCGGCATGAAAAAGGTTATGGAACCGGTCTTTGTCGTCTAATACGTTGGCTTTGCCGACAAAAATCTCGTTCGCTCGAAGTTCGCAACCTGCTACGCAGCACAACCAATGGACGAAGCGGCCACCGAACCCCACCAGAAAGACAAACTGCTTCGGATTCTTGGGCTGGGCTTCGGCTTGGCCGTGGTCGTGGGCGGAATTATCGGAGTCAGCATATTTCGCCTGCCGGGCCCGATCGCGGCCCTGCTCGGAAAAAGCTGGCTGATTCTGACGGTCTGGCTGTTGGGCGGAATCTTTACTCTGCTCAACGCCAACTACACCGCCGAACTGGCCACGATGCTGCCGAAAGCCGGCGGGCCTTACGTCTATGCTCATCACGCTTTCGGCGATTTCGCCGGTTTCGTGGTGGGTTGGAGCGATTGGCTGGGCAATGTGGCCGCCCTCGCCTTTCTCCAGATTGCATTTGCGGAATATGCGGTCGCGCTCTTCGCGCCCTCTTTCCATAGGGTGGGATTGGTCGCGGTGGTTTTTCTTCTGCTCCTCACCTTTCTGAACTGGAGAGGCGTGCGCGCGGGCAGCGGGACGCAGCAGGTGACGAGTTTTCTCAAGGCCATTGCGCTCCTCGCTTTTGTCGTCGCGTGTTTTGCGCTCGGAGGCCGCGGCGGCTCTGTCGTGGCGCAGTCGGCGGCAGTCGCTGCTCCGACTACGCCTTTCGCGCTCTTTGTCGCCATCGTGTTGGCGTTTCAACTGGTCATCGGTGCCTACGGCGGTTGGAATTCTGTCATCTATTTCGCTGAGGAAGACGAAAATCCCGGGCGCAATATTCCACGCTCGCTGCACGTCGGCGTCTTGCTTGTCATCGGCCTTTACCTGCTCGTAAATCTCGCCCTGCTCCACGTTTTGTCCGAGGCACAGATGGCCGCTTCCAAGCTCGCGGCCGCCGATGCAATGCAGCTCGTTTTCGGCGCACGGGGCGGCCAAATCGTGACCGTGCTGGCCCTGCTCTCGATTTTCGGCATCGTTAACGCCGTTCTCATGTTCACGCCCCGCACCCTCTACGCGCTGGCCCGCGATGGCTTGGTTTCCCGCCATGCCCTCAAGGTCAACGAGGGTGGAACACCGGTCGTTGCGCTGGCTGTAACCGCACTGGTCGCGGTCGTCCTGATCGCTCTGGGGACTTTTGAAAAGTTGATGGCGATCTACGCTTTTTTCGGGGTGGCCAATAACATCATTCTGCTCGGCGCTCTTTTCTTCCTTCGCCGGCGCGCGCCCGACTTGCCCCGACCCTTTCGGACCTGGGCTTATCCTTTCGCCCCACTCGCAGTCCTCGGCATCAGCGTTGCGCTTTTCGTCGGTTTTATCATCAGCGATCCGCGAAACAGTCTTCATGCCATCCTGCTGTTGGCTGTGAGTTACCCGATCTACCGATGGGTCAAAGGAATCGCTCTCGTCTCGTCCCCTCCGCAGTGACCCGTTCGAGGCATCTTCGATGGGAAAACGCTTGCGACGCTTGGCACCGCGCCTGCTGAAGTCACTGCTTCATTCTCGATGAACACCGAGCCCGAATCAGGCGATGCCGAGCAATCCGGCAAGACCTTTGAACTCAAAGCCATCCTGGTGGTTGATGACGACCAGCAGCTGGCTTCCGCCCTGCAGTGGATCCTGGCCGACGCCAACTTTCTCGTCGATGTCGCCTTTGACGGCGAAGAGGCGATCATGAAAGTGAAAGCGCACGAATACGACGCGGTCATTTGCGATTTGAAGATGCCGAAGCTGCGCGGCGACGAATTTTACCTGAAAGCGCGCGAGCTGCGGCCGGAGCTTTGCGACCGCTTCATCTTCATCACCGGTTACGCGACGGATCCTGTTCTCCGCTCCTTCCTGGTGGAAAATGAAGTGAAGTTTCTGGTCAAGCCGTTCCCGATCAAGGGCCTGATCGCCTGCGTCGACGAGATGTCTCGTTAGGCGCGGCGGAGCGCGTTCGAATCTGCTTTCGCTTAGGCATCGACAAAGTCGTCCGCGCGATCGTCCGCCAATGCCGCTCCCGCGCTCGTCAGGCAGGCCAGCCCAAGCGCGCCGGTGAGGGTTTGGGAGAGAAGGCGGGCTGACATCGGAAACCTAATGATGTTCCGCCAAGATGCGGGTGAAACGCCAGACCTCGGCAAAGGTGTTGTAAAGCGGAGTGGGCGCGACCCGGATGACGTTAGGCTCGCGGAAATCGGTCTTCACTCCGGCGCGCTCGAGTTTCTGGAAAAGCTCGCTCGGATGTTCGTGGACAAGGATGGAAAATTGGGCGCCATGCTCGTTAGGCGCAGGCGGGGTGATGACGGTGAAACGCGCTGAGCCGACCTGTTCCAACAAGAACTGCAGGTAACCGGTGAGACGGAGCGATTTGGCGCGCAGCGCTTCCATGCCGCCAGCTTCGTCGAAGAGCGCGAGCGACGCGCGCACCGGCGCCATCGCGAGAATGGGGGGGTTGCTCAATTGCCATGAATCGGCCGAGGGCACCGGCACAAACTCCGGCTCGAGCTGCATCCGGAAACGCGTCGCCGGATCGTTCCCCCACCAGCCGGCCAGCCGCGGCAGCTCGCGGTTGGTCGCATGGCGCTCGTGCACATACGCGCCCGCGACCGCGCCGGGGCCGGAGTTGAGATATTTGTAGGAACACCAGACCGCGAAATCGACGTTCCAATCATGCAAGGAGAGCGGCACATTGCCGGCCGCGTGCGCGAGATCGATCCCGACAAGGCAGCCGCGCTTCTGCGCCGCAACGGTGATTTTCGCGATGTCGAAGAACTGGCCGGTGAAAAAGTTTACGCCTGCGAAAAGGACGAGCGCGATCTCGTCGCCATGCTTTTCGAGCAGGGCCTCGATGTCTTCCTGGCGAAGGGCGTGCTCCCCTTCCCTTGGCTTTGCCAAAACGAGCGACTCGTCAGGCGCAAAGCCGTGATGCGCGATCTGCGATTTGATCGCGTAGGTGTCGGAAGGAAAGGCCGGATCCTCCATCAGGATTTTGTGCCTGGTTTTCGTTGGCCGATAAAATGTCGCCATGAGGAGGTGCAGGTTCACCGTCAGGCTGTTCATGCAAACGACCTCGTTAGGCTGGGCGCCGACCAGCCGCGCCGCCGGCTCGCGCAGCGTCTCGTGATAGGAATACCAGGGCGTGGCCGCGTCGAAGTGCCCATCGACTCCGAGCCGCGCCCAGTCCTCCAGCTCCTGTTCGACCGCCGCCCGGGTCGCCTTCGGCATCAAGCCTAACGAATTGCCGACAAAGTAAATCAGCGGCTGGCCATCCGCGCCGGTCGGAATGTGGAAACGCTCGCGCATCCCGCGCAATCCATCCGCGCGGTCCTGCTCGAGCGCGAATTTCTGGTCGGCGGAATAAGTCATCATGCAGAAGGATGAATCAGGAAAAAAGGAAAGCAGGAAAAATCTGCGGTCATCCGCGAAATCTGCGGGCCATTACGTTTTCCCCGGCGGCAGTTGCATGAACTCGATCGTGGTGCCATCCGGGTCGCGCACATAAACCACGCGCTTCCCAGCATTCGGGCCGCTCGCCAGGGTGTGCGGCGTGCCGGCGGCTTTCCAACCTGACGCGGCGATGCGCTCTAAAATGGCGTCGAGGTTATCAACGGTGAAGGCGACGTGGACCGAGCCGACGTCGCACGGTCGCCACGGCACTTTTTTCCGATCAGCGGGCGCGTGATACTCAAGCAGTTCAACCTTGTGACCCGGGGCCCTCAGGACCGCGAGCAACAACTCCGCGCCCGGCACGCCCGTGACTTCACTCGCCAACGCGCCGGTGTGATGCGCGCGATGGGACAGCTCGAAGCCCAGCACATCGCGCCAAAAAGCGAGCGACCGTTCCAGGTCCGCCACTGTGATCCCGGTGTGATCGGCGGCGATGATTTGAAATGGCGGCGCGCTCATCGTGGAATCGATTCGCCTCACGTGAGGACAAATTCAACCTGTGCCTGCAGCGCGGATGGGCGGAACAGCTCGCCACTGCCCGGAATTTTGTTTGTGATTTTCCGCACAGGTCCGCGAATCACCTCGGTAACCCCAATTCATTTTGCTCACCGCGATGCACGCACCTGCCACCACCATGACCGCCGCCCTTTCCGATAAGGAAACTTTCACCCGCCTGCTCGAGGAACATGCCGGCATCGTCCGAAAAGTCGCCTTTGGTTACACGAACACGTTTGCCGACCGCGAGGATCTCGCTCAAGAAATCACTCTCCAGCTCTGGCGCGCATATCCTCGTTATGCGCCCAACCGGCCGTTTTCGACCTGGATGTATCGGATCGCACTCAACGTCGCGATCTCCTTCCTGCGCCGTCACACTCATCCCGTCAGGCAAACTCTTTCGCTGGAGGAAAACGAAATCGAAGTCGCCGCGCACACGGCCGAGCTGGACGAGCGCATGGCGCTTTTGCACCAGGTCATCGCATCGCTGCCTCCGCTCGAACGCGGTCTGCTTCTTCTTTACCTCGACGACCACAGCTACCGCGACATCGCCGCCATTCTCGGTCTGAGCGAGACCAACGTGGCCACCAAACTTAACCGCCTGAAACAGCGTGTCCGCGAGGAGACGCTGCAACTCGACCGCCTAAACTCATGACTGAACTCGACGATCTCAAATCCACCTGGCAAACGCTCAACCGCAACCTCGAACGGCAACACGCGCTTGCTCTCCATCAATTTCGAGAAAATAAGCTGACGCGTTTTCGCTCCGGCTTTCGACTGCTCGTCACCGGGCAGATTATCCAAATCATTTGCGGCGGGCTGCTCGCGCTGCTGGGCGGAAATTTCTGGGTCGATCACCTCGGCAGCGCGCACCTGATCATCTACGGCGTCTCCCTTCATCTGTACGGAATTATGCTGATCGTCTTCGCAGCCCGCGATCTCTACCTGATCAAGCAATTCGATTACGCCGCCCCGGTCCTCGTCCTGCAGAAACAGATCGCTGCCCTTCGCGACTGGCACGTGCGAGCCGGGTTCTGGTTCGGAATCACCGGTTGCGTCATCTGGATTCCGCTCATGCTCATGGTCTTTTATTGGCTCGGCGCCGATGTCTGGAAACGCAATCCGGAGGTGGTCGGATGGTTTTTCCTTAGCGCGCTAATCTGCCTGGCCTCCGTCTACGCGCTCATCGCGATCTCGCGACGCTCGGGCCGGGAGGATCTGGCCAAGAAAATGGAAGACAGTTCGGCAGGCCGCAGCATAAGACGAGCGTGTTCTCTGCTCGAAGAGATCGAGCGCTTCGAGCGCGAGTGATCCGGGGAGCGCACGCGCCTCGCGTGCCGGCGATGGCGGCTCGCCATCCCTTGCTGGAGTGGGAGGAAGAAGAAAAAGATGTTTCGGCGAGGCGCCGAAACCAGCACGCGAGGCGCGTGCGCTCCCCGGCTCCTATCGCATCGCCGCGATCACCTTCAGCTCGATTGCGATCGGGGTCGGCAAAGCCCCCACTTCGACCGTTGTCCGGGTTGGATTCGGCTTTCCCGAGCCGGCAAAGTATTCCGGATAAATACGGTTAAAGATCGTGAAGTCGTTCTTCATGTTAGTTAAGAAGACGGTGACATCGACGATGTCTTCCCACTTTGCGCCGGCATCTTCGAGTACGAGCCGAACGTTCTCAAAAACGGCGTGGCACTGTTTTTCGATGTCGTAACTGACGATGTTGCGCTCGGCATCGAGCGTGACGCCGGGGATTTCCTTGCTTCCCCTCACCCGCGGTCCGATCCCGGACAGGAAGAGAAGATCACCGACCCGTTTCGCATGCGGAAAAGCGCCTACTGGTTCGGCTGCGCGCTGGCTTTCGAAGGATTCGCTCATTTTGCGATGCAGACGTTCTTCGGCTCAGTGAAAAAGCGGAGCGCTTCTTCGCCGCCTTCGCGGCCGACGCCACTTTGTTTCATTCCGCCGAACGGCACGCGCAGATCGCGCACCAGCCAGCAATTCACCCAGACGGTCCCGGTGTGAATCTGCTCCGCGACGCGATGGGCGCGGCTCAGATTTTGTGTCCAAACGCTGGAGGCGAGGCCGTATTCGGTGTCGTTCGCGTAGCCGATCACTTCCTCTTCCTTGTCGAAGGGCGTGATCGTCACGACCGGGCCGAAGATCTCTTCGCGATTGACGCGGCAACCGACCGGGAGGCCGGTGATCACGGTGGGCGGGAAAAAATAGCCGTCGCGGCAGCGATCGTTAGGCGCGGATGGTGCGACGCCGCCGAGCGCGATCGTGCCGCCTTCTTCTTTCGCGAGGTCGACATAGAATTTCACCTTCTCGAGCTGCGTCTGCGAGACGATCGCGCCCTGCTCGGTTTTCTCTTCCAGCGGATCCCCCTGTTTCAGTTGCCCAACTTTCTCGGAGAATCGCCTAACGAATTCATCGTAAACCGGCCGCTCGACAAAGACGCGCGAGCCGCATAGGCAAACCTGGCCCTGGTTGGCGAAGGAGGAACGCACGCTCCCGGCGATGGCCGCGTCGAGATCGGCATCCGCGAAAATGATGTTGGGATTTTTCCCGCCAAGTTCGAGCGAGATTTTCTTGAAGAGCGGCGCGCCGGCCTCCGCGACTTTACGCCCGGTCACCGTCCCGCCGGTGAAAGAGATGGTGCCGATTTTCGGATGCGCCGTGATCGGCGCGCCAACATTCGGGCCGGTGCCGTGAACGATATTGAGAACGCCGTCCGGCAAGCCCGCTTCGCGACAAATTTCACAAAGCAAAAACGCCGTCATCGGCGTCAGCTCGCTCGGCTTCGCGACGGCGGTGTTTCCGACCGCAATCGCGGGCGCGATTTTCCAGCTCAACAAATAGAGCGGCAGATTCCAGGGCGAGATGAGACCGACGACACCGCGCGGCTGGCGCAGGGTGTAGTTGAAGGCGACGCCGTCCATCATGTGTGCCTCGTTTTCCGTGTGCAGGATGGCGGTCGCGAAAAATCGAAAATTGCTCGAGGCCCGCGGAATATCGAGACTGCGCGCGAGGGCGAGCGGCTTGCCGGTGTCGATCGATTCGGCGCGCGCGAATTTTTCGAGATCGCGATCGATCAGCTCGGCGATGCGGAGGAGAAGGCGCGAGCGCTCGGCCACAGGCGTGTCGGCCCAGGCGGGAAAAGCTTTCTCCGCCGCCACCACCGCGCGCTCGACGTCCTGGCGGTCGCTGTCCGGGACTAACGAATACGATTTCCCGGTCGCGGGCTCGATGTTGTCGAGATACTTCCCCCCGAGCGGCGGAACGAATTCGCCGTCGATGAAATTTTGAATCTGATCGAGCTGGGTCATGGCGCGTCGCTACAATAACTGGCGCAAAACGCGGAGCCAGTTGCCGCGCAGAATTTTCTCGATCTGCTCGTCGCTGAAGCCGCGCTCGATCAACTTGCGCGTCAGGTTGCGGGCGTGGCTGTGGTTGCCGAGATCGGGCAGAAAATTCGGCGTCGTCAGTTTGGCCTGAAGCGCCTCGCGTTCCGCATCCGGCATTTGCCGCCAGAGAAATTCGCAAAAGTCGAAACCGATCCCGACGCCGTCGATCCCGATCAGGCCGGCGACATGCTCGATGTGATCGACATAACGATCGAGCGTGGCCTTTTCCCGCTTTGGACTAACGAGAATGGCGTTGATCCCGATGACGCCGCCGCGTGCGCCGATCATTTTGATCTGCTCGTCGCTGATGTTGCGCTCCATGTCGTAGTAACGGCGGGCGTTGCTGTGGGAAACGATCAGCGGCCGAGTCGTCCGCGCGCAGATTTCCTCGAAGCCAGCGGGGTTAATGTGCGCGAGATCGAGGATGATCCCGAGCCGCTGGCATTCCTCGACCAGCTCGCGGCCGAAGCTCGTTAGGCCGGTGGAGGGCGAACCGTTGGCCGCGAAAATGCCGCCGGCGGCCGCGGCATTGACCCGGGCGTGCGTGAGCGAAAGGGCGCGCAGCCCAAGTTCGTGAAAAATATGGAGAAGATGGAGATCCTCCCCCAACGGCTCCGCGCCTTCCATCGTGAGGAGGAGTGCGATTCGGCCTTCGCTCCGCGCCTGCTCGATCTCAGCGAAGGTGCGGCAAAGCGCGAGCGCGGGGGTGGCGGCCAGTTCCGCCTTAAGCAGCGCGACCTGGTCGAGCGCGATGCGAAGCGCGGGTTCGCCCAGGTATTCGTCCTCGATGTAAAGGGCGACGCCGACCAGGCCGATATCGCCGGCGACAAATTCCGGCAGGAAGTCGCTTGCGACCACGTTCTGGCGCGGGCGACTGAGAAAAAGGCTAAGCGGCAGATCGAAATGCAGATCGATCAGCCCGCCGGCATGGAGACGAGAGACTCTGTTTTCCATCAGGTGGCAGGGACGGGCGCGACTGCCTCGAGAATGGCGCGCGCGGCAGTTTCGTTGGCGCCTCCCGGACCAAGCCGGGCGATCACCTTCTCGAAAGCAGCGAGCATTTCCTTGCGTCGATCGCGCTCGTCGAGCAGCTGCAGGACAGCGCTTGCGATCGCGGCCGGTTGGGCGTCGCCCTGGATAAACTCGGGAACGATTTCACGATCCGCCAGGACGTTAGGCATGCCGAGATATTTTACTCGAATCAGCATCCGCCCGGCAAGGTAGGTCAGGGCGGCGACTTTGTAGACGAGGACGAAGGGCAATCCGAAAAAAGCCGCCTCGAGCGTGGCCGTGCCCGAGGCGACGACGCCGGCCGTGCTCCGCTGCATGATCTGCGCGGCCTGCCCGACCACGACCTCGACTTGCCCTAACGAATTGAGGACCGGGGCGAGGTCGTGCCGGATCACTTCCGCGAGGGCTTCGGACGCGGCCGCGATTTCGAAATGCAGTCCCGGCCGGTGCCGGTGCAGCGCGCGCATGACCTCGATCAGGATCGGCAACAGCTTGCGCACTTCGCGCGCCCGGCTGCCGGGGAAAAGGCCGACGAGGTGGGGCAGGCGCAGGACGTCGATTCGTTTGGCCTGGAGATTTTCGATCATGGGATGCCCGACGAAGATCGTGCGCAAACCGGATTGCTCGTAGAGCTCGGCTTCAAAGGGAAAAATGCAGAGCATGAGGTCGAGCCAGCGCGCCATCTTCGGGATGCGGCCGCGGTTCCAGGCCCAGACCTGCGGGCTGATGTAGTAAATGATTTTTCCGCCTAACGACCGGGCGCGAAGGAGGCGGGCAAGCCGGAGATTGAATCCCGGGTAATCGATCAGGACCACGGCGTCGGGCCGGGTGGCGGCGATCTCGTTTACGGTCCGGCGAAATTCCTCCCGGAAATAACCGTAGTGCTTGATCACCTCCCAGAGCCCGACGACGGCGGCTTCGTCGCTCCAATCGAGAAAGCGCTCACCCGCCACTTCGCACATGCGCGGCCCGCCGCGGCCGAGCAAGCGCACGCCCGGTTGCAGGCGGCGCAACTCCTGCAAGAGCGCGGCGCCGTGATTGTCGCCGCTCGCTTCGCCGGCGACGAAATAAAGGCTCAGCGTGCGCTCCATCGCGAGGTCATTGCGCCTCCTCGATTCGCTTCGTGATCTGGACCGCCAGCTCAAGCGCGGCGGTCGCTTCAAAGCCGGAAACCTTCGGCTGCAAGCCGGTCCGGGCGCATTCGATGAAGGAAAGAATCTGGCGCTTGAGCGGTTCTTCTTTTTCGATTTCGACTTCGACCCGCTCGATCCCGCCCCCGACCTTGCGATAAATTTCGCCCGTTTGATTCTGATAATCGAGCGAGAGATAAGCGTCCCCTTGGAAGACACGAATCTTGCGCATCCGCTCGGGACTGATCCGGCTCGAGGTGATGTTGGCGACGCAGCCGTTTTCGAAACGAATTCGCGCGTTGGCGATATCCTCGCGCCGGCTCAGGACCGGGACGCCGACGGCGTCGATGGTCTGCACCGGCGACCTCACGAGATGAAGAATAATTTCCAAGTCGTGAATCATGAGATCGAGCACGACGCCGATGTCGGTGCTGCGATTTGGAAACGGCGAAAGCCGATGCGCCTCGATGAAGCGCGGATGGGTCAGGCGTGCTTCAAGCGCGCTCAGGACCGGGTTGAAACGCTCGACGTGGCCGACTTGTAAAACCAGCTTCCGTTCAAGCGCCATCTCCGCCAGCCGGCTGGCTTGAGCGGTATCTTCCGCGATCGGTTTTTCGATCAGGAGATGTTTTCCTTTTTCGAGAAGCGGCAGCGCGATGGCGAAGTGCGAGTTCGTCGGGGTGGCGACAGAAGCGGCATCGACCAGGTCGGCGAATTCCTCCAGCGAACTGGCCGCTTGGACGTTGTATTGCTGCGCAATCCCGGCGGCGACTTCCGCATTGCTGTCAAAAATGGCGGTGAACTCGGCGCTGTCTGTCTCCGCGTAAAGCCGCGCGTGATTTTTGCCGATGTGCCCGACCCCGACGACTCCGACACGAAGAGCTTTCATGAAGGAAGACGATTAGGATATACGTTCGACATGCGAGATGTGTTCTCAGTCAACCGCACCGATGAAACAAACGCAAACTGAATGGGAAGAGCGCTATCAACGCCGGGAAACGCCGTGGGAAAAAGGCGTACCCCACCCCGCGCTGGGAGATTACCTGGCGGAAAACGGACCGTTAAAGGGAGAGATTTTCGTCCCGGGCTGCGGCTCGGGTCTGGATGTGCGGGCTCTTGTTACTTCCGAAAACCACGTCGTCGGTGTCGATCTGGCGCCGTTTGCAATTAAGAAAGCGAAGGCGCGGCCGCCCCTCGCGCGGGAAGAATATCTGTTGGCCAATCTTTTCGATCTGCCGCCGGAGATGGATGGCCGTTTCGACTGGGTTTTCGAGCACACCTGCTTTTGCGCGATCGATCCCGCTCTGCGCCGGCAGTATGTCGCCACGATCGTTAGGCTGCTAAAGCCGGGCGGCCGGTTGCTCGCCATCTTTTTCATCAATCCCGATCACGACGAAGACGGCCCGCCTTACCGGGTGAGCACGGCCGAGTTGGAGGATTTCTTTGGCGACGCATTCATCCTCGAGCGCGAATGGGTCCCGGCCCGGACGCATCCCGGGCGCGAGCAACGCGAATTGATGCGGGTGCTTCTACGTTTGCCCTTAGCGGCTTGAGCTACGATTTGAGCTTGACTGTTGAAATGCAGAGGCAGGGAATATCTGCGTATGAAAACTCCAGAGACCCTGCGCACGCTCTCGAAACAGAGCCGCACATCCAGCGTCTCCGCCGATATCGGCGAACGCGGACAAATTAGCCTCAGCAGGAGCGCCTTGGCGAGCCTGCTCAACAGTGTTTTCTTTCCGAATCCGGACGATTCCGGGAACCCTGGCGGTCCCTTCGGACCATACGGTCCAGGCGGTCCGGTAAGTCGCCTGCTCTGGGCCGCGCTCAATCCACAGCCACTCCCACCCGGTCCCGGAGATCCCTATTTCTCGGATCTCGCCTGGGTGGCGTTGAACCCGCAGCCGCTCCCGCCCGGACCTGATCCATACCACGCTGCCCTTGCGGCCCGCGCTGTGATCACGCGCGCCGCGACGCAAGTCGACTTCGCGCAACTACTCGGGAACAAACATTCCGAAAACGGCATCATCATTGTGGGGGGAAGAGTGAGCGACGTTGTAGACGAATGGTGCGGCACACCGGTGCCGGGCCGTCACGGTCCGGGGCCGCACTTTGTCTCGCTCCTCGCGGCGGGCGCGCAATTCCAGAGCGCGGCCGATAACATGCAGAAGAGCGAGCTTCACTCCGTCTTCGCTTCCGCGGCGAAAAAACTCTTCAAGACTGCCCTGGCGCAGCTGGAGATTTAGAACTCCCGTTCATGCCAGCAAAGAAAAAGAAGAAGAAAAAAACGAGTAAACACAAATCCCACCCGAGAAAAGCGCGAGGCGGGCTGGCGGTCTCCGCTTATCTTGGAACGAAGGCGCTCACGCTGGTGCCGAAAGAATCCTTCATTGCCGTGGTCTGGCTCGACCTCGGTCCCGGCACCTACCTGGTCAGCGCCAGCGGCACGGTCAATCGGTTAACCCATAACGCGGGGAGCGATCTCCTCGTCCAAGCCCGCCTGACCGCAGGCGGAGCCACCATGCCGTTCATGTATTTCCACGGCCCGACGGCGAGCCCGGCTTCGAGCGCGGAGGTCGAGCTGGCCGGCCGCGTCGAGTTGATGAAGAAGGGACGCATCGCCCTTGAGTGTGGTCACCTCGATTTTGCCGATACCCGGGTCGAGGCGGTTGAATTCGAATTATTCGCCCAGGAAGTAACCGTTCAGGACAACGGCTAGACCGCAGCTTCCTGCTGAAACCAGGCGTAGGTCTGCGCGACTCCGTCGCGCAATGCGATCGTCGGCTTCCAGCCTAACGAATTGATTTTCGTCGTATCAAGGAGCTTACGCGGAGTGCCGTCCGGTTTGCTCGCGTCCCAGCTCAGCTCGCCATTGAAGCCGACAACGTCACAGATGAGTTCAGCCAGTTCGCGGATGGTCAGGTCGATTCCAGTGCCGATGTTGATGATCTCAGGACTGTCGTAATTCTGGAGGAGAAAAAAACACGCGGCAGCGAGGTCATCAACGTGGAGGAACTCGCGCCGCGGTTTGCCCGAGCCCCAGACAACCAGCTCGCGCGCGCCGGATTGTTTCGCCTCGTGCGCCTTGCGCATGAGCGCGGGCAGGACATGCGAGCTCTCGAGATCGAAGTTGTCGTTAGGCCCGTAGAGATTGGTCGGCATGCCGGAAATGAAGTTGGCGCCATATTCGCGGGCGTAGGCCTGGCAGAGCTTGATCCCGGCGATCTTGGCGATGGCGTAGGCTTCGTTCGTCGGCTCAAGCGGCCCGCCTAACAATGCGCTCTCCGCGATGGGCTGGGGCGCGAGCTTCGGATAAATGCAGGAGCTGCCGAGGAAGAGAAGCTTGTGCGCGCCATTCTCGTGCGCGGCGCGAATGAGGTTGTTCTGGATCTGGAGGTTGCCGAGAAGGAACTCGACCGGACGGTCGTTGTTCGCCTTGATCCCGCCGACCTTGGCCGCGGCCACGACGACAATGGCCGGCTTCTCCCGGGCAAAGAATTCGTCAACCGCGGCGGTGTTCGTTAGGTCGAGCACGGCGCGACTGCGGGTGAGGAGCCGAGTAAAGCCCTCGGCTTCGAGCCGGCGCAGGATGGCGCTGCCGACAAGTCCGCCGTGACCTGCCACAAAGATCGAGTCCTGTTTATCCATCAAATTCCCGCCAGCATCCGTTTAGCGTTTCTTTTTTCAAGCGGTTAGGCAATGCTCCCGGCGTGGCAAAAAAAGAGGCGCGACTTCACGTTCAGAAAACTTACAAGCTTTTCATCGGCGGCAAATTTGTCCGGAGCGAGAGCGGCCGGGTCGAAGCGGCGGCAGCCCGGGGAGGAGTCATCGCCAATTATGCGCGGGCTTCGCGCAAGGATTTTCGCGACGCGGTGAGCGCGGCCCGGAGCGCGCTCGGCGGCTGGTCAAAAACAAGCGCTTACCTCCGCGGCCAGATCCTTTATCGCGCGGCCGAAATGCTGGAAATGCGCCGGCCCGAGCTCGAAGCCGAGTTGAATCGCGCCGCCGGGAAAAAGAACGGCAAGGCCGGCGAGGAAGCCAGCCTAACGATTGAACGCCTGATTCATTACGCGGGCTGGACGGATAAGTTCAGCCAGATCTTCAGCGCGGTGAACCCGGTCGCGAGCTCGCACTTCAATTTCACCATGCCGGAACCGACTGGCGTGGTGGTGGTGGTTTGCCCGAACGAGCCGCCCCTGCTCGCGCTCGTCTCGCTCGTCGCGCCGGTGATTTTGAGCGGGAACACGGCCGTCGTCCTGACCTCCGCGACGCAGCCGCTCCCGGCGCTAACTTTCTCCGAGATCATCGCGACGAGCGATCTGCCGGGCGGAGTGATCAACCTGCTGTCGGGAAATCCGGCCGAGCTGGCTCCGCACCTCGCCAGCCACATGGATGTGAACGCGATTGTCGATGCGTCGGGCGACGCGAAAGTAGCCGCGGCCCTGCAACAGGGGGGCCGGCATAACGTGAAGCGTTATGTCGAGCGTTCGCTCGCTGCGGCCGACTGGCGCGGGGACGCCGCGGAAAATCCGTATTGGATTCTCGACACGGTCGAGATGAAGACGGCCTGGCACCCGATCGGACTCTAGGGAAAGGAAGAGGTAAGAGGGCAGAAGGAAGAAGTCTGTCGCTGCTCGTTTCTTCTTTTTCCTTCTTACTTTTCTTCGTGCGCGCACTTCTCTTGGTCCTCGACAGCGTTGGGGTCGGCGAGGCGCCGGACGCGGCCGAGTATGGTGACGCTGGGGCGAACACGCTCGGGCATATTTTAGAACGAAGCCCGGACCTGCGCTTACCGCATCTCGACTCGTTAGGCTTAAGCGAGATTTTAGATTCAACTGGTAGGGCGAGACTCCGTCGTGCCACGCAACACGCCCCCCCTGACTCGACGGAGTCTCGCCCTACCGAAAAGACAGCTCCGGCCTGCGCGGCCAGCTTTGGGCGGATGCGGGAACGCTCGGCCGGGAAGGATACCACGACCGGACATTGGGAAATCGCCGGGGCCGTGCTCGAGGAACCGTTTGCGACTTTCGAACGTTTTCCAGCTTCACTCGTTAGGGAAATTGAGCGCGCCAGCGGCGTTTCTTTTCTCGGCAACTACGCTCGCAGCGGGACGGAGATTCTGCACGAACTCGGCGAAGAACATCTCCGCACTGGCCGACCGATTCTTTACACCTCGGCCGATTCCGTGCTGCAAATCGCGGCGCACGAAAAGGTAATGGCGGTGGAACGCTTGTATGAAATCTGCCGGGCCGCCCGCGCGATCGCGGATCGTTACCGGATCGGCCGCGTGATTGCCCGGCCGTTTCTGGGCGAACCGGGGAATTTTCGCCGAAAATCGAACCGGCATGATTTTTCGCTGGCGCCGCCCCGGACGATACTGGATTCGTTAGGCGAGAGCGGGATCGCGGTCCTGGGCGTGGGGAAAATCAGCGATATTTTCGCCGGTCGTGGTGTCGCCGAATCGTTTCCGACCACTTCCAACCGCGATGGAATGCAGCGGATTGAGGAGCTGTGGCGGGAACGCAAAGAGGGTCTCATTTTCGCCAACCTGGTCGACTTCGACATGCTTTTTGGGCACCGGCGCGACGTCGCGGGCTACGCCGGCGCCCTGAGGGAATTTGACGAATGGCTGGGCCGCTTTCTCTCGCTCGTCCAGCCTGACGACCTGGTCATCATCACTGCCGATCACGGCAATGACCCGACGTTCACGGGCACGGATCATACCCGGGAAGAAGTTCCGTTGCTGGTCCTCGACGGCCCGACAAGTCGCGACCTCGGCACCCGCGCCACCCTTGCCGACGTGGCCGCGACCCTGCCGGATTTTTTTAAACTTCCCGAGCGCTGGCCGATCGGGGAATCATTTCTCGCCCCATGCACATCCCGAGCCTGATCGAGCGCAAGCGCAACGGCGACGAACTCGCGCCGGACGAAATCACGGCGCTCATCGACGGCTTTACCCGCGGAGAAATTCCTGATTACCAGATGAGCGCGTTTGCCATGGCGGTTTTCTTTCGCGGAATGACGCCTAACGAAACCGGTCAGCTCACCTCGGCGATGATGAAGAGCGGGCGGGTGCTTGAGTATCCGAAAGGCTCGCCGCCAAAGGTGGACAAGCATTCGACCGGCGGCATCGGCGACAAGGTCTCTCTTGTCCTCGCGCCGCTCCTGGCCTGTGACGAAGTCTGGGTGCCGATGATCTCCGGCCGCGGACTCGGGATCACCGGCGGCACGCTCGACAAGCTCGAGAGCATCCACGGGTTTGACGTCAATCTCGACGAAGCGCGCGCGCTGCGGCAGCTGGAGAAGATTGGCCTCTTCATGATCGGCCAGACGGCGGACATCTGCCCGGCCGACAAGAAACTTTACGCGCTCCGCGATGTGACCGGGACGGTGCCGTCGCAGCCGCTCATTGTCGCCAGCATCATGAGCAAAAAGCTGGCGGAGAATCTCGATCGCCTCGTCCTCGACGTGAAATTCGGCAGTGGCGCCTTCATGAAAACGCGGGCCGAAGCCGAGGAACTGGCCGCGGCGATGACGGCGGTAGGTGAGCGGATGGGCGTGCAAATTTCGCACTTGCTCAGCGCGATGGAGGCACCGCTAGGCCGGACGGTCGGGAATGCGCTGGAGGTAGCAGAGGCGGTCGAAACTTTGCAGGGTCGCGGCCCGCAGGATTTGGTCGAACTCACGCTCAACCTCGTGGCCAAGGTATCGACCCTGCCGCGCGGCCAATTTGCCAAGTGGCTCGAGGACGGCACGGCCTGGCGGAAATTTGTCGCCCTGGTCGAAGCGCAGAACGGAGATGCGAGCGCGCTCGAGAGGATGAGCGCGCTCCACCCCGCGCCTGTTGTTCGTCCGGTGCTCGCGCCGCGGAGCGGAGTGGTGGCGCGGATGGATGCGGAGGCGATTGGCCGGGCCGCACTGTTTCTTGGAGCCGGCCGCGCCCGAGCCGGAGACGCGATCGATTTTGCGGTCGGCTGCTCGCGGATCAAACAACTCGGGGCACGGGTGGAGAGACAGGAACCTTTGCTCTTCGTGCATGCTCGGAGCGAAGCGGACCTGGCAACCGTACTGCCGCTGCTGCAAGATGCAGCGCGCCTCACCTGACGCGGCCTTAAGCCTCACAGCGAGCGAATTTTGTCTTGCCTTGCGCGACCTGCTTATGCCAGCCTCGTCTCATGAACCGGCCACGAGCGGGCCGAAGCCCTACCGCCGCGCCCCCGCAGCACAAATCAGCGGGGCGTCTGCGCGCTTATGCAGTTCACATGGGTCCAAAACCGGCCCGCCGAGCGACCAAGTTTCGCTGCCGCAATTGCGCGCAAAAGGTCTGGGTCGACGCAGCGTTGGCGCGGACCATCATCACCTGTCCAACCTGTGATCAACCGATGCTGGCACCGCAGCGGCGACGTTTCTGGCTGGAGATTTGCGGCGGAGTGATTCTCTTTCTTTCTGGCTTTGCGATTGGGCATCGCCCGCCTGGTTCGCTGCCCCTTCCCGCGCCAGCTTCGGTCATTCAGGAAGACGGAAAAAAAGGGCCAGCGACTAAAAGCGCGGAAACCAAACCGCGCTGGTTCTTTTCCGAGGCGGGCGATTAAACGGATCCAGTCTGCTCTGGGTCCCCTCACCCTTTGATCCCCATTGGTTTGCGTGGAAAGTGAGCTACCATGTCCGCGGCGAGGGAGTGCAGGGAAATGCCGTACGAGACTGAGTTGACCGAGGATTTCATGGGGGTGGTGCATCATGGCAGCGGCGTTGTGACCGGGGAAGAAATACTGCGCGGGAGCCTGGCCCTGTCGCAACTCGTGCAAAACACGGAAAATTTTCACTACGAATTTGTCGACCTCTCGGAAGCGACCGGGATCCGGATCACCGAAGAGCACTTGCAGGAGATCGTGACGACAGACCGGATGACGGCTTTTTTTCGACCGCACGCGGTTGTCGTGGTGGTGGCGCCGGACGATCGTTTATTTGCGGTGGCCAAGCGCTGGGAAAAACTGGTCAGTCCTCTGGGCTGGAACATCCATGTTTCGCGCTCGCGCTCCGAAGCCTGGCATTGGCTGGAAGAAAACTTCGACCCGGAAGCGACCGAGCTGGCCGGGCACGGGCCGCGTCGTTAGGCGCTCTCGCGCGCGCGTTGCCGGGTGGAGGATTTCGTTGACAGGCGAAGCGCCTCCTGTTGCATAACCAACGCTGCGCAGGGCAGCGCAACAGACCCATGGCATACCTCAACGAAAACTATCTCAAGCTTCAGGCGGGCTATCTTTTTCCCGAGATCGGACGGCGGATCAAAGAGTTTTGTGCCGCCAATCCCAAGGCGGGCGAGCGCTTAATTCGCTGCGGGATCGGCGATGTGACCGAGCCGCTCCCGCCCGCGGTGGTGCAGGCGATGAAAACCGCGGTCGACGAACTTTCGGTCCGCGAAACTTTTCGCGGCTACCCGCCCGAACAAGGTTACGAATTTCTGCGGAGCAAGATCGCGCAGATCGATTATCGCGCGCGCGGGATCGAGGTTGCGGACGACGAGATTTTCGTCTCCGACGGGTCGAAGAGCGACTGCGGTTTCATTCTCGACGTGCTCGGCGACCAGAACAAAATCGCGATCACCAATCCGGTTTATCCGGTCTATGTCGACACCAACGTCATGGCCGGTCACACCGGGGCGGCGGACGAGAGCGGGCGCTTCGGCGGCATTATCTATCTCCCCTGCCGGGCGGAAAACGATTTCGTGGCCGAGCCGCCTAACGAGCAGGCAGACATCGTCTATCTTTGTTTCCCAAACAACCCGACCGGGGCGGTGGCGACGCGCGGGCAGCTCGAGAATTGGGTGGCCTACGCGCAGGAGCACAAGGCCATCCTGCTTTACGACGCGGCCTACGAGGGCTACATCAGCGACCCGGAAATTCCGCGCTCGATCTTCGAGATCCCGGGCGCGCTGGAACGGGCGGTGGAGTTCCGCAGCTTTTCCAAGACGGGCGGTTTCACCGGGGTGCGCTGCGGCTTTACCGTAATGTCGAAACGCCTCCTGGCCTCGACCAGCGACGGCCGCGAGCTGCCGCTGCACAAACTCTGGAACCGGCGCTGGAGCACGAAGGCAAATGGCGTCAGCTATCCCGTGCAACGCGGGGCGGAAGCACTCTATAGCGAGGAGGGGCGCGCCCAGGTGCGCGCGCTGGTCGAGCATTACATGGGCAACGCGCGCATCTTGGGCGAGGCGGCGGGCCGCGCCGGGCTCAAGGTCTACGGCGGCAAGAACGCGCCCTACATCTGGGTCGGAACGCCTCCCGGCCTAACGAGCTGGCAGATGTTCGACCGGATGTTGGAGGAACTGAACGTGGTCATCACTCCGGGGAGCGGTTTCGGTTCGGAAGGCGAAGGCTATTTCCGCATCTCCGCTTTCAACAGCCGGGAAAACGCGGAAGAGGTCGCCCGGCGCATGGAAGCTGCGCAGTTTTCCTAAAGCATTTCCGTTTCTCTCCCGCTCGAAGCAGGAGGGAGAATGGAGTGAATGCCTTGCGCGAGGCAGAAGCGGCCATCAACTTACCGGCTTGGAAAAAAAAGGAGCGCAAAAGTTTTCTGAGAGCCTGCCGCAGCTCTACCGGTTTTGCTTTCTCATGACCGGCGACCCGGCGCGGGCGCTGGAGGCTTTCCAGAACACGGTCCGGGAAGCGGCCCTGCTCGCGTCGCGCGGGCAATTGCCACCCGATCGGCTCTGGTCGTTCCATGAGGCGCGGCACCAGTGCCTCGATCTGGCGAAAGGCGACGCGCAGCCGGAGAGCACGACCATGCCGGAAGAGCCGATCTCGGCCGATGCCGCGACTCGGGTGGCGCAGCTCGACGCGGCGCAGCTGGCGGCCTGGATCTCGGCCGCGCCGGAACCGCAACGCAGTGCGCTCGCCTTTTTTTACCTGAACGAATTTTCGCACCGCGAAATGCAAAACCTGCTCGACGTGAAAATGCAGGAGCTGGCCAGCCTCATCTCGCATGGGCGCTCGCAGTTCCAAGCCTGGCTCAATAACGTGACGGAGGCCCGGTGAAGCGCTGGCTTTCGCGCCGCAAACGAGCGCTGATCGAATGCGCCCCGATCAGCGATGCGCCGCCGAGCGACCGCGCGATGCGCTCCGCCCTCGAAAGCGCGCGCACCATTCCAGAAGCCGCGGCCAGCCTCACCGCCCAGCAACAATTCGATCAGGCGCTGGCCGGCCTGGTCCGTCGGATCCAGATCCCAGCGAAAGCAGCGGAGTGGTTTGTGAATGCCAATCTCATCCGCGGTGAAAAGCGGAGCTGGATAAAGACGGCGCGGCATCCCGCGATCCTGGCGACAGCCCTGGCGGTACTGGTCATGAGCGGGATCGGAGTTTTCTTTTTTGTCGAGCACCTGCACGAGTTTCCCGGGTCGGAAACGGCCAAGCGTCTCCTTACCTTTGCCGGCGCGACGCAGCGCTATTCTTTTGAACCTTTGAACACCGACGCGATCAACCTGGGCGATTACTTTTTTATGAAATCGCAGCTCGAGCACTACGACGTGCCGATGCAGTTCGCCGATTTTCGCGCGCGCGGGGCGCGGGTCTTTGATGATGAGGATGGCCAGCGCGTCGCCCAGGTGGTGGTAGCCGAAAAAGGAGTGCAATTTTTCCTCTACCCGGCAGAGAAGAGCGCCCGCCGTTCCACTGCGAAACCCGGCACCCGGCCGAGTTGGGGTTATGTCGAGGCCGATCACTGGGCCGGGGCGGTCATGGAACGGGACGGAGTTTGTTTCATGATCGCGATGCACGGGACCGAGGAAGAGCTGCGCACGTATTTGGGCGATCGCATGCGGTAGGGCGAGACTCTGTCGTGCCTGTCCTGCTCGCGACGCGCGCGCCTCTCGTTGGCGCCGTCCGCCGCGCGCCCGTCCGTTGACACACCGGGCGCGCCATTCAACTATAGCGATTCACGTCGCCAGGGTAGCTCAGTGGTAGAGCAGGGGACTCATAAGCCCTTGGTCGGGAGTTCAACTCTCCCCTCTGGCACTCCCCCACCCTTTTTCTCGTGACGGAGTGGGGCCGCGCCCCGGGAAGACAGCGTGGCCGGCCAGCCGTTTGACAATGAATGAACGTTCATTCATTGTGGAAATTCCATGGCCAGCAAACGCAAAGGAACGGTTCTGCTTGATCGCCGCGAACAGATTTTGGACGCGGCCCTGCCCTGTTTCGCGGCGCGCGGATTTCACCAAACCAGCATGCACGACATCAGTGCCGAGGCCGGGATCAGCGTCGGGCTCATCTATCGCTACTTTAAGAGCAAAGAGGAAGTCATCGCTGCCCTTGCAGCCGAGCACAAAAAAGCCATCGCCGAGTTGCTCGAGCGTGCCGGGCAGGCACCGAGCCTGCTCGAGGCGATGGAAATTCTCTTCACCTCCCATTGCACCGAGCAATCGCCCCAGATTATTTCGGCCTTCGTCGTCGATCTCTTCGCCGAAGCGAGCCGCAACGCGCGCGTCGCAAAAATTCTGCGCAACGTGGTCAAGACCAAGGCCGATGGCGTGGCCGACCTGATCGCGCGCTCACCGGAAGGCCGCAAGCTCGCTCCCTGGCTCAACGCTCACCAGATTGCCGAAATGATCTTCGCGGTAAATGATGGGACCCTGATGCGCAGCGTTTTTCGTTCATCAAAAACGTCCGCTGCGCGGCAGCGTGAACGTCAACTTGATGTCGCCCGCACACTCTGGCGCCTTTTGTTCAGTCGCACTTCTCATGCAAACGCTCACAACTAAATCACCCACCCGCCCAGCCAATGTTTCGTCGTCGACCTCGTCGGCGGCGCCGAAAAAGCGCTCTTCGAAGAAGGCGATTTTTCTCGTCATCCTCGGTCTTGTCGCCGTCTTCCTCCTCATCTTTGGAACCAAGGCGCTCCAGATCGTCGCCATGATCTCGGCCGGCAAGGCGATGGTGCCGCCCCCTACGACCGTGACCAGCGCCACCGTGCAACAGGCCAACTGGGCACCCACCCTGAGCGCGGTCGGTTCGATCACGCCGGTGCAGGGGGCCACGATCAGCGCGGAGCTGCCTGGGATGGTGACCGAGATCGGCTTCGAGTCGGGACGTCCGGTGAAAAAAGGCGACCTGCTGGTGAAACTGGATTCCTCTGCCGAGCAGGCGCAGCTGCGTTCCGCGCAAGCCGATTTTGAATTGGCCAAGGCGGAATACGAGCGCTCGCAGAACCTGGCGAAAGGAAACGTCATCTCCAAGGCGGAAGGCGACGCGGCCACGGCGAAGTTTTCCCAGGCGAGGGCGGGGGTCGAGAACATGCAGTCGATCATCGACAAAAAAGAGATTCACGCCCCCTTTGATGGCATCGCCGGCATTCGCGAGGTGAATCCCGGGCAAATGGTGCCGGCCGGGCAGAAGCTCGTGACCTTGCAGGCGTTGGACAAAGTCTTCGTCGATTTCTCCCTCCCGCAACAGGATCTGGGAAAGGTGAAAGTCGGTCTGCCGGTCAAGATGACGACCGACGCGATCGAAGGACGTGAATTCACCGGCACCCTGAGCGCGATTAACTCCGCGATCGATCCCACGACGCGGGCCGTCTCGCTTCAGGCCACGATCGATAACGCCGACCACGCCTTGCGCGCGGGGATGTTTGCCGAGGTCGAGGTCCTGCTCCCTGAAACCAATCCGACGCTCTTCATCCCCACGACTGCTGTCGCTTACGCGCCTTTCGGCAATTCCGTTTACGTGATCACACAGAAAAAGGACGAGAAGACCGGCAAGACCTCGCTCACAACCGAGCAGAAATTCATTCGCACCGGTGAAACGCGGGGAGATTTCGTCGCCGTCGGCGAAGGCTTGGAAAAAGGCCAGGAGATCGTGAGCACCGGGGTTTTCAAAATGCGCAACGGCATGAACGTGGTGGTGGATAATAAACTCGCCCCAAAAACCAAGCTTAACCCGACCCCGCCCAATACCTAAAACCGGCGAGGAGCTACGCGTGCCTTTGAGATGAAGAATTTTACCGACCTTTTCATCCGCCGACCAGTTCTCGCGCTGGTCGTTAGTCTGGTCATTGTCATCGCCGGCGTGCAGGCGATTTCTTCGCTCAACGTCCGGCAATATCCGCGCAGCGATATCGCCTCGGTCACCGTCACCACGGTCTACGTCGGCGCCAGTGCGGAGCTGGTTCGCGGATTCATCACCACCCCGCTCGAGCGCGCCATCGCCGCGGCGGACGGGATCGACTACTTGCAATCCACCAGCTCGCAGGGTGTCTCGACCATCACCGCGCGGCTGCGCTTGAATTACGACTCGACGAAGGCGCTCTCCGAGATCAGCTCCAAGGTCGACCAGGTGCGGAACGACCTGCCGCCGGAAGCAGAAGTGCCGATCATTAACATCGAGCCGGCCGATTCTCAGTTTGCCTCCGCCTACCTCAGCTTCACCTCCAATATCCTGGAGGCGAATGAAATCACCGATTACCTCAGCCGCATCGTCCAGCCGCGCCTGACCGCGATCGAGGGCGTGCAACGCGCCGAGATTCTCGGGGGCCGCACTTTTGCCATGCGCATTTGGCTCAAGCCCGAGCGGATGGCGGCGCTCAACGTCAGCCCGGCCCAGGTGCGCCGCGCCCTTTCCAA
>JBKJNW010000057.1:0-6554 GCA_046593335.1 Chthoniobacterales bacterium | reverse complement strand
CGACGCGCCGCAGACGCAAACCTTGCCCATCTGTCGGGCGACAAGCGCGGCGTGGGAAGAAACGCCGCCGCGCGCAGTGAGAATGCCCTCGGCCGCGATCATGCCGCGGAGGTCTTCGGGAGAAGTTTCGACCCGGGCGAGGAGCACTTTGTCGCCCCGCTCGGAACGGCGGACCGCTTCTTCCGCGCTGAAAACGACGTGGCCCGACGCCGCGCCCGGCCCGGCCGGGAGTCCGCTCGCGATTTTTTTCGCGGACGCGATTGATTTGCGATCGAAAATCGGCGCGAGCAGATGCGCGAGCGAATCCGCCGGGATGCGTTTGATCGCCGCTTCTTTCGAGATGAGGCGTTCTTCCACCATTTCAACCGCGATCCGTACCGCCGCCAGACCGGTCCGTTTGCCGTTGCGGGTTTGCAGGATGTAGAGCCGATTGTCTTCGACCGTGAACTCGAGGTCCTGCATGTCCTTAAAGTGTTTCTCGAGAATGGCGCGAACTTTCATCAGCGCCTTGTGCGCAGCCGGCATTTCGTCGGCCAGCTTTGCGATCGGATGCGGCGTGCGGACGCCTGCGACGACGTCTTCGCCCTGGGCATTGATCAGATATTCCCCGTAGAAAACCTTTTCGCCGCTCGCCGGGTCGCGGGTGAAGGCGACGCCGGTCGCGCTCGTGTCGCCCATGTTACCGAAGACCATCGTCTGCACGTTGACCGCCGTGCCCCAACTGTGGGGGATGCCATACTTGCGCCGATACACCACGGCACGGTCGTTATTCCAAGAGCCGAAGACGGCACTGATCGAACCCCAGAGCTGCTGCCTCGGATCCTGCGGAAACGATTTGCCGGTGCGCTCTTTGATCAGGTCCTTGAAGCGCTTGACCATCTCTTTCAGGTCATCGACCGAGAGCTGGACGTCGGGGAAATTGTGGTTGCCGTAACGCTCGTCCTTGAGGTGCTCGATCACGCTTTCAAACGGCTCGTGATCTTCGCCCGCGCGTTTCTGCACGCCCATCACGACATCGCCATACATTTGCAGGAAACGGCGGTAGGAATCCCAGGCAAAGCGCGGGTTATCGGTCGACTTGGCCACGATCTCGACCACGGTGTCGTTCATCCCGAGGTTGAGGATGGTGTCCATCATGCCGGGCATGGAATCGCGCGCGCCGGAGCGGACGGAAAGGAGGAGCGGGCGCTGCTTGTCGCCTAGTATTTTGCCGACCGATTTCTCGACCTTGGCCAGCGCCGCCTCCACTTCGGCCTCGAGGCCTTTCGGATAGCTGCGTTTGTTCTCGGAAAAGAAGGTGCAAACCTCGGTCGTAATCGTGAACCCCGGCGGGACCGGCAACCCGATGCGAGTCATCTCGGCGAGATTGGCGCCTTTGCCGCCGAGGAGCGGTTTCATGCTGCCCGCGCCGTCCGCCTTACCGTCGCCGAAGTAATAGACGTTGCGCGTCTTTTTCGGGGATGGATTGGCCGAGGTGGCTTTGCGTTTCGAAGTCGATTTAGAGCGGACTGATTTCGTTTTGGTGGCCATGAAAGTGGAAATTTGCGGTGGAAAACCGGCAGGAAGCGCAAACTAGAACGCGGGCTGGGAGTGTCAACGCGACAGGGCATCTCGAACCAGCGCGCAACTGCGAGAGGGACGGGCGCCGGCCCGGCTCAGTTTGTTCTAGGAGAGGATTAAACAGGATGTTTCAGGATCGGGGAAATGGGGCCGACGCGACTGACGCTACCCTCCTGTAAATCCGTTCGTCTTTTTCCTAGCTCACTAACCGCCGCTGCTTTCGTTGACCGGCTCGGAGGCGAGCACGTCGTCGATCGCGTCGGCGAAATCGTCTACGCCAGACATCGGCACGATGATGACGTTACGATGCCCCTGACTGTCTTCGGTGATGCGGAGAAATTTGCCGCGGCCATTCTCGCGCAGGTCGATCGAAAATAGTTTCCGCTCGATCTGCAACTCTCTTGATTCGATGATGCTATCCATTGGGACGGGGCGGATGTTAGACACCCGCCGGGCCGAAAGGGAAGCAAAATTTTCGCGATTTAACGCCGCCGCCGGCCGCTCCGGGCGGGCCGCTCCGCCACGATCGCGAAATCGGCCTGGCGCTTGAAGACGTCGATCCGCGCCACCACCACCTTGAGAACGTCGCCGACAGCCAGGATGCGTTTCGATTGCCGGGCGATGAGGCGGCGGCGGGTGGCGTCGAAGACATAAAAATCGTCCTGCAACGAAGAGACGTGGACCAGCCCGGTGAGAAGGACGTCGGGCAATTCGATCAGCAGTCCGTAGTTACGCACCTCGATCACGACCGCGCGGAATACCTGCGGATTTTTCTCGCTCAACTGCAATTGCAAGAACTCCAGCTTCTTCATTTTGACCGATTCATTCTCCGCCTCGGCCGCGACGCGCTCGGTGGCGGAAATGTGCTCGGCCACGCCAGCCAGCTCCCCCGCCCCGCGGCGGACGCCACGTTTGCCGTCGCGATCGGCGAGGCAGCGATGCACGACGAGATCGGCATAACGCCGGATCGGGCTGGTGAAATGGGTGTAGTTGTTTTTCGAGAGACCGAAATGGCCGAGCGGCTGGATGGCGTAGCGGGCGCGCTTCAGGCTTTTGAGCAGACCGATCTTAAGGGCCTGCTCTTCCGGTTTCCCGCGGAATGATTCGAGGAGCCGCTGCAATTCCTTGCGGTTGGTGAGATCGCCGGCGTTGAAACCGTAGCTAACCACAAAATCCCGATACTCACTCAGCTTGTCGGGATCGGGAGTTTCGTGCACCCGGTAGATCGTCGGGATAAGCCGGTTCTTCAGCTCGCTCGCCACCGCTTCGTTGGCCGCGAGCATGAATTCTTCGACCAGTTGGTGCGACTCGTCGTTCTCGATCCGTTCCAGGCGCAGCGGACGGCCGGTCGCTTTGTCGACGACCACTTTGACCTCCGGGAAATCGAGATCGAGCGAGCCATGGGCGAAACGCCGCCGGCGCAAAAGCGAGGCCAGCTCCCAGGCGCTGTGAAGCCGCTTCGCCAGCTCGTCCTGCGGCGGCTTTTGCATGATGGCAAAAGCTTCCTTGTAGGTCAGCCGGCGCGCACTCTGGATCAGGGTGCGAGCGAAACGCGCGCTCCGCGGAGCGCCATTCTTGGCGAAGCGGATGAAAACAGAATGGGTTAGCCTAACGACGTTCGGATTGAGACTGCAGACCCCGTTGCTCAAACGTTCCGGCAGCATGGGAATGACGCGGTCGACCAGATAAACGCTGTTCCCGCGCTTCAGCGCCTCGCGATCAAGCGCGCTCCCGGGCGTGACGTAAGCGGAGACATCCGCGATGTGCACGCCGAGTTCCCATTCTCCACCGGGGAGTCGCTCGACGTTGACCGCGTCGTCGAAATCGCGCGCGTCGTCGGGATCGATCGTGAAGATGAATTGTCCGCACAGATCCTCGCGCTCCCGATAGCGATCGGGATCGACCGTCTCGGGAATGGCCTCAGCCTCGGCCAGGACGGCGTCGGGAAATTCCAGCGGGAGATTGTTCTTCCGGATGATCGAGAGCATGTCGATCCCGGGGTCGCTGGCGCGGCCAAGGAGCTCGATGATTTCCCCCTCCGGATTGACGTGGCGCGACTCCCATGGCTCCAGCCTAACGACGACCTTGTCGTTCGGTTGCGGCGGGCGCGGGGCGCTCGGGAGCGGGCGGGGTTGCACGTAAACGTTGTGCACGATGCGGGGATCGTCCGGCACGACGTAGAAGAATTTTTTCGTCTGCTGCAAGGTGCCGACAATGGTGTCGTGGGCCCTTTCCAGGATGCGGATGACGCGGCCTTCGGGGCGGTTACTCCCGCTCCGGGCGCGCGCGTAATCGGCGTCGCGGGTGATCCGGGCGACGACGCGATCGCCATTCATGGCGGTGCCGGTATTCTCGGCCGAGATGAAGATGTCGCCCTGGTCGGAGCCTTCGCGCACGAGAAAGCCGAAGCCGGACTGGTGAATCTGGATTTTACCGGTTGCGAGGTCCGCTTCCCCGGGAAGGATGTAGCGATTCTTGCGAATCCGCGCGATCTCACCCGCCTGTTCCAGTTCGTGCAGTGCCTCTTTGAGATCGCTCCGGGTCTCGCTCTTGAACCCGAGGGCGCGGGCCAGCTCTTTTTTATCGAGCGGCCGATATTTGGGCGCGCGCAGGAGAGCGAGGATTCTTTGTTTCGTATCGGAGTCGCGTTTCATGTCGAAGTGCGATGATCATAGAAAAGGCCGCGAAAGAAAGCAGGGATTGCGACGCGGCGGCGGCGGGCGGTCGAATAATGTCTCGGCTGTGATAGTCTGAACCGTGATGCCAGCAGTGCTCTGGAAGGTGGATGGAAACGTCCTCGACCTCACCCAACGCGCCCTGATCATGGGCGTCCTCAACGTCACGCCCGATTCCTTTTCCGACGGCGGCGAATTCTTCGCCACCCAGGCCGCGGTCAAACATGGCTGCGAAATGGCGCGGAGCGGGGCCGACATCATCGACGTGGGAGGAGAATCGACACGTCCCGGGGCTCAACCGGTTTCGCCCGAGGAAGAAATGGAGCGCGTCTTGCCAGTCATTCGGGAGCTGCGCTGTGCCATCCAATCCCATATCTCGATCGACACCTCGAAAGCAAAGGTGGCGCGGGCCGCCCTGGAGGCGGGCGCGGCCATCATCAATGACGTGAGCGGTGGGCGCGGCGATCCCGGGATGCTGGCGCTGGCGGCGGAAAAAAGCGCGGCGCTCATCATCATGCACATGCAGGGCACGCCCGAAACGATGCAGGCCAATCCCAGCTACAACGATGTTGTGGCGGAGGTCGGCGATTTTTTTCGACAGCAATTTGCGCAAGCGGTACGCTGTGGTGTGGATCCCATGTGCATCGCCTTCGATCCGGGAATCGGATTCGGCAAAACCGCCGCGCACAATCTTGAGCTGCTGGCCAACCTCCCGCGACTGCGGGTGGAGAACCGGCCCCTCCTGGTCGGGGTCTCGCGCAAATCTTTCCTCGGGAAAATTTCCGGCCCTTCCGGCGATCGGGCGAGCGCCACCGTCGCGCTGACCTCGCTCCTGCGCGCGCGCGGCGCCGACGTCTTGCGGGTCCACGACGTGGCCCAAAACGCCACCGCCTTGCACACCACCCAAGCTCTCCTCGCTGCCACCCGATGATGGAGCAAATCAGCCAGATCTTTTTCGAGAAATGGCGCAGCGCCGTCGAGATCCTGCTTCTCAGCGTCGTCATCTATTACGGTTATCTATATTTCCGCGGCACCCGCGGGGCCAAGGTGCTGACCGGGATGGCGATCGTCTTCCTCACCCTCATCCTGATCTCGCAACTTCTGAACCTGGTCGTGATCAGCTTCATCATCCGCAGCTTCTCCGTTTTCCTCGCCGTCGCGCTGGTGGTGATTTTCCAGCCGGAACTTCGGCGCGCCCTGGCCGAGTTGGGCGGTCATCCGATCTTTTCCCTAACGAGTGAGAAGCGCGAAACGGTGCACGATCTGGCCGAGGTCGTGACCCAGCTCTCGAGCAAGCAATTCGGCGCCCTGATCGCGATCGAGCGCGACACTTCGATCAAAGTCTACGAGGAGACGGGCGTCATCGTGGACGCGGCCTTTTCGACCGAGCTCTTGCTCACGCTCTTTCATCCGAAATCGGCCCTGCACGACGGCGGCGTGATCGTGCGCAATGGCCGGATCGCCGCCGCGGCCTGCATTTTCCCGGTCAGCCAGCGCGAAACCCTCGATCGCAGTCTTGGCCTGCGCCATCGCGCGGCGTTGGGAATCACGGAGGAATCCGACGCCGTCGCCGTCGTCGTCTCGGAAGAAACGGGGGCGATCTCGCTCTGCTACCGTCGCCGGCTCGAGCGTAATTTTACCCCGGAAACGTTCCGGCAACGGCTGGGCGAAGTTTTACTCCATCGTCATCATGAAGAAGCTGATCCTGAACAACTGGCGCGCGAAACTGACCTCCCTCCTGCTCGCGACCGCGCTCTGGTACCTCATCAAGAAGAACGTGGCAACGACACCCTCGCCGTCTGAATTGAACGAACGTCCGGCGGCGGTCGAAGTTCGTTAGGCGAAACGCGCTGACACCAAACGCGCGCGGTGTAGACGCTTCGCTCTGCGAAGCGCGGGCCTGCGCGTTGCTCGTAGGCCGGTTTCCGTTCCTCGCCTTCCCCCCGCGCTTCACAGAGCGAAGCGTCTACAACGCAGAAACGCGCGAGGCTCTCAAATTCCAAACGCCGGGCGCGGCGATAATTGGGAAAGCCTTCCCACGCAGAGAAATTCCGCGGTATGAATTCGGCGTAGCGCGGGGGCAGCGAGGGACTAGCGCAGAAAGCGCGCGAGATTTTCGTCTTCCCACTGCCGCGCGCGGCGATACCGGGGAAAAGCTTTTTCGCGCCGATAAAATTCCGCAGTGTGAATGCGGCGGCGACCGGCGGAGTCAGTTTCGTCGGGCACGACGGAATGCAGCATTTCGTGGTAAAGGACGTACTCGAGAAACCAGCGCGGAACGAAGGGCTGATCGAGCAGCGGGTGAATCCGGATGACACG
>JBKJNW010000159.1:0-4869 GCA_046593335.1 Chthoniobacterales bacterium | reverse complement strand
GAGTTCTCCCTGAAGAGTCGTGGTAGACCACCACGTTGATAGGTCACTGGTGTAAGTGCAGTAATGTATTCAGCTAAGTGATACTAATAACTCGTTCGGCTTGGTCATTTACTTTTCTATTAACCCGCCCCGTCGGCCTTAAAACCGACGTGGTGGCAAATAGAGGGGAATGACAAATTAACAAAACGAAGCCTTAAAACTGTTGGAAGTAACTTCCTGTATGTAGATTTCAGAGAATCGGTGTTCTTTGAAGAAATAGTTCGCAGCGGCACAGGTCGCCGCCAGAAAACTGAATCGGGTTCGTCCCGGGCCAGCTTTCTGGTGATCATAGCGCAGTGGCCCCACCCGTTCCCATTCCGAACACGGAAGTGAAACGCTGCAGCCCCGATGGTAGTGCATCTATAGGTTGTGCGAGAGTAGGACGTTGCCAGAACTTACGCCCGGCATCTTGGAAACAAGGTGCCGGGCTTTTTCTTGCCCGGAGACGATTCCACGCTCGCATTTCCCGCCGTCCAAAACTAATCCTTTCACCATGGCTCATGCCCTGACCCCGATGATGCAGCAGTACCAGCGGCTCCGCGCGAGCGTGCCGGCTGATACCCTGCTGCTCTTCCGCCTGGGCGACTTCTATGAGCTCTTTTTCGAGGATGCCAAGACGGCTTCCGGGCTGCTCAACCTCGCCCTGACCAAGCGCAACGACGTTCCGATGTGCGGCATGCCTTATCACGCCGCCCAGGGCTATATCGCCAAGATCATCAAGGCCGGCCGCCGGGTCGCGATCTGCGATCAAACGAGCGAACCGCAGCAAGGGAAGCTCGTGACCCGCGATATTACCCAGATCATCAGTGCCGGCACGGTGAGTGATCTCGATCTCCTGGAATCGAAACGCTCGAACTATCTCGGCGCCCTCTTCGTCGACGAGGATCGCTATGGTTTTGCCTACGCCGATCTCAGCACGGGGGAATTTCGGCTGATGCCATTGCCAGACCGTCGCGGCCTGCTCGATGCCTTGGCCCGCATCTCGCCGGCTGAGTTGCTCATCAGCGATCGCCAGGAAAAAGAGTTTGGCGAATTCGAACGCACCTTGTCTTACGATCACTACGCTTTCCTGCCGGAGAACGCGCGCTTTACCCTCTGCGAACATTTCAAAGTGAAATCGCTCGACGGCTTCGGTTGCTCAGACCTCCCCGAAGCGATCGCCGCGGCTGGCGCGATCGTTCATTATCTGAAACATCAGTTGCGCAGGAAAATCGATCATCTCGCTTCCCTGCGTTGCGATGCCCCCGCCGACCACGTCCTGCTCGACGCCGCGACCCAGGTGAATCTCGAACTCGTCAGCTCGCGCGGAGCGCGCGACACCAGCCTGCTCGCCGCTCTCGACCGGACCGTCACGCCCATGGGTGGTCGGAGAATGCGCAACTGGATTCTGCAGCCGATTCGCGACCTCGGTGAACTCGGGGGTCGCCAGCAATTCATTTCCGATCTGTTACAAGAGCCGGATCTGCTCGCCTCGCTCCGCGAGTCCTTAAAAGCCATCCGCGACCTGGAGCGCGCTTCCGGGCGGCTTAGCCAGGCTTCTGGAAATGCGCGCGACCTTGTCGCTTTGCAGATTTCTTTGCAGCAAATCCCCGAGCTCAAGCAAGAGCTTGAGAAATTTCTCCAGCGCCTCGCTTTCGGCAGCAACCATCCCTCCGAAACGAACGGGGTTCAGCTCCTCGCGGATCGTCTCCAGAAAGAGCTGCATGAAATGCCGGCGCTGGCGAAGAAGCTGAGCGACGCGCTCTTGGACGATCCCCCCCTCGCCCTGAAGGAAGGCGGGATTTTTCGTGACGGCTTCAACGACCAACTCGACGAACTGCGCCACGGGTCGCGCACCGGAAAAACCTGGATCACCGAACTGCAGGAACGGGAGATCGCGCAGACCGGGATCAAATCGCTCAAGGTGCGTTTCAATTCCGTCTTCGGTTACTTCATCGAGATCACGAAATCGAATCTCGCGAGCGTTCCGCCCCATTACACCCGGAAACAAACCACCGTCGGCGGAGAGCGCTTCATCACCCCGGAGCTGAAGGAAATGGAAGCAAAGGTTCTTGGCGCCGACGAGCGCGCCCGACACCTGGAATACCAGCTCTTCCAAACCCTGCGCGACGAGACGTTAGGCGAACTCGCGCCCATTCAGCAGACCGCCAGCGCCATCGCCACCCTCGACGTCATCTGCGCCCTGGCCGAGACCGCGCGGCTCTTCCATTACTGCCGGCCAGAGCTCGATCATTCGCTACGACTTTGCCTGAAGGACGGGCGCCATCCCGTGCTCGATCAAAACCTGGCCGAAGAAAAATTTGTCCCTAACGACACTGAACTTGACGGCGAAAAACTTCGCCTCGCCATCATTACCGGGCCGAACATGGCGGGCAAATCCACCTACATCCGCCAGGTCGCGCTCATCGTTCTCATGGCCCAGATCGGAAGCTTCGTCCCTGCGGCCAAGGCCGAGATTGGCTTGGTCGATCGCATCTTCACCCGCGTCGGCGCAAATGATGATCTCTCGCGCGGCCAATCCACCTTCATGGTCGAGATGAACGAAACCGCCAACATCGTGAACAACGCGACCGAGCGCAGCCTTGTGATCCTCGACGAAATCGGCCGCGGCACCTCCACCTTCGATGGCCTTTCCATTGCCTGGAGCGTGGCGGAATTTCTGCACGACAAAATCAAGGCGCGCACGCTCTTCGCCACTCATTACCACGAACTGACCAAGCTCGCGGAAGAACGCAGCGGCGTCTGCAACTTCAACGTCGCCGTCCGGGAATGGAACGAGCAGATCATTTTCCTGCGCAAGATCGTGCCGGGCGGAGCGGATAAAAGCTACGGCATCCAGGTCGCCCGCCTGGCCGGTTTGCCCCAGGAAATCCTGAACCGGGCCAAGGAAATTCTCGCCCAATTGGAGAAACCCAACGGCGTCACAGAAAGGCACGGAGCGCCACTGAAAAAGCGAACGCGCAAGCCTCTTCCGCGCAACGAGAAGCCGCAGTTGGACTTGCTTTAACCGGGCGGCCCCGCGACCACGAGATTTTTTTCCCTGACGAGCTTCGCTCGTTCTATAATAACTAGGGCTGCAATCATGGCGGTAAAAAACGAGAAAGATCTGAGCGACCAGCACCGCGCCTCCTGGCTTAAGGCGGTGGCGGCGATCGAGCTCCGCAATTATGGTTACGCGATCGATCTCTTGCAGAATTTGCTCAGGCAGGAGCCGGAGTTCCTGACCGGGCGGCAGATGCTGCGCCGGGCGGAAGTGACTCGAGCGAAGACGGAAAAGAAAGGTTTTTTTAATATCTCCGCCCCCCTTGCGGTGATGAAGGCGCAGCGGGAGTTAAGGAAAGATCCAGCCAAGACCATCGAACTGGTGGAGAAAGTTCTGGAGACGGGCCCGTACAATTTGCAGGCCAACATGCTTCTGAAAGACGCGGCGGTGGCGGCGAAATACCCGGAGATCGCCGTCTTTGCTCTCGAGACTCTGCTTGAGAACGATCCGCTCGACGTCAAGGTGCTGCACGAATTGGGCCGGCTCTACCACCAGTACGACCAGAGCGACAAAGCGGTCGAAATTTATAATCGGATCACTGAGATCAATCCGGTAGATCTCGAAGCGGCCAAGCTGGGAAAGGACGCCTCCGCCCACGCCTCGATGAAACATGGCGGTTGGAATGAAGCGGAGAGTTATCGCGACCTGATCAAGGACAAGGAGGTCGCCGTCTCGCTCGAACAGCTGAGCCGGATCCAATTGGCCGGCGAATCGCTCGAACAACAGGTCAACGAAACCTATGCGCGCCACGAAGCCGAACCCCAGAATGTCGACCTGGCTAAACGCCTCGGGGTTTTGCACGACCAAAAGGAGGATCTCGATGGCGCGATCGCCTGGTATCAATATGCGGTCGATCTGACCGATCGAAGCGACCCGGGGCTGGTCCGTAAAGTGACCGACCTGAAGATGAAAAAGCTCGAACGGCAAATCCGCGAGGATGAGCAATATCTCGCGCAACATGGCAGCAACGCCGAGCAGTTCGCAGAAAAATCGGCCGCGCTCGAAGCCGCCAAACGCCAGCGCGCCGAGATTTTGATCGAGGACGCGCGCAAGCGGCTCGATCGCAACCCGACAGATCTACAATTGCGCTACGAACTAGGTGAACACTTGACCAACGCCGGCCAATACCGCGATGCCCTGCCCGAGCTGCAGCGGGCTCGACAGAATCCCAAAGCGCGGCTCAAGGCGATGAACCTGCTCGGTCAATGCTACCGCGAACTCGGCATGCTCGACCTGGCGGCGAAGCAGCTCGGCGATGCCGCGCGCGAGATGTTGGTGATGGACGTGGTCAAGAAGGAAATCGTCTACAACCTCGGCTTGGTTTACGAGCAGATGGGTGAGACCGGCAAATACATCGAAGCGATGAAGCAGATCTACGAAACCGACTACGGTTATCGCGACGTCGCCGCCCGGGTGGAAAAATCTTACAGCAATTCGACTGAGGGCTAAGCGAACCCCGCTGGACCTTTCTTCTGGTATTCCTCGGATGGGAGCCAAAGCGCTCCTGTCCAAACGCTCAAGCAGGGCGCCTCACGTCCAAAATTGGAGCGCCCCACGATAGGTAGATGCCGGCCTCGGGCCGGAACACAAACAACCAACCTCAAGACAATCCTATTATGAAAAAATACCTCTCAATCACATTCGCCGCGGCGATCGCAGCAGCCGGCTTATGCCTCGCCGCCAACGTCAAGGCGGCCGAAGAAAAAGCGGGCACGGAGTCCAAGCTCAGCATGGCCGACAAGAAATTCCTGAAAAAAGCCTACAAAGGCGGGATGACCGAAGTCGAA
>JBKJNW010000225.1:0-14402 GCA_046593335.1 Chthoniobacterales bacterium | reverse complement strand
CAGGGCGATCAGGTCGCGGACGTAATGGAAAAGTTCGAGATGCTTTTCCTTCAGCTCCCAGTCGATTTGGTTGACGGAATCGGGCGCGTTGTAGGAATTGTTGTTGCCGCCTTTGCTACGCGCGAATTCTTCCCCGCCCTGGATGAAGGGCACGCCCTGCGCAGTGAAAAGCGCGAGGTAACCGAGTTTCATTGTCGCCTCGCGCAATTCCTCGCTTGCCTCCGGCATAGAGGCTTCAAGTTTGTCCCAGAGCACGAGGTTATCGTGACAGGTCATGTAATTGATCGATTGGACCGGAGACGCCAGCCAGCTCGTGCCTGACATCGCGGCTTTAAGCTCTTCGCGTTTCGAGCCGTCCTGGATCCAGCCGGGCTCGTTCCCATCGGGATAACCTTTGAGCGCATTGCGGAAATCATCGTTGAAGGCGCCAATCGGCTGCACTTTGCGCATCGCTTCCTTGTCGGTGCCATCGCGCAACGGCGAGTCGCCGGCTTTCCAGGGCTCGCCGTAGAAGAGAATGCCCGGTTTGAGTGCGCGCAGCTCGCGCTCGGCTTTGCGCATCGTCTCTTGATCGATCAGCGCCATCAAGTCGATGCGGAACCCGTCGATGCCGTATTCTTTCACCCAGAACTTGAGCGAATCGATGATGAGTTTTCTCGCCATCGGCGCTTCGCTTCGAAACTCGTTCCCGCAGGCGGCGCCGTTGGCGAGCGAGCCGTCGCTCGCGTGCCGGTAGTAATATTGCGGTGCGATCGCAAAAAAAGGCGCGTTCGGGGAAGTGTGATTGTAGACCACGTCCATGATGACACCGATGCCGCGTCCGTGAAGGGCATCGACCAGCTTCTTGAACTCGCGCACCCGGCTCTCGTTCGCTGGGTCGCTCGCGAACATGCCCTCGGGCGAAAAGAAGGCGTTGGTCGTGTAACCCCAGTTGTAGTCACGGGCGTTTTCGTTGTTCTCGAAATCCTGCATCGGCAGCAGCTCGACGTGGGTGATCCCCAGTTCGCTCAGGTGATCGAGTGCGGTTTCAATCTGGCTGTCGTTAGGCAAATGCGTCTTCCCTTCCGTCCAGCCGAGGTAAAGGCCGGGATGCTCCACCCCGGAGTTCGGCGCGATCGTGAAATCGCGCACGTGCATTTCGTAAATGACCGCGTCGGTCGGTGACGCGAGCGGCGGCCTGGGGCGCGGCGGCGGCGGCATCTCGGTGATGCGTCCGCGGGTGCTGCTGACGACCGCGTTGGTTGCGTAGGGATCGAGCACTTCGCGGGTCGGATCGAGCCCGGGTCCTGTGAGCGCGTAGGCGTAAAATTTGCCGCGAAGATTTCCGCTCACTTTCAGTTCCCAGAGGCCATTCGGCTTTTGCTGTAACGGTTTTTCGGTCTGGCCCGATGCGCCTTCTGCTGCGTCGGAGAGAATGACCCCCACCGCTTTCGCGGTCGGGGCGAAGAGCCGGAAGGTTGTGAATTCATGGGTGTAGATGGCGCCGAGACCGACCTTGATTTCCTCCTGGCTCGCTTCGCGCGCGAAATCCGGTTCGGCACTCGCGGCCTCGGAGAAGGGAGGCGCCTCCGGCGCCGTCGCTTCTACGAGCGCCTGCGCTTCGGCCTCGCGCAGGGCTGCTTCGGCGCGCCTAACGAGATCGGTCGCGGCAATCGGGATCCGTCGCTCGCCGCCCATGAAATCCACCTCCACCTCGGTCGCGGTGATCGCGATTACTTTCACTTTCGCGCCGGCCGGCAACTTGAGCGATCCCACCTGTTTGCCGCCGGAGACGGCGGGGAATTCAAGCGCGGCCTGCAACTGCACTTCCCCCGGCCAGCGCTCTCTCTCCTCGAGGAGCCACGACAGCGGGTCGGGCCGCGGCGTGGGCGTCGCGGTCGTGCTCAGCGCGATCGTCGGGCCGGGCCTAACGACCGTCGACGGCCTGGAAGCCTGCGTCGGTGCGGGAGCCGGACTCGACGCGATGAGCTGCCGGGCAAGAACGCTCAGGCGCTGCCAGGTTTGCAAGGGCGTTTCCTGCCAGCGATACATCGCGTAACAAAAACCGCCGAGCGCGAGCAGGCCGAGGAGGAGCAGGACGTCGCCCAAACCAGGACCGGACTTTTTCTTCGCGCGACGCGGCGCCGGCGCAGCGGAAGGACGCGGTTTGGGGGCGGGAACGCGAAACGGTTTCGCGCAGGTCGGACATTTCAGTTCGCGACCCGCCCACGTGTCATCCAGCTCAACGTGCTGCTGACAGTGGGGGCACTTTACTTTCATGGAGAAAGAGCGACCGGCGCGCTGCTTCGAAATGCGGGCAGCGAAACGGCCGCTACTTCACTTCCACAACGGAATTGCCGCTGGCGTCTTTCTCGCTCGTGCCCGGATCGGCTTCCCAGCGGTTGCCATCGACGACAAATTTGTAGGAATGACGGCCGGGCGGAACGGCCATTTCGGTTTTCCAGACTCCGTCGTCGCCTTTTGTCAGGGCATATTTCGAATCCGTGATGGTGCCGTCTTTATTGTCGGCCCAATTATTGAAGTCGCCCGCGAGATAAACGCTGCTCGCGTCGGGCGCGGTAAACTTGAAGGTGACGCTCTGGCCGCCGCTGCTGTTCTCGGTTTTCTGCTCCGGCGCGGCGGTGGCATCAGTCGCGGGGGCCGCTTCCACTTCACCGCTCTCGGTGATGGTAATGAGGGCGTTGCCGTCGGCATCCTGTTTGGCCCATTCCGGACCGAACCACTGTTCCTTTCTGCCGCCGATATTGAACTTAAATTTATGCGTGCCGGGAGCGAGCGTGATCGTCTTGCGCCAGACGCCGTTGCCATCGGGACCGTCCATTTTGTATTGCGCGTCGCTGATCACGCCCTCGGTATTGCCGGCCCAGTTATTGAAGTCGCCTGCCAGATAAACCGCCTCCGCACCCGGCGCGGAGCATTGGAAGAGAATGCCGTCGTCCATCTTTTTGGCAGCGAGTTCACTGCTCTGCTTCGGATTCTCCGCCAGGGCGAGCGCGGGCAGGAGGAAGAGCGCGAACAATCGAATCGACCGCGCAAGGAAGGCAAACCGAGGGCGAAGGTGAGAGACGACGGAGAAAGGTGGGCGACGGATGTTCATGATTTCTGGAAAAGTATCGGGACTTCGTCCTTGCCCAAAGCCAAAAAAAATTCGGCGCTTGCGCTGCGGGGCTGTTCTCTGATTTTCTTGCAGGAAGCCGATTGAAAATCGATCGGATACCGCCACCTTAGACGCGCATGAAAAAACTCGAAGCCATCATCAAACCGTTCAAACTCGAGGAAGTCAAAGAAGCCCTGGCCGAGCTCGGGATCGAGGGTATGACGGTAACGGAAGTGAAGGGCTTTGGACGCCAGAAAGGCCACACCGAGATTTATCGCGGGAGCGAATACACGGTCGATTTTTTGCCGAAAGTGAAAGTAGAAGTCGTGCTTGCCGACGACATGGTGGACAAGGCGGTCAGCGTGGTCGTGAGCGCGGCCAAGACGGGCAAGATCGGCGACGGCAAAGTTTTTGTTTTGCCGGTCGAGCACGCCGTCCGCATCCGCACCGAAGAGATCGGCGAGAAGGCCGTTTAGGAACATTTACGAATTTAACAAACGCCGAAGCCCGAATAACCTGGATAACGGTTGTTCGGGTTTGTCATTTAATCTTCAACCTCCTGCTCTCACATGCCTAACGAAAAGAAAAAAACTCCTTCCGACGTCAGCAAGATGATCAAGGACTACGAGGTCAAACTCGTGGACTTCAAATTCACCGACCTGCCCGGCGCCTGGCAGCATTTCACCACCACCCTGACCGAATACAACGAGGACATTTTCACCGAGGGCCTCGGCTTCGACGGCTCGAGCATCCGCGGCTGGAAAGCGATCAACGCCTCCGACATGCTCGTCATCCCGGACCCGGACACGGCCTGGATCGACATCTTTAACGCCGAGCCCACCCTCAGCCTTATCTGCACGATCGTAGAACCGATCACGCGCGAGCCCTACAGTCGCGACCCGCGCGGGTTGGCGGAAAAAGCCGAGGCTTATCTGCAAAGCACCGGCATCGCCGATACCGCTTTTTTCGGACCGGAAGCGGAGTTCTTCATTTTCGACGACGTGCGGTTCAGCAACACGGGCAACGCCTCCTCCTACTCGGTCGACAGCAGCGAGGGGCATTGGAATAGCGGCCGCGAAGAGTTCCCAAATCTGGGTTATAAAATCCGCGCCAAGGAAGGCTATTTCCCAGTCGCACCGGCCGATACCTTGCAGGATTTGCGCAACGAGATGTGCCTCGAGCTGGAGAAAGCGGGCATCCCGATCGAGCGCCAGCATCACGAAGTCGCAACCGCGGGCCAGGCCGAGATCGATATCCGCTTCGCGCCGATGAAAGTGATGGGCGACTGGATGCAGTACTATAAATACATCGTCCGGAACGTCGCCCGGCGGCACAACAAGACGGTCACGTTCATGCCGAAGCCGCTCTTCGGCGACAATGGCTCGGGCATGCACACCCACATCTCGCTTTGGCAAGATGGCAAACCGCTCTTCGCCGGGAACGGCTACGCCGGCCTGAGCGACATGGCGCTCTTCTTCATCGGCGGGATTTTGAAACATGCCCCGGCCCTGACCGCGATCACCAACCCGACGACGAACAGCTACAAGCGGCTCGTCCCGGGCTTTGAAGCGCCGGTTAATCTCGCCTACTCCGCGCGCAATCGCTCGGCCGCGATTCGGATCCCGACATACTCCGCGAATCCAAAGTCGAAACGGATCGAGTTCCGCACCCCCGACGCTGCGGCCAATCCCTACGTCGCTTTCGCCGCCCTCCTCCTCGCCGGGCTCGACGGTGTGCAAAACCGGATCGACCCGGGCGATCCGCTGGACAAAAATCTCTACGAACTTCCGCCGGAAGAACTGGCCCAGGTCCCGAGCGTTCCCGATTCGTTAGGCGGAGCCATCGCCGCCCTCGAGGCCGACCACGCCTTTCTCCTCCGCGGCGATGTTTTCAATACCGACTTCATCGACAACTGGATCGAGATGAAACAAAAGGAATACGATGCCTTGCGCCTCCGCCCGCATCCCTACGAATTCCAGATGTATTACGACGTTTAAGCCAGTGCTCGTTTCCAGCGCTCTACCGGGAAAAGTCTTGCAACACAGAGAGATCGTCCGATGCTGGGGGACGTTATGAATTTGCTCGCCCTGTTGTCCAACTTCGGCGGACCGGACCTGATCATCATTCTGTTGATCGTCCTCGTGCTCTTTGGCGCGAAAAAATTACCCGAGCTCGCCAAGGGCATGGGCCAGGCGGTGAAGGAATTCCAGAAAGCGAAAGACGAGTTCAGCGACGAGTTGCACAACGCCGGCAACACTCCGCCGGCCAAGCCGGATGTGCGCGCGCCGGACGCCACTGTGCCGCGAATCGATAACGCGCCGACTGCCCGCGAAGTCCCGCCGGCTCAGGACGATGTCGCCCGTAGCGCGGAAGAGCGCGCTTCGCGCGAAGTCTGATCCGATCGCGTCCGCACCCCCCGCGACCTCGTTTCCGAGGCGCAAACGCTCGCCGCCGTGCGATAAGCATGAGACGTGCTTTTATCCGATGACATCCGAGATGTTTTCGTCTAAGCATAGCGCTCCAAAAAATCTGAACCATGTCCGAGACTGATCTCCGAAGCCAAATCAAAGAAATGCTGGTCAAGAATCTGATGCTGCAAACGCCGGCTGATCAGATCGAGGACGATCTTCCGCTTTTCGGACCAGGCGGGCTCGGCCTCGACTCAATTGACGCGCTCGAGCTGGTCGTGAGCATGGAAAAGACATTCGGCGTCGGCGTACCCAATTCGGAGATCGCGAGCAAGGCGCTCCAGACCGTAAACTCGATCCACGACTACATCGTGGAGAAAGCCGAGCGCCCGGCGGCTTAGCTTTCGTTCCGCTCTTGCGGAAAACCTAGCGGGTTTCCGCGAGGTTGATCGCGTCGATCAACTGCCGATAACGCCCGAACTCATGGCGATGCGGCGAGAGCACGAGCCGCGGCAAATCCCAGATCTCGGCCTGGTTCTTCTCCTGAGGAAGCGCCTCCCGTTGCTCGATTTCCCCTGCCCGCAGCATATCCGCGAATTCCTTATTTAAGTTCGCAAGCGCTTTCTGGGTCAGCTGTTTATTGATCCGCAGGACGAGCTGGGAACCGACCCAACGCGACGATTGATAGTTGCGATAGAAAAGCAGGATGTGGTCAACCGCTTCCTTCACATCATGGGCGATCTTGATGAAGTTAAAGTCGCTTTGAGAGATGAGACCGAGCTTGAGCAGATGGTCGGTCAGGAACCGCATCCAAGTTTCCCAGTAGCTGCCATCGGGCCGATCGATCAGGACGATCGGGATGATCAGCGCCTTGCCCGTCTGCATGAGGGTAAGCGCTTCAAAGCCTTCATCCATCGTCCCGAAACCGCCGGGGAAAAGCGCGTAGGCGTGCGTTTCCTTCACGAAGTTCAGTTTGCGGGTGAAGAAATAATTGAAGTTAATCAGCTTCGGATCGCCGTGGATGATCTCATTCGCGCGTTGCTCGAAGGGCAGGCGAATGTTGAGCCCGAAACTGTTTTCCCGCCCTGCCCCGCGCTGCGCCGCGCCCATGATCCCGTCGCCGCCGCCGGTGATAACCATGTAGTTTTTCGCCACCATTTGCCGGCCAAATTCCTCTGCCTGCTGCGCCTCGGGTTCGGAGGGGGCGGTCCGGGCGGAACCAAAAACCACCACCTTCCGCACGTCGCGGTAAGGCGCGAAAATCTTGGCCGCGTAGCGCAGTTCCTTGAGCGATCGGTTCATGAGCTTGAGATCGCCGGTTCCCATTTTGTCGCGTGCCATCTTGAGCGCGGTGATGATCAGTTCCTCGATTAACTCCGGCGATTTTTCCGCGCCCCAATCGGCGACCAGTTGCCGAACCCGCGCTTCGAACTCCGGCGGGATATTTGAACTTCGACGGACCGGCTGATCCGCGACCGCGCTGCCTGTAAAATCTTCCACGCCCCAAGTTTGGGCCAGTTCCATGGGCGCGAACAGTGAAAACTGGCGCCGTTAGGCGGATTTCAGATCGGTCAGGATTTCATTCATATGCCGGATGGGGAGCGAATAGTGTCCCTCGTTCTCGACCAGGTGGCGGGCGCAGGACGGGAGACGCTCGCCTAACGTCTGAGCCAGCTGCCAGTGGAAGCTGCGATCCTTTTTACCGTGCCAGAGCCGCACCGGGACCTTGATTTCCTCGAGCGGAAAACCCCACGGTTGAGCATAAATTTCGGCGTCGACCATCAGGCCATCGGCGGAGGCGCGCCAGGCTTGGCGCTGGCTTTCGAAGCAGGCTTCAAAGGCGGCGATGTCGCGCATGACCTTGGCGTCGCAGGGTTGGAGCAGTTTTAACAACAGCGGGCGCAGACGCAGCGGCACCTTGAGCGAAAGAAAAGGCCGCGCTGCGTGAAATCCAAAGCGCAGCACCTCCCGGTGGCGCGGGTAAAAGAAAAGCAGCCAGCGATAAAGCGGGAGCAAGCCCTCACGATCCGGAAGCTCCGCCAGTGGAGGTGCGCTGCTCACCGCAGCGATCGCCCGCACCCGTTCCGGCATCGCCCATGCCGCGGCGAAAGTGTAGGGCGCGCCACCGGAAATGCCGAGCATCCGAAACTCACCGATCTCCAGTTTATCCGCCAGCTCGGCCAGGAGCGGAGGCCAGTCGAGCAATCGCCGCTCCGGATGCAGAGTGGAATTTCGGATGCCGGGCCGGTCGGGCGAAATGATCCGCACCTCCAGCTCGCGAGCGGCGGCATCGGTCAGCTCGGCCATGGTGCGCGAGCTGGGCCAGCCGTGGCAGAAGAAGACCGGCGTGCCGTTTTTCGCGCCGTATTCCGAAACCGCGATTTTGCGGCCGCTCTCGAGCTTGATTTCCTGAAACGAAGATCGCATGGGGCCGAGAAACCTAGCTCAGCGAGTGGACGGGAGCGAAGCGGCGGGTTAATTCTAGCCCCGACTTTCCCACCGATGCCGCAATTTTCCTACCGTGCACGCAACGCCCAAGGCGGTCTCGTCGAAGGCGTCCTCAATGTCGCCGATCGTGCGGTCGCGATTCGCCAGATCGAAATGCAAGATTGCACGCCGATCCGGATCGACGTCGTCGCGGGCGGGCCGGAACTGGTGGACGGCAAACCGGCCGCGGCCGCCACGCCGACCCAGAATCTCAAGATCCCGCATAGCCAGCTTCTAATTTTCACCGAGCAACTCGGTCACCTCCTGAAAGCCGGCATGACGCTCGACGAAAGCCTGGGCGTGCTCGAGAAACGGCTCAAACATCCGCGGGTGCAGCAGATGACGAGCTCGCTCCACCAGGCGCTGGTCGAGGGTCGCAGCTTCTCGCAGGCGCTGCGCGACTTCCCGCGCATCTTCCCCCCGCTCTACCTCAACATGGTCGGCGCGGGCGAAGCGAGCGGCGGCCTGCCCGATATCCTCACTCGCGTTGTGCAGCATTTGATGCAGGAAAAAAGCCTGCGCGACCGCGTCCAGCAGGCGCTGATTTATCCGGCCTTCCTCGCCCTTGCCGGCTCTGTCCTCATCATCATTTTCATCGCCTTCATGGTGCCGCAGTTGACCAATTTCATGTCGCAAACCGGCGGCACGCTGCCCTTGCCGACGCAGATCCTGCTCGGAGCGAACCACGTCATCACCGGCTATTGGTGGCTCTTCATTCTCATCGGCATCGGGGTGATGGTCGGCTTCCGCGCTTTTGTCCGGACCGACGAAGGCCGGCTGACCTGGGATCGGTTTCGGCTCTCCATTCCGGGCTACGGCCGGATTCGTCGCCATCAATATTACGCGCAGTTTTCGCGCACCCTTGGCACTCTGATGGAAAACGGAATCCCGCTCCTCAAGGCGCTTGACCTCGTGACGGAGATCGCGGGGAACAAATATGTCGAAGCAAAATTGCGCGATGTGCGCCGCTCGATCATCGACGGCGCCAATCTCTCCAGCGCGCTGGCGAAAGAGGAACTTTTTCCGGACCTCTTCACCGACATGATGGCGGTGGGCGAACAAACCGGCCATTTCGCGCAGACGATGCAGACCATCGCCGACGTCTACGAGCGCGAACTCGATCGTACGGTCAACATCATCTCCGCTTTGATCCCGCCGGTCATCATCGTGCTCATCGCGATCGTGGTTGGGTTTGTCGTTTACAGCATCCTCTCGGCCGTCTTCGAGATGACGCACAGTTTGCAGTTTCGGCCGCACTAACATACGCTCGCCGCCGGGATGCTATTTCGGTTCGTCGCGCTCGTTTTTTTTCTCGCCCTCATTGCCACGGTTCGTGCGCAGCAGGCCCTGCCTCCGCCCGGCATGCAAGTGCTGCGGCCAAGCCAATCCGCCGAGGCGGCGCCGGAGATCGCCTGGCTCGACCTGCGCCAGGCCAAGCCGTCGAACGCGAAAATTCAGGCTGCCCCGGACTGGGTTGAGTCGGTTTCCTTTGCTCCCGGGAAACCGGCGGAGGGCAAGCGGGCGAAGAGTGTTTTCCGCATTCGCCTGACCCGGCCTAACGAGGACTCCCAGATCCTTCTTTTCCGTCTCTATTTCGAGGACGATCCGGAACGGCAACCCGAGTTAATCGCTTGGGATGAATCGGGCACGCAGCTCTTGCGCTCCGGTTCGTTAGGGCAAAAAACCGGGCTCGCCACCTCCTCCAGCACGATTGTCCCGATGATCGGCGTGACCGCGATCGACGTGGAAGTGCCGGGCGACGGACGCTCCGTCCGGGGCGCTTATCTCGACTGGATGAAAGCGAGCCAGGTTATGCGCCCGGTGCACGACGAGCCGCAGAGTTCGGTCCCCGCCCCTTTTGCCGCAGCGCCTCCGCTCAAGGCTGGGGTGGATGATGCCGAAGTCTTCGGGACCGTGACCGCTCCGCTCACCGCCGACACCATTCCGATGGGCTCGAGCCTGCCGGAAGGGGCGGCCTTCCAATTTGGCCTCGAAGCTCAACCGCTCGTTGCGCTCCTCACCTTTGAAGTCGCGAGCCCGCAGATCGAGGCGCCCCCGGAGATTTACGTCAATGGGCAGGCTGTCGGTCCGGCTTCCTTGGTCCTGCCCGATCTGGCTGACCCGGCCTATCGCGGTCTCTCGCTCTCCCTTGTGCAGACGATGCAGTTCCAATACACCGGCTGGGTCCGCGCGCAGAAGATCGTGCCGGCCTCGATCTTGAAGGCGGGAACGAATGATGTGATCATTCTGGCCGGCGCCGGAACCTCCGCTTCGGCCATCCGGGAAACGCAGATTCAGTTAAAGTATCTCTGGGATAAATCTGATTACCTGCTTGAACCGTTGAAGTAGCCCCGCTGTCTCATCTTTATGCGCAAAAACCAAAGTGCCTTCACCCTCCTCGAGATCATGCTCGTGGTTTCGATCATCGCCCTCCTCCTCGGGACTGCGATCTACAAGCTGGCCGGCAACGTCGAGTACGCCCGCCACAACCGCGTCGCGGCCGATATCCAGAGCATCTCCACCCAGCTTAAACTCTACGAGAGCATGAACGGCTTTTACCCGACGACGGAACAGGGATTGGAAGCGCTTGTCTCGCAGCCGAGCACCGACCCGCAGCCGCAACGCTGGTATCAGCTCTTCAAGGAATTGCCCAAGGATCCCTGGAACAATAAATACATTTACGTCAATCCCGGCCGGAAGAATGCTAGCGGATACGATCTCTACTCCGCCGGGGTAGACCGGAAAGCCGACACGCCGGACGACGACTGGGGCGGCTCCTAGAACGCGTCGCTCAGACCTGCGTTTGCCTAACGACCGGAGAACCGGCTAGGGCTTCTCGAAATCCGAATCGTCATCCGTCAACTGCTGCGCCTGCGGCTGCGGCTGGCGCACCTGCGACTGCGACTGCGGCGCCCCTTTGCGCCGAATAACCGGGCGCACATGCGGCGGCGGAGTCGGAATCTGCGGCACCGCCATCGGGCGCTGGATCGGGACTTGCGGGTTGCCCACGCCGTTGCGCGCGGGGCCACCGTTGGGCGGAACTGGCTGGGGCGGAGCCGCGACCTGGTTCTGGATCGCCTGACTGAGCAGCGCTTCGTTGAAGGTGAGGGTCGCGAACTGCCCATCCTTCGCGATCGTGACCTTGGTCTCGCCGACCTGGTCCGACCATTGAATGTTGGAAATAGAATAGCCGTGAATCGTTTCCTTCGTGTTCAGGTATTCCTTCAGATTTTTGTCCGTGGTCGAGGCGAGGGTAACAAAATCGCCGCCGGTGGAATGGGCGGCGTTGGCAATATAAAGATCCTTCGCGAAATCGGGCGCGGAAGGCGCCGGCGCGTTGGCGGTGGCGATGGCAAAGGGCGAGCGTTTCACCATCGGCTCGTACTTGGCAAACTTCGGCGTCGCCGGGAGTTCGTCCTTGGCCAGGCCGCTGGTCGTTAGGCAAAGAAGGATCCCGGCTGCGGCCAGGAGGAGATGGTGCGTCTTCATGATTTTTTCCCGCCCGGGGCGAACCACTTGGCGATTTTGAATCGCCCGCGCATCACTGTCGGATCAGTCGCGTCGACCATCAAGTTCACTCTTTCAAAAACGATGAAACCCTCGGGGCGTTGCGTGTCGTAGAGAAAGCGGACGAGCTCGGGCCAGCCGCTCTTGGTTTCAAAAGTAGCGGAGACGGATTGATGCGACGGCGTGTTCTCGACCCCGCCGATCTGCGGGTTTTCGATCTGGACGTTGTGTTTCCCGGCGATCTCTTTCACCTGGGTGAGAAGGGTGGAACCCTCTGCGGGGTTGGTCAGCTGCGGCTGGTTTTTCTTCAGCCAGTCGGCCCGCCGCTTCCACATTTTCTCTTCCTTGAGGTAGACTTTCTGCTCGGTCCGAGTCGCTTTTTGCTCGGCATAATCTTTCCGCGCCTCGGCGCTCATGCCGAAGAGAGCGCTCCAGATGGCAAGATTAATGAGGAGGAAAAGGATCCCGCCGATGCTGAACGCGAGCAGGCGTTCCCGTTGATTCATCTGTGCCAGCCAGCGCGAGATCACTTCGTTTTGCCCTCCAGCCGGAATTGCGCGTGGTCGTTAGGCAGGATGCGCGGAGTGCCGAGATTGAAAGCAAAGGATTGAAGATCGGGATGCTTTTTCACTTTCTCCGCCAGTTGGTAGGCGAGAGCGGCCGAGGGGGCTTCGCCTTGCACGGAAATGTTACGAATCGATTGATCGTAAACCGTGATCCGGACGTCGGGATTGGGCAGGCTTTCGTGCAGATGGAGCAGGATCTCGATCGGATAATAATGCGGATCGATGGCAGGCGAGAGCGCCTGCCAATCCGCTTCCGTGCTACGGATGAAATCGACCTTGGGCGCGTCGCGCGCGATCGATTTTCTGTAGCTGCCGACCTGGAAACGAATGATCGCGACATAGAGCGCGAAGAGGAGGAAAGCCGCCGCGTAAGCCGCGCCGGCCCAGAGCAGCCGCCGTCGCCACTCTTTTTGCCTAACGAGTGAGGCGCGCTGTTTCCGCCATGCTTCGGGCGCGAGGTTGAGCTTGACCGTGGCGGGCGGCGTTTCCACGCCCATCAGCTGGGGACGCTGGGCGAAGACGCGTTCGATCGTGTCGCGCAAGGGAGCGGAGTTTTCGTCCAGCAGAATAGTGGGAAAAGCGGTGTCGATTCCCTGCAATTCGGCGCTCAGGGCAAGTTGCGGAAGATCGCGCTGCAACTGTTCCGGCCCGGCCGCATCGAGAGTGCGCGCGAGGCTAAGCTTGCCGTTCTCGGAGATGGCGGAGACGAGTTTCTCGCCCTCCCGATAGATGATGAGAGCGCGGCCGGATGCGGCCCGGGAGGCGGCGCGTTGCGCGGCGTAGACCGTGACCTGGCGCGGAATGAAGCCGCGTTTCAGGAGCGGCCCGGCCAGCTCCGCCAGCTTCGCGTTGTGCACCGCGACCGAGGAAATGACGCTCTCATTTTCCCCCTGCTCGATCAGCTCGAAATCGCTCGTCACCTCTTCCGGCGGATAAGGGAAGGCCTTTTCCACCTGGAGCCGGACCATGCCGCCGAACTCGGTCGGGTCGCTCGTCGGCAGGCGGAGACGCTGCGCGAGGACGGCGTTGACCGGAAGGGCGAAGACGATGTCGTCGCCCTCGAGCAGCAGGCCGGCGGCTTCGTTCAAATCGGCGACGCTCTGCACATCCCAGGTGCCGTTGGCGGCGCGGGAGCGGACCACATTCCAACCCCCGCCGGAGGGAGCGATATAAACAGGTGCGGATGCGGGTTCGATATTAGTATTCCTTCCAACGGATCATCTGGGGCTGCGCTGTTTTCCGAATGATCATCTCGACCGTTCGAGTCACAGAGCCGGATTTCCCCACGCTGACGACGCGCACAACCTGGTCTTTAAAACCGATTACGCCCGAAAGCTGCGCAAATTGCTCCGGTGTGAATCCGAGCGCAAGCCTAACCTGATCTAACGATTCGAAGACCGGATCGTCTTCCGTTCCGTCGATTTTATCCGGGCCGCGGCGATATTCCAAGAAGCGGTCGGCGATGGCATCGTTAATCCCGGGGAGACAGAGCAGGACGTTGCGCGGAGCCCAGACGAGATCGACCGGCCCGGTGCTGAAGAGAGTGAAGTCGGCATCCCAATTCGGCTGGGCCGTGAATTTCTCCCAGCTTTTGACCTGTTTCAGGTCCTCCACAGTTCGCAGGAGCGAATTCCTTGGCTGATAACCGGGCTCCGATTCGGCGCCATTCAAACGCGGGAGGTCGTCAGGATCGACGTAATCGAGCAGGCAATCGATCATCCGGTCGCGCTCGTTCAAGTCGACGCCCTTGAGCTCGAGATATTGCCGCAGCATCGCGAGCCGCTGCGGATTTTCTCCGGCCAGGATCCAGTTCAGATTCAAACGCCCGCCCTCCCCGGTGATACGAGCGGCGTAGGATTGATTCCGCCCTAACGAACCGCGCAGGACACTGGAGCCGGCTTCGACCGCGGGACTGAGCGCCACTTCCGCGCCGGAGGAGGCCATCGCCTCCGCTTCCACCACTCGGCTGGCTTCGCCGGAAAGGGTGAGCTGGGAATTAATGTCGAGAGCCCAGGCGATGACCATGGCGCTGAGCAAGAATAGCGCCCAGAGCGCAAGCATGAGGGCGGCGCCGGAACGCGGAGAACGGGCGGAAGTACGCATGGTCCTCACAACGGTGTGCGGCGCAAGGCCAGGATCGACTCCCAAGGCACGGAGCTGCCGGCACGATCGATCGTTAGGCGGACGAGATGCGGTAGCTTGCTCCGATCGGTCCAGCGATCGACCCAGGCGTTGAGCCGGGGATCGAAATAGCGGATCTCAATGCTGCGCACCCCGCGGAGGAGTGAGATCCAGGCCTTGTTCTCCGGCACCGCATTTTCCTCGTCGTCTGCTTCG
>JBKJNW010000213.1:0-14173 GCA_046593335.1 Chthoniobacterales bacterium | reverse complement strand
CGCGGCGAGCGCATTCCCGAGCTCGAAGACGACCCCGGCGCGCGAGAGCGGGACGAGGGTGCGGACGGTCTCGAGCGTGACCCGGCGGTCCTTTTCACCGAGGAAAAGATCGATCTTTTCGAGTTCATTCTCGATCGTGCGCCGGTCGCCGCCGGTGAGAAGGACAAAGAGATCGACCGCCTCTTCCTCGAAGCGGAGCTGGCGCTCCCGGCCTAACGATTGCACGAGATCGAGTGCGGCCTCCTCCCAGCCGCTGCGGTTGGAGTCGAGTTTGTCGAAAACCTGGAGCTCGGCGCGTTTCGCGAGCGCCTTGTAAAAAGAGCGCCGCTTGTCGACTTCAGGCGCGCTGAGGAGAAATCGCACTTCCCCGCCGCCGAGGTCGCCTTCAAGCGCGGCGCGCAACTCTTCCAGCGCATCCTGCACCGCGGCAGAACTTCCGATTTTGTTGTCGGCCAAAAAATTCACATTCTTTAGCCAGACCAGTTTGCCGCCGCCGAAAAAAGGCAGCGTCTGCAATGCCTCGATCGCGGAACGGATTCGCGCCGCCGCCTGGTCGGCGTTATCCGCACAACCATCGATCGTTTCGAGGCCGAAATCGCCGGCATCCGGCGGCGTCAGCTGGGCCGCAAGGTCGGCGGCTGTCGTTTTCACCGCACTCTCATCCGAGCCGACGACGGCATGGATGTTCGAGGTTTTGCGGGCGGCTTTCGTTTTCATGAGCGAATTCCCCAATCCTACCACGCCGGAAACTTCCTGCCTGTCACGGAATGAGACTCGAGCGGCGAAGCTGGGATCATCGCTTCGGGCCTTCAACGCTTAGGTGAACTCGACTCCACCATCCTGATCACGCTCCGCCCGCTGAACCGCACACCGCGATTGTCCGTGGAACGAACGGAACCACGGGACTCGCGCTGGTTGAAGTTTACGCCATCGATCTACCTTCACCCTAACGAGTAAAGCGAGAAAAAGACTTTTCGAATTCAGCCAGATCGGAAAATTCTTTGCCGTAGATTTCGCGGAGCGCTTCGGCCGGTGGCCGGCCGTCGACGACAAGGTCGACGAACTTCGGGAAGAGCTCGGGCGGATATTTGTTGAAGAGATAGCGAACCAACTTCACGCTCGTGTCGTAGAGACGGGCCACTCCGAGCGGAGCCTCCGGATAACGCTCGGTCGCGAACAAATCCGCCACCGTCATTTCCGCAAACTGCAACTTCCGCTGGTTGGATCGGAGCGAACGCGAACCACGGGCCGCAACGCTCGCGCCTCCCATGTATTCGGCGAAGCCTTCGCTCAGCCAGAGCGGCCAGCGACGGCTCCCATAAATGCGGGAGACGATCGCGTGGGTCGTCTCGTGCGCGAGCGTGTGGGAATCGAAGCCGCCTTCAGCCGCGCGCAGGTCGAGAAAAAGATCGTCGCGCAAGGCGAAGCTGTGCACCCATTCAGGAGCGCGGGTCTCGACGAGAAATTTCTGCCACTCTTTTTCGTCGCGGAAAATGTAAACGTGCGACTTGCGCGCGAACTGCTCGGGCCGCGCGCCTAACGAATTCGCGACATACCAGAGATCGAACTCGATTTCGCGCGCGACCTGCAGGGCGTCGCTCATGCTGCGGTAATGGAGGATGAAGTGGTCGGTCTCGCCGTGGCGCCATTGCCTGGGCTGGAAGGCCAGCCCCTGTTGGCCGGCCGGGCTGATCTCACGATTCGGCAGCGCTTCCCAAGCCTCCTGCCGGAGCGGGACATCGTAAGGCGGCGGCGGCGTGCGCGCCGGTGATGGTGTTCCCGGGGGCGCAGTGGACGGGGCAGAGGAGCGGCTTGGAAAAGGCCAGGAGGGCGAAGGCGATTGCGCATGACTGGTCAGTGCAACGGCCATGCTCAGCACGGCCGCCAGGCAAAAGCAGGAATCGTTAGGGCGAAGCGGCGACCGTCTTCGCGTCCTTCGAGGCGTAGGGGAGGAAATCTTTTTCCAGGGCATCGACATCGAAGAACCGGCCAGAGTAATGGCGCGACAAAGCAGTGTCGAACCCTTCACCGCGCGCGACCGAATCGAGCAGGGCGCGAAAGCCCACCGGGTCGGCTGCGGAAAGGAAACGAACCAGCCGCTCCGACTCCTGGTAGAAGACTTTAATTTCATCGTTCCCCGGGTAATCCGTCAGCGTGGTCAGGCGCGCGAGTGGGATGAACTCTTCCGCCGGGATCGAGTCCGAACGAGCGCGCGCATTGTAGTGCCGCGCCCGCTGATAACTGGCGCGCGCGACACGGGAAACGTATTCGGCAAAACCCTCGTCGAGCCAGCGGGGCAGCGCCCGCTGGTAAACGCGGAAGAGCATGAGATGCGCGATTTCGTGGCCTAACGAGTTATTGGCAAACTTGAAGCTCGGATCGCGCACGACGAAGAGACTGCCAAGCGAGTGAATGCCGCCGGTCCAGGGTTCGAGATGGGCGTGTTCCTGGAAACTTTTCCAATCCTCCGGTTCTTCGAAAATATAGATGTGCGACTTGCCAGAGCCGCCCGGCATCGTCTCCAAACCCAGCTCTTTCGCGATCACGCGAAAGTTGAATTCCGCTTCGACCGAAATCGGCGTTGCGACGTAGCTGTGGACAAAGTGATAGATGAAATGCTCGGTTTCACCGTGTTTCCAATCCGCCGAATGAATCGCGAGGGCACGGCTGCCAAGCGGGTTCCAATCGTGTTGACTGAGGGCCTTGAACTCGACTTCCGGGAGCGAGTTCAGGCCGGTGGTTTCTTCGTTCTCCGGCTCGGCTCCCTGCGCGATTCCCGCGAGCGCGCAGATGATTGCCAGGAAACGGCGGGTGCGGCGTAGCGCTGGAATGCGCCCTGACCTTACGACATCGTCTCTGCCCTGCGCGGTCCGACGCTCCATCAGGGCTGGACGTGCAAACCGGTCGGCGCCAGGGGCGGAACGGCCGGCGGTGGCGGAGTCGATGTGGGCGGGGTCAGACCGAGGAGCACGTTGTGCGCGTAGGTGATCTCGGCCGGCAGGTAAAGGACGTCGAGCTGGTAAATCTCGATGTAATTCATGTTGTAGCCGGCCCCAACATTTACGCTCTTGTGCAGAATGACGGCGGGATCGTCGGCCACGCCGGCGTTGTTCCGGTAGGTGCTGTCGTTAAAACAAGCGTCGAGCATCTGGCCGCCGACGTCGGGCCGGCTGTCCCAGAGCACCTGGTAGACGGTGCCGGTGCCCGGCGCCGGAGGATTAAAGGTGGCGAGACTGTTTTTTTGCACGATCAGGCGCCCGGGCCAGGCGGCGCGCGCAGCCAGGACGGCGTTGCGCGCGGCATAGTTCACGTCCGGGTCGAGGTTGCCGTTCCCAGCTACCGCGAGGGTTACGTATTGATTTGGAAAGGCGGTCATTGAGGCGTCAATGACCTGCCGCCCCGCGTCGAGCAGCTTCTCCGTGGTGTAACCCACCTTCTGCCAGGCCGCGATGTCGGCCGGAGTATGCGGCACGCTCCAATCTTCGCTGTTGGCGTTGGCAAAACTCGTCCAGACGATCTTGATCGCGGAGTTGCTGGTGAAATGCGCCCCGAGCGCGGCGATCATGGCCTTCTTTTTCGCCAGAAAAGTAGGATCCCAAAAAACCGGGATGGTTGTCGGAACGCCGTCCTTATCGAAGGTGAAAAAGGTGCCGCCCGCCTGGGCGACGGCGTTCGTTACCCATTCGGGTTTGGCAAATTGGGTGTTGATGCGCAGGAGCACCATCTTGCCCGCGGCGGCCGCGCGTGCCACTTCCGAGTCGAGGAAGGTCCATTTGTAGACGCCTTCGGTCGGCTCGAGGTCTCGCCAATCCTGCCGGACGCCGACCCCGTCGACGTGGGGATTGTTCAGGACCGTATCGCGACAGGCAACCCCGGCAGGAGAGAGCGAAAACACCCCGCGAGGAACCTCAGCCCGGGCGAACTGGCCGGAAACCAGGATGCAAACCGAGGCAATGGCGACGAGCAGCCTGCGCGGGCTGCCTCTGGTGGAGAAGAAAGCGGGCCCTGGCAGCATCCCGTTAAACTCAGCTTTTTTTGTGCCAGTGAGACCGGTGGCCGGTTTCGCGCCAAGAGGCTGGCCCAAGGCAGAAAACAACTGGGAAGGCACCCTGATCCAGGCCAAAATCGATTGACAATTTCTTCAAAGACTGTCAAAAGTTATTTCTTCACAATCCCCGCCAGCGACCACTTCTATGAACAAACGCACTATCTTTTTCGCGTCCGTTTTCGCTGTCATGTCGGCCACGGCTTTCGCGCAACAATTTACCGACGTCTCGGTGGCCGCGGGGCTGCACCGTGATCTGACCCGCGCCTGGGGCAATCCGTTGTGGGGGGATTTCAACAACGATGGCCGGCTCGACCTCTTCGTTTCTAACCACGAAACGCCCAAAGGAGTGCAGGAGGGGGGCATCCTTCCCTACATCTACATCAATAATGGCGACGGGACGTTCACTGACGTCATAGCGACGTCGGGCCTCATGGAGGAGAACCCTGATACAGGAGCGTGGCAGGGCATCTCGATCGCCGATTACGACGGAGATGGGAATCTGGATATCTTTATCTCTGAACCCCCCTTCCAAGGAGGAGGCCTCGCCCCCACCCGGGATATCCTCTATCAGGGCCATGGTGACGCGACCTGGACGTATGTGAGCGACACCGCCGGGATCGTAACCGCGCGGGACTACGGTGAATGCTCTTTCTTCTTCGACTACGATAACGACGGACTCTTGGATATTTTCGTCAAGAATATCCCAAACACCGTCGGTGAAACTGCCGCCAACGTTATCTACCGTAATAATGGTGATGGAACCTTTACGGAAGTTCCCGGCGCAGGCGGCTTGGCCGATGCGACGCATGGTGTAACAGAGGGCTCGGTCGTTTCGTTTGCTGACTACGACAATGACGGTTGGATGGACGTTGTCTTCACCGGCAATGGGACAGCGGAGGCTCTCTACCATAACAATCGCGACGGCACGTTCACCGATGTCACCACCTCTGCTGGCTTGACTCCAATGATTCACTCTCAAGGCATCGCCTGGGGCGACTATAACAACGATGGGTTGCTCGACCTATACATTTCCCGGGGAGATTCCACCGGCAAGGGTGTTCAGAATAACAGCCTTTATCGCAATAACGGAGATGGCACCTTCACGGATGTCGCCGCGGAGGCGGGGGCTGATGACGGCACCGACACATGGGCGGCCGTCTGGGGAGACTACGATAACGATGGATTTCTCGACCTGTTCGTAGCCCGTCCTGGGACCGGAATAATCGGCCCGGGTAACGCGAACATCCTTTACCATAACAATGGGGACGGAACGTTCACGGACGTGGGCACAGAGGAAGGGGTCGCCTTGGAAGATGGCCAGGTAACCTCGGCACATAAACTGTCGGCGTGGGGCGACTACAACGATGACGGATTTCTCGACCTATGTGTCAAAGATGGCATTGGGCCCGGACTTTCTACCGGGGACGCCAACATCGGGAAACATTATCTTTTCAAAAATAACGGCGGCAGCAATCATTACATCAAGCTTTACTTGAACGGTGTGCAATCCAACAAGCGCGGGATTGGTGCACGCGTCACTGTTATTCATGATGGCGCAATTGCCTTCCGCGAAAATAATGGCGGTGGCGGCGGTGAATGGGGCTCGCAAGGCGATGGCCCGCTTCATTTCGGCATAGGCTCTTCTTCGACTGCGACAGTCAGGATCACCTGGCCGAGCGGGATCGTCGATCTCCTTCCATCTGTGCCCGCGAATACAGCCCTCTCGATCACGGAAGGCTCCAGTCCCGCGCCGGTGCAATCGCAGAATATCTCGACTCGTCTCCAAGTAGGCACTGCGGAAAAGGTTGGGATTGGCGGCTTTATTGTTACTGGCACCACGCCAAAGAACGTACTCGTGCGAGGACTCGGACCTTCGCTGGGAGTGGTCGGCGTTCAAGGCTTCCTGGCAGATCCTTCGCTCGAGTTACATGAACCGGGCGGAGTAGTCCTGGCCAACAACAACTGGAAAGATTCTCAGCAGGCGCAGATCGCCGCTACAGGTCTGGCCCCCACCGTTGACGCTGAAGCTGCAATTTACGCATTGCTGGCGCCCGGCAGTTATACCGCCATCCTGAGCGGAGCGAATGCCACCACCGGAATCGGCTTAGTCGAAGTCTACGATTTGGACGCAGTCGTGACCTCTCAGCTCGCAAACGTTAGTACCCGTGGGTTTGTTGGCACAGGTGATAATGTCATGATTGGCGGTGTCATCATCGGGCCCCAGGGGGCAGCTGATGCGACTGCCGTAGTGCGGGCGATCGGACCATCGCTCGGTGCTGCCGGGGTTTCAGGCAGCCTGGCCGATCCAACCCTTGAATTACACGACGGCAATGGCGCAATCATTGCCACGAACGACGATTGGCAGGACGATCCCGCTCAAGCCGCCCTTCTGGAGGCAGCCAACTTTGCACCGACGGACTCACACGAAAGCGCGATTTACGCCACGCTCCCAACGGGCAGCTACACGGCTATCGTTCTGGGCAAGAACAGCACGACCGGAATCGCGTTGGTGGAAGTTTATAATCTCAATTAAGAGCAGGCCCTCATCGAACTAGACGGCGCTGGCGGAATTTGTGACAATTGCGAACATCGAGGAAGACAGATTTGACAGAAGTGAAGGCGGCGGAGGGTCCCGCGCTTGCTCCTATCTGCAACCTGTTTTAAACCGCTTTCGTCTTACGAAAAAAGAGTGCTCCAAGGCTTAGACCAGCCGGTAACCGAGACTGGGGCAGAGCCGTCGGGCCGCAGGACCTGGGTGCGACTTCGCGGCGATGATTTTGATGACGGTGCTCCACGGACCGGGCCTGCCGTGCCGAGCTGTGGAAGTGTCCCATCCTCCTCACTGACGACGCGCTAGAGTTTAGAAATTTGCAAACTTGAGTCGTTAGGGTCGTTTTGGCACAGTTTGTCGCCCCCGAGGTGAAAAAGTACAATCGAACACGACAAGAGTGTGACCAAACATGATGAGATTGCGATCAAATACGTTAAGAGTGATGTCGTTCTTGCCGTGTTCGATCGCACTTTTGGGCCGACTCGCCGCTGTAGCTTCGCCGTGCCCGGGATCGTCGGACAGGGATCCGGAGATTTTCAGTCTCTTGAACCATCCTGAGCCATGATCGGGCCGAGCAAACATTAATGGGGGAACGAGGAACGTCGCTCAACCGGTCGAAGTGGAAGATGAGACAAACACTTGGGCCGTCTCGGGTGACACGCGGCCGGTAAGCCTGACTTACTTCGCGATCTGCGGCGGCAGGTAATAAACTTCGACCAAACCGATACCCGTAGTCCCACCCTTGCCCTGGACGAGGGCCGTATATGCCCCTGGTGGGAGCGTGGCCAGAATGGCCGATTCACGGGGATCGCTCGGAGCCAGGCCGGTATCGGAAATGGCAGTCGCGTTCGTATCTTGCCAATCGTCATTCAGTGCCACGACGAAGCCTTGAGCATTGTAAAGACTCAATGTCGGGTCTTGCAAGGTCCCGGTCACGCCAGTCAGCGACGGTCCGATGGCTCTGACTACTAAGTCGCCCGAGTCGGCTCCCGCCCCGATGATAAATCCGCCGATCATCGCGTTGTCGCCGGTCTCGACCGAACCGCGCGTGCTGATGTTGGCAAGATAAGTGACAGCGCTTGGATCATCCAAGTCATAGACCTCCACCAGTCCAATGCCCATCCCGCTGCTCTTTCCATACACAATAGCTGTATATAATCCGCTTCCTGGGACCTGGGGGTCGATTGGAGGCAGAGTCGCGATGATCGCCGATTCGAGATCGTTAGTCGGGGCCAAACCACTGGCTGCGATCGCGGTTTGCTGAGTATCCTTCCAGTTATCGTTAGTGATGATAGTTCCATCCGGCTCGTGTAACTCCAAGACGGGGTCGACCAACGCTCCGGCCACCGGCGGATTGTTAGACGCTAGCGAAGGCCCAATCGCACGCACAATCACCGTCTTGGACTCGGTGCCACCAGCGAGGATAAAACCGCCGATCATCACCTTATCGCCAGTCTGAACATCGCCACGGGTTGAGATATTCAACGGCTTGCTCTCGGCCGGAGTTGGCGAGGCGGAGGGGGACGGAGAAACGGTCGGGCTTGGACTAGGTGTAGGCGTTGGCGGCGGGGTCGGACTGGGCGTTGGGCCGTCTAATACCTCACCGGTGGCGCTGACAAAGGGTCGCCCTACCCCGCCAGCGATCATGATTCTGCCGTCGTTCAGTTCTGTCGCAGTATGATTTTGTCGGGCGACGGTCATGGCTCCAAAGATGCTAAACTGGCCGCTCGCAGGATCATAGATCTCGACTGAGTTAAAGGCCTGTTGGCCGCCGCCGAAGACAGCGCCGCCAGTCACATCTCCACCTATAGCCAGCACGTGGCCGACCAAGGAACCCCACGCTGGATTAGTCAGGCGGATGGCGACATGGCGGCCACGGGTCTGGACCATGTCACCGACATCTGAAAAGCCGAGAGCACTGGGGGTGTAGACCTCACACGGCGTTTGGACAAGGATGCCACCGGAAATAAGGACAGTGCCATCCACGAGCAACGTCGATTCGTGTTCCGAACGTACGCTGCTCATATTCGCTACGCTGGTGAATAAACCGGTCACCGGATGATAGAGTTCGGCGGTATCGGTTTCGCGCTCTCCGCCACCACTCCCGTTGTCCAGAAAATTTCCGCCCGAGACGAGGACTGTCCCGTCCAGGAGCAAACTCTCGCGTTGCCGTTTTCTCCCAAGAGCAAGCGAACCGCTCAGAGTGAAAGTCTCCGTGGTCGCATCGAAAAGTTCCGTCGTAGCCGTCACTCCACCACCAGTCTGCACGCCCCCAACCACCAAAACCTTTCCGGTGTTGAGCAAGGTCGCAGCATGAAGAGCTCGGTTCTCGCTCATCGGCGAGGCTAGATGCCACAATGTCGTCGCCGGGTCGTAAACTTCCGCGCTGGTCAGATCGCCGCCACGGCCGCCCTTGCCTCCAGTGACCAGAACACGCCCATCCTGCAATTTGGTCGCGGTATGGCTTTTCCGTGCATCCTTTAACGAACCAACCAGAGTAAAGGAATTATCCGACGGATCGAAAACCTCGGCTGAGGTGAGCATGACTGAATCGGTGCTGCCGGCCGCCAGTAATACCGTCCCGTCATTCAGAAGCGTGGCACGATGTTCGTTTCGAGGCACCTTCATATCGCTGATCGCGGTGAAATTATGAGTCACTGGATCGAGAATTTCCGCCGATTTCAAAGTCTCACTCCCAGTTATACCACCCACGACAAGGATTTTTCCGCTCTTGAGCATGGTGGCGGTGTGGCCGGCTCGGTTTTCGACGAGCGCCTCGTAGAGGGTCCAAGTCTTGGTCTCCGGGGAGTAAACCTCATCCGCCGCAAGGAATCCGCTTTCCAGCGTGACACCACCGACAATAACGACGCGCCCATCACCTTGCAGGATGGCTCGGTGATTAGAGCGATTATATAGCATCGAGGTATCGCTAGTGAACGTCTGCGAAACGGGATCGTAGACTTCAGTCTCCTTGTGCGGACTGGTTCCCGAAAAACCACCCGCAATGAAGACTTGGCCAGAAGGGAGAAGGGTCGAGGTGTGATTCGCTCGCGCGATGTTCATGGTGTTCGCGAGGAGGTTAAAGATTTGCGTATTCGGATCGTAGATCTCCGCTGTCTTATCCGAAATGTTATCTACATAGCCGCCGGTGATCAGCACCGTTCCGTCCTGCAAGAGCGTAGCAAGGTGGCTCTTCCGATTGACCGGCGCGCCAATCGTAGCTGTAAAGGTGTCCGTCGCCGGGTCGTAAAGGTCCGCACTTTTGCCGCCATCGACCAACACTTTGCCATCCCAGAGGAGGGTCGCGGTGTGCTGGGTGCGGGCGACCTTCATTCCTACCTTCGTTTGGGTCCAGGTCGCAGTCGCCGGATCATAAACTTCGGCCGACTGAATTGAGCCAACGCTATTGTCGCCGCCCGTCACCAACACCTTTCCGCTGTTAAGCAGGGTCGAGGTATGGTTGGCACGCGGCGTGATCATCGCTCCGGTGGCGGTGAAAAGACCGGTCGCGGGGTCGTAGAGCAGCGTTGAACTGAGAGTCGCAGTCTCATTTACACCACCGCTGATTAGAACCTTACCGGAGGGCAGAAGGGTCGCCCCGTGTCCCGACCGCTCGGGCACAAGGGGTATTGTTTGCGCGTGGATCGGCAGGGTGCCGAGAAAAACGAAACCGATGGCCGCTAGGGCCGAAGAGAATTTGGTCATAGGGCCGAAAAGGTTCCCCTGATCCTAGGCGGAACGACAGAAAATGTCCAGAATTATCGCAAACAACGGGATATGTCGAATGAGATCACCTTTTAGCCCGCAGTTGCCCTTTTTCCTCCGGTCAGGGAAGGTAATAGACCTCGACCAAGCCGACACCCGACCCGCCGGATTTGCCCTGAACGATTGCGGTGTAGGCTCCAGGAGGGAGGTCGGCCAGGATGGCGGACTCGTGCGAATCGGTCGGCGCAAGACCGGTCGCCTCAATAGCAGCGCCGTTGGTGTCCGCCCAGTTGTCGTTTTGGCCGATTAACGCTCCCTGTTCATTGAAAAGATTCAGCGTCGGGTCACTCAAAGCATCGGGAACGCTAGTGAGAGAGGGCCCGATCGCTCGCACCACCACCTGCCCGGTCTGTCCACCTTGGCCGATAATGAAGCCGCCGATCATCGCGTTATCCCCCGACTGCGCGAAACCGCGGGTGCTGATGTTGGCCAAATAGGTCGGCGTGTTCGGATCGTCCAAATCGTAAATTTCGACCAAGCCCAACCCGGTGCCGTTATCTTTCCCACGCACGATCGCGGTATAAAGACCGGGCTGAAGGGTGGCGATGATGGCCGACTCCAAGTCATTGTTAGGCGCCAGCCCACTGGCTGCGATGGCCGTCTCCTGGGTATCTTTCCAGTTGTCGTTCTCCACCACGCTGCCGTCGGGGTTGTGTAGTTCGAGGACGGGATCAGCCAGCAGTCCGCCGAGCGGGAGAGACGGACCAATCGCCCGCAGGATGACTGTCTTTGATTCGCTTCCGCCCGTCACAATGAAGCCGCCGATGAGAACCTTGTCGCCGGTCTGCACATCGCCCCGGGTCGAAATATTGAGCGGCTTGCTTTCGACTGGCGTCGGGACAGGCGTGGGTGAAGGGGAAGCGCTCGGGCTCGGCGACGGGGTAGGCGTCGGCGAGGGTGTCGGAGTGGGCGAAGGAGTAGGGGTTGGGGTCGGGGTTGGGGTTGGTGTGGGAATCGGAGTGGGGCTCGGCGTCGGGCCGTCGAGCAATTCGCCGGTGGCGCTGATGAAGGGCCGGCCGACTCCTCCCGCGATCATTATTCGGCCGTCGTTGAGTTCTGTCGCGGTGTGATTCTGCCGCGCCTCAGTCATCGTCCCAAAGGACGCCCATTGATTCGTCGCCGGATCGAAGATTTCGACCGAGTCAAAAGCCTGCTGACCGCCGCCGAAAACACTCCCTCCCTGGACGTCTCCCCCGATCGCGACGACGTGCCCGACTAACGAACCCCAGGCGGGATTCGCCAGACGGATGGCAACGTGTCGTCCGCGCGTCTGAATCATCTGCCCGACGTCGGAAAATGACTGCAAGGTCGGATGATAAATTTCAGTCGCGGCCGGAATCAGAATCCCGCCGGAAATGAGGACCGTGCCATCAGTGAGCAGAGTTGATTCATGTTCCGAGCGCTGGCTGCTCATGTCTCCAACCATCGACCAGAGGCCGGTCGCGGGAGTGTATAGCTCTGCCGTCTGCGTTTCGCGCTCCCCGCCGCCCGTCCCATTGGCCAAATAGTTGCCGCCCTCGACCAGGAGCGTCCCGTCGTTAAGCAGAGCTGCGCGATGACGTTTGCGGCCGAGATTGAGCGAGCCGGTGAGGGAGAAAGATTCCGTGTTCGGATCGAAAAGCTCGGTGGTCTCAGTGGTCGTGCCGCCAGTCTGCACTCCGCCGACGGCCAGGACCTTGCCGTCGTCGAGCAAAGTCGCACTGTGCAAGGCCCGCTCTTCATTCATCGGAGAAGCGAGATGGAACAGCTGCGTCGAGGGGTCGTAAATCTCGGCGCTGGTCAAGTCGCCTGCGCCGCCGCCTTTGCCACCGGTGACCAGCACACGACCGTCCTGCAATTTCGTCGCAGTATGACTCTTGCGCGCATCCTTTAACGAACCGACCGCCGCGAACGTGTTGTTCGCGGGATCAAAGAGCTCCGCTGATTTCAGGTTCAAGGCATTGTTGCTTCCGGCCGCGAGCAACACTGTGCCGTCGTTCAGCAGCGTTGCCCGGTGCTGGTTCCGGCCGATGGTCATGTTCCCGATCGCGGTGAAATTGTGCGTCACCGGGTCGAGGATTTCCGCCGATTGCAGCGTATCGTTCCCCGTCACTCCGCCGGTGACGAGAATTTTCCCGCTTTCCAACATCGTCGCGGTATGGCCGCCGCGATTTTCCAGCATCGTCTGATAAGCCGTCCACATGCCGGTGGATGGAGTGTAGACCTCATCCGCCGCGAGGAACCCGCTTTCGAGCGTGACCCCGCCGATCACGACCACGCGCCCGTCGCCTTGCAGGATCGCGCGGTGATTCGAGCGATTGTCAGCCATCTTGAAGCCGAGGGTGAATGTCTGCAGGACAGGATCGTAAAGTTCCGTCTCGGCGTGCGGACTGGTCCCGGAAAAACCGCCAGTGATCAAAACCTGCCCCGAGGGCAAAAGCGTGGCGGTGTGATTTGCCCGCGAAATGTTCATCGGGCTTCCCAGGACCGTGAAGACCTTGGTCACGACGTTATAGATCTCCGCCGTGTTACTGGAGATGCCATTGATATAGCCGCCCGTGATCAGAACGGTGCCGTCCTGCAGAGGTGTCACCATGTGACTCTTGCGGTTGACCGGGAGGCTGACGGTCGGCGTGAAAGTGTTATCCGCGGGATTAAAAATGTCGGCCGTGGCTCCGCCGCTCACCAGAACGGTCCCATCCCATAACAACACGGCCGAGTGATTGTTGCGGGCTGTGCTCATGGACTGCGGCGTGAGGGAAAATATTCCCGTCACCGGGTCGTAGATCTCGGCGGTTTGCAGGACAATCGAACCGTTACCCCCACCGGTGATCAGGACTCGACCGTCGGGCAGCAAAGTCGAGGTATGATCCCCGCGTGCCGCGGCCATCGCCCCAGTCGCGGTGAAGCTATTGGCGACTGGATCATAGAGCAGGGCGGACTTGAGCGTGGCGTTCTCATTTGCGCCGCCAGTGATTAAGACCTTGCCTGAATTCAGCAACGTCGCAGCATGGCCCCCCCGCTCCGGTAGAAGCGGTATCGTCTGCGCGGAAAGTGTGAGGGTGCCAGTGAGTGCGCAGAGCGCAGCCAGAAATGATATGGATATTTTTCTCATGGGAAGAAGGAAAACTCTGCTGCCAGAGGGGACGCTGCTTTCATAAGGATCACCCGGCGATGTCGAATCCGCTAGGGAATGTAATAAACCTCCACCAACCCAATTCCAAAACTACCCGCTTTGCCTTCCACCACCGCGGTGTAGGCTCCGGGCGCCAGATCGCCGAGGATGGCGGATTCGCGTGAATCGTTAGGCGCCAGTCCCGTCGCTTCGATCGCCGCTCCATTCGTGTCGGCCCAGTTGTCGTTTTGCGCCACGAGCGTGCCGTCGATGTCGTAGAGACTGAGGATGGGATCCGCTAACGCTTCAGGAAGGCCGGTCAGCGAGGGGCCGATCGCCCGCACCACCACCTGTCCCGTCTGGCCTCCCTCCCCGATGATGAAACCCCCAATCATCACGTTCTCGCCGGTCTGGACAAAGCTACGCGTGCTGATGTTCGCCATATAGGTCGGGCCGTTCGGATCGTCCAAGTCGTACACCTCCACCAGGCCAACTCCAGTGCCGTTATTCTTTCCATAGACTATTGCCGTATAAAGCCCGCTCCCCGGAACCGACGGATCACTCGGCGCAAGGACCGCGACAATAGCCGACTCCAAATCATTCGTCGGGGCCAGTCCGGTCGCTTCGATCTCCGCCTGCTGGCTCGATTTCCAATTGTCGTTCGTGATCACCGTGCCATCCGGTTCGTGCAATTCCAGAACCGGATCGGCCAGCG
>JBKJNW010000097.1:0-23684 GCA_046593335.1 Chthoniobacterales bacterium | reverse complement strand
GCGCGCAAATTTTTTCCGATATCGTAGGTCAGAGCGCGCAGGGGCGAGATGTAGAGGCAATGCACGCCTAACGACAGCTGCCCGGCATCAAGCCGGCGTAACAAATCGTCAAAGACGCCAAGAAACCCGGCGAGAGTTTTGCCGCTCCCGGTCGGCGAAGTGAGCAGGATTGATTTCCGCCCCAGGATCGAAGGAACGCAGCGCAACTGGGCGTCGGTGAAACTTCCGTAGGTGGAACGGAACCACGTCGCCAGCCGTGGATGCAGCCGCTTGAAAAGCGCTTCCTGGCTGATGACGGACGACGGCATCGCCGACTTTCGCGAAAGTCGGCCCGCCGCGCTACTCGACTTGCAACGGAGTTTCAGACAGAGAACGATCTTGGATGGCGGAATTCTTCGCTCTCACCCGGCAACATGCGGATTCCGTCGTTGCCCTGCGGATTGTTTTCAGCATTTGTCTAGTCCTCGTTCTCTGCAGCGGCGTTCATATTTTCAAAATCCGAAAACGCCTTTTTGATCGCGACCCGGAGGTCACCGGCGATCACTGGGCAGCGCGCAATCTGCGCCTCTGGCAGGTCATCCTCGTCTGGTTGCTCGCGGTCGACCTGCTCGAGATGGTCCTCTGGCGGCTCTAGGTAGCACGAGATTCCGGTTGTGTTCGGACGAAAATGGACGATTTTACTCGAGTATCTCTGCTGCGATTTCCCGGGAACATCTCCAAGTTCCCTATCCCCGTTCGGGGAAAAAATTCGTCGTCAGCTGCGAACTCGACCAGTTCGTTACCTATGAAAACTCATCTCATTAATTCCGCCTCGGCAGTCATCACCGATCAAATGATGCTCGTAAATGTCATCTCGCGGCGAGTCCGTCAGCTCGCGCTCGGGCATCGGCCCTTGGTCGCATGTGCGCCCGGCACTCCTCTGGCCGACGTAGCTTTGACCGAAGTGATCGAAGGCAAATTATCCTACGAGGCGGCTCCTCTCCTCAAGGCAACCGACGAAGCGCCGGCCGTGATCCTCTTCCCGGTCAAAGCCAGCTCGCGCAAAAAAGCGGCCTAGGTTTGGCCTAACCTTCCGGGTTCACCGGAAAATGCTTGTTCTTCAGCTTATCCGGAACGCGTTTCGTTTTCTCGGCCTCGATCTCCTCCGTCGCCGCGCCTAACGCTTCGTAGGCTTCGCGATTCTTTTTCGCCCGGCACATGTAGCAGACGGCGTGGGCCAGCGGGATGCGCGCTTCCGGCATCCCGACAAACTCCACCGCCTGCTGGGTCGCAATCGCCAGAGGCAAGGCCCGCGAGTCCGCCAGGCCGACGTCTTCGCTGGCAAAGATCACGATCCGGCGCGCGATGAAACGACAATCCTCCCCGGCATAGAGCATCTTGGCCAACCAGTAGATGGCACTCTTCTCGTCCGAGGCGCGCATGCTTTTAATGAAGGCGCTGATCGTGTCGTAGTGCCCGTCGCCCGCCCGATCGTAAACCACCGCCTTCGTCTGAATGCTTTCCTCCGCCACCGCGAGGGTGAAATGAACGACTCCCTTTTCGTTAGGCGGAGTCGTCAGGACCCCGATCTCGAGCGCGTTCAGACATTTCCGGGCGTCGCCGTCGCTCAGCTTGGCGAGATGGCGCTGCGCCGCGGCGTCGATTTTTACCGGGTAATTCCCGAGCCCGCGCTCTTTGTCCTGCAAGGCGCGGTCGATCAGCTGCTCGAGCTCCGCCACGCCTAACGACTCGAGCTGGAATACCTGGGAACGGGAGACGAGCGCGCTGTTGACGTAGAAGAACGGATTGTAAGTGGTGGCCCCGATCAGGCGCAGGTTTCCACTCTCGACGTCGGGGAGGAGGATGTCCTGCTGCGCCTTGTTGAAATGATGAATCTCATCCACGAACAAGATCGTTCTTTTCCCGGAAGTGCGCCGGCGGTTGGCGGCACTGGCCACGACTTTGCGCATCTCCGCCACGTTGCTTTCCACGCCACTCAGGCGCTCGAAAACGGATTCCGTCATTGCCGCGATAATCTGGGCGAGGGTGGTCTTGCCGGTCCCGGGAGGCCCGGAGAGAATGACCGACGGAAGCCGGTCCGCCTCGATCGCGCGTCGGAGCAGTTTTCCCGGCGCGAGGATGTGCTCCTGGCCGACAAACTCCCCGAGCGTGCGCGGCCGCATCCGACTGGCGAGCGGAGCGGCGGCGTCCTCCTGCACTTCCGGTTCGGCATCGCTGAAAAGATCCTGCACAGGGGAGGATAACGGGCCGACCCGCCTTTTCCAACTGCTTGACCCTGCGCCGCCCCTCCCGCATTCTCCTGGAGATAGCCGCGCGCAGAAAGCCATGAAACGAATCCTCGTCCCGGTCGATTTTTCCCCCGCGATGGAGGGCGTTCTGACTCACGCGCGCGAGCTGACCAAGGCGCTCGGTGCGGAGCTCCACCTCGTCCATGTGCAGGAGATCGCCGGCGTCCCGATCTTTCCGGCTGCGACCATCGGTTATCCCGGGATCGGAATGCCGGAGATGGGAATGGCTGGCGGTCTGCCCGTCGGCAGCCCCGACTATCTCCCGCCCAATCCGCCTAACGAAAAGGGCAAGAGCCGTCTCGAATGCCTCCAGCGCGAACTCGCGGGGAGCGGCCTCAAGGCCACCGCGCACGAGCGCGAGGGCGCGGTGGCGGAGGAAATCCTGAAGACGGCGCAGGAAATTTCGGCCGACCTCATCGTGATGGGTTCGCATGGCCACGGCTCGGTTTATAACCTCCTCGTGGGCAGCGTGACGGAGGGAGTTTTGAAAGCCGGCGAGCGTCCCGTGCTCCTCGTGCCCGCCCCGGCGAAATAGCGTTCCGCCTTGCGCGGCACCGCAATTGCTCGAAACGTGAAGGAGCATGCGCACGCTAAAATTTTATCTCGCTCTTCTTCTTTTTCTTGGCGCTGGCGCCAGCATAACAGCTGGGGGAACACTCCCTGCCAGTACGGTTTTCAAAGGTAGGGTTAAATTCGATTACCTCGTGCAACAGGCGCGGGCGAATGATTGGAAATCGCTCCGTATCGGCGAACGGACGGCGGCGGTCGGGCACGCGCTCGTCGGGACCCGCTACAAATCTTTCACCCTCGAGATCGACGACCGGATCGAAGCGCCATCGGCAAATTTTTACGGGATGGATTGTTGGACCTGTTTCGAGCTCTCTCTCGGCTTTGCCCGGATGTTGAACGATCCTGAAATCTGGTGGACGCCGGAGCGACTTCTGCGTCACATCGAGCTCGATCGCTACCGCGGCGGGCAATGCACCGGCGAGTATCTTTCCCGGCTGCATTACCTGGAGGATTGGCTGGCGGATAACGATCGGCGCGGATTGGTCAGCGATCTCACCCGACAGCTGGGCGGCGTCCGCGCCAACCACGCCGCGCACGAAATGACTTTCGGCTGGCGGCATTATCGCTACCTCAAGACCAATCCCGCGCTACTCGAGCCGCTCGGGCGGATGGAGGCCAAGGTCACGGCGCAGCCGCTTTACCAAATCCCGAAAAACCGCGTCGCCCAGATCGAGTCGAAACTGAAAAGCGGCGACATCATCGGGATCGTTTCGCGCGATCGGCCCGGGCTCTACTCCACTTCACATGTCGGCCTGGCCTATCGAACGAATGACGGCGTCCTGCATTTCATGCATGCCTCTTCGCCGAAAAATTATGGCAAGGTCGTGGTCGACGAGCGGCTCTCGAGCTATCTCGCGCGCTACCGGAGCGACAGCGGCATCCTGGTCGCGCGCCCGCTTCGCTGATTTGGCCGCTGCGCCTGGGCCTCTCCTCCCGGAGGGAGGCGTCTACCTCACTCGAAGTCGGGCATTTCCCTAACGAGTCGGGCGAGGCGTTCGACTGCTTCCTCGGCATCAACCCCGATCGCTTCCAGGGTGGCGACCGCGCCCCGTTCGAGATTAGCGCGCATGACCTCGATCAGGCTGAGGGCGGAGAAACGCCCGGCCTTGGTCACAAGCGTGATCTCAGAACGAAAGGAATTTGCCCGCCGCACGAACTCGGCTGCCGGCCGGGCGTGCAGACCGAGTTCGTTCACGATCGTGATCTCGCGCGAGGCATCGGGTTTCTTCATCCGGAACTACTGGCTCGTCCCCCAGCGGCGGTGGAGGAAACGCTCGATCGGCGCGAAGAAAGTCTTATCCGCGAGCAAACCGATGGCAACAATGACGAACATGACCGCGATGACCTGGTCCATCGCGTTGAGTTCGCGACCGTAGTGCAACAACTGGCCGAGGCCGAAGCCGGAAAGAATGGTGACGAAAATCTCCGCCGCCATGAGCGAGCGCCAGGCGAAAGCCCAGCCCTGTTTCATTCCGCTCACGATAAAGGGCAGCGCCGCCGGCAGAATGACGCGCAGCCACATATGCAAACTCTTCGAGCCCATGGTCAGCGCGGCGCGGCGAAAGATCGGCGGCACATGCCGCACACCAGTATCAGTCGCGATGACAACCGACCAAAGCGTTCCCATAACGACGACGAAAAGCATGGCCGCTTCACTTTGACCGAACCAAAGGAGCGCGAGCGGGACCCAGCAGACACTCGGCAGAGTCTGCAACCCAAGGGCAAGCGTCCCGATCGTATCGTGGAGCAAGTTCCAGCGCGCCGTCAGCAGGCCGAGCGGAACCCCTCCGATCAAACCAATGATGTAGCCTAACAACAGGCGTTTCAGGGTGATCAGGATGGCCCCCCAGAGCGTGCCGTCGGCCGCGGAGGCTTCGAGATATTCCACTACCTTCCAAGGCGAGGGGAGGAGGACCGGCGACCAAACGCGCAAACGAACCAGAACATCCCAGAGCACCAGCAGTCCGACAAAGAATAGAAGCGAAAGGAAAAAGCGTTTCATTCCGCCACCTCCCCGGCTCCATCTTTGAATCCTTTGAGCGAACGCATGATCCGGCTCGCGTACTCGGCCAGCTCAGTGCTGTTGATATCGCGCGGACGAGGCAGCTTGATGACGAATTCTTCCCGCACCCGGCCCGGATGCGGTGAAAAAAGCAGGACGCGATCGCCGAGGCAGGCCGCTTCGCGCACGTTATGGGTAACGAAGATGATTGTCTTGCGGCGCGCTTCCCAAATCTTCTGCAAATCGCCGTAGAGCTGCTCGCGCGTGAGGGCATCAAGGGCCGCGAACGGTTCGTCCATCAGCAGCATGCGCGGGTTAGGCGCGAGCGCGCGGGCGAGGGCGACGCGCTGTTTCATCCCGCCGGAGAGCTCGTGAATGTTGGCCCGCTCGAATTTCGTCAGGCCGACCAGTTCCAGGTAATAACGAGCCACATCCTTTCGGTCTTTACTCGTTAGGTTCGGTTTTAGCCTGAGCCCGAAGAGGACATTGCCGAGCACATCGAGCCAGGGAAAAAGCGCCGCCTCCTGGAACATTACCAGACGCTCGCGCCCCGGCTGCGTGACTGGCTGACCATCGGCGGTGACTGTTCCTTCGTCCGGTTTTTCCAAGCCGGCGATGATGTTCAATAAAGTCGACTTGCCGCAGCCGCTCGCCCCCACGAGGCAGACGAATTCGCCTTCGTTCACTTTCAGGCTAACGCGATCGAGCGCCTTTACCAGGCCGGTGCGCGACTTGAAAGTCTTGGAGATATTCTCGACCCGCAATTTGCTCGGCGGAACGAGCTCCAGTTCCTCCTGGACGGTCGGGCGGGCGCTCGGTGGGATCTCGAATATTTGGGTGAAATCCATGTTCGTTAGGGCGTGGCGAGCAGCTTCGAGGTGTCGGTCGCGCCCTTGAAGAAACCGGCGTCTTTGCCGTCCTGCACCGCCTTGCTCAGGAGCTGCGGCGAGACCTCGGTCGAGAACTTGATCCTTCCCCAAGCCTGCGCGATGGCTTCCGCCGGAATCGCGCTGCGGGTTTCTTCCTTCAACTCTGTCGCCAGAATCTGCTGCGCTTCCTGCGGATGGGCCTGGATCCACTGGGTCAGTTCCACATTAGCGGCGGCGACCTTGCGCGCCAGCTCGCGCTGCTTCTCCAGAAACTTTGTGCTCGCGACCAGCCAGGTCGTTTGCACGTCTTTGTCATTGAGGAAAACCTTGCCCTGTGCCTCGCGTTCGAGGCGCGTGACCCACGGCTCCACCGTCCAGACGGCATCGACTTGTTTGGATTGAAAGGCTCCCAGTTGGTCCGGGTTTGCAACCGGCAAGACCTTCACCTCGCCACCGAGCTGGGTGACTTTGAAGCCCTGCGCCTTCAACCACGCGCGGCACGAGATATCCTGCGTATTCCCGAGCTGCGGGCTCGCGATTGTTTTACCGCGAAAATCCGCGGGCGTCTTGATCGCGCCGTCCGGTCGGACGACGAGCGCCGCACCGCCGGTGGCCGCGCCCGAGATCACGCGAATCTCTTCGCCCTCGGACTTGAAGTGCGCATTCAGCGATGGCCCCTGACCGACGTAGGTAAGATCGAGCGACCCCGCGAAGATTGCTTCCATCGCAGACGGTCCTGCGTTGTAGGTGAACCATTGGATTTCCACCCCGGGTCCAAGCCGCTGCTCAAACCAGCCTTTCCCCTGACGCGACAAGGCGTGCGCGATGACGCCCTGCGCGTGGGTAATGTTCGGGAAATGGCCGAAGCGAAGAGTGACCTTATCCCCGGCATACGCCAAAGTGGTCAGCGTAAGCAAAAGAACGGCGGCGATAACTGTTGGTATTTTCATTGTTGGAATTCGGATTGAGTTAGTAGGAAAAGGTGGTCATGGCATAGCCAAAGTCGGCGTCGGACGAGGAGCCGGTATCGGCGAGATAGGCACCGGCGAAGAAATGGCTGTAGCCGGCCTGGAGCTTGACGTTCTTGCTGCACTCGTACGTCGCCGTCAGGTCGATTTCTGTGCCCGCGAAGCTGCGGGCGCCGATGGTTCGCACGTCTCGGCCATCCGGAGTTTTAGTTCTCAGGGCTGAGATGCCATTGCTGCGATACCAGTAATCGTGGGTATCCGCGAGCCAGAAAGCGTGGAAGTCAAACTCCAGGTCTAGCTTCTTGATCGGCTTGGCGTTTGCCTGCACTCGCAGGTCATGAATGTTGCGCCAGCCGAATTCATCCATGAAGCCATACTTCTCGTGATTCGATGGGAAAAGATTCTGGAAGCTCTCCGATTCACGATCGGCCGGATTCCCATCGCCTGAAGCAAAGTCATACTCGAGTCCGACGCGCGGCTTCCAGGAGGGATTCTTGGCCGTGTAACCTCCGGACGCGTGAAGCGCGAGAGCGCTCAGTTCGGAACGCACGGAGTTAAGATCGCTCGCGTAGACGTCTCCGAATTCATAAACAAACTCCGCGGTGTAATCCCAACCCTCGAATGCGTCGGGCTTCGATTTCACCCGGGCGCCGATGGTGGCGAAGCGTGCCGCCGGACCATTCCAAGTCCCCGCGGGATCGATCTTGTTCGTTGGATCCAGGTCCGGCTGGTTATCGTCCTTGTGGCGATAAAAGACGTAGAAGTCGGTCGTTTGTTTCGGGATGAGGTCAGTCGAGAAGTAGCCGCCGAAAAAGTTATCGGCGGAGTCACTCTCATTGAAATGATGACGCTCGATCTGCACCGGACGCATGGCGAAGCCTTCGAACCAATAATGAGGTTCCTCAAAGCGCAGTCGGATCCCGTCGAAAGTGCGGCCGATGTTGCCCCATTTGGAATCTGCCACCAGCCGGTTGTCGCCGTAACTGATCGCCTGGCGGCCAACCGTGAGGAGAAGCGGAAAGCGTTTGCTGTCGCCTAACGAAATATAGGCTTGCCGCAGATCAAAGGTATCGTCGCCTTCCGCCCCGCGAATGCCCGGGATGTTGGCGCGATCGGAGAAAGCTTCGCGCGAGTCCTGCGTCTGGCCGTAGAGCTTGAGCCACGCGACGGGCTTGAAGGCCAGGCCGAGCCGGAAGCGATTGAGCAGCCAGGAGTCGTCGTTGTCGTCGTGTGCCGATGAGTTGAAGTCCCGATTATTCTCCCGGCTTTCCGCCCGGATCCGTTCCTCGAGGTCGAAGGTCAATCTGCCATCCCAGAAACTGAGCAGACTGTCGTCAGCGGCCTTCTTCTCGATCGCCGGGGCAGGAGATTGGGGAACGGTTTCGTTCCCCGCCTTTGTCCGGAGGGAAAGAGGGAAGAGTAGTGCGACGCCGATAGTCCAGCGCAGGCCGAAAGATGAAGTTGTTTTGCCGGAAATACGGCCTGGGCAGCTGCTTTTCATGATCGTTAGGCGCGAGGGCGTTTCTTGGGCGCGGCGAGAGGCAGGAGATCGTTCAGGCCAAAAGACTGGCGGGCGAAAGGAACCGTCACTTTGTCTCGCCGCATCTTGCGCAGAGTGATGTCTACGATTTGCCCGAGAGTGGCTCGGTCAAGGATGCGCGCGATCGAGTTGCGCACGTCGAGCATCAGCATGCGCAGGCCGCAATGCGCTTCGTCCGGGCAGGTGCAGCGCTCATAAGCTGTCTGGCTGACACAGGCAATGGGAGCGAGCGGGCCATCGAGCAGGCGGATGACCGCGCCGAGCTTGATTCGAGAGGCGGGTTTGGCGAGCGCATAGCCGCCGTGTTTGCCTCTCTTCGTTTCGACGTAACCGGCCACGCGCAACTGAGTCAGAATTTGCTCGAGAAACTTGATCGGCAGCTTTTCTTTCGAAGCCAATTCAGTGACCTGCAGGATGGGCCGGCCCAATTCTCGAGCGAGGCCGAGATCGATCAGGGCGCGGAGGGCGTATTCGCTGCGTTTCGAAAGGTTCATCTTTTCGAGGTGATCAATCGACTTTGACGGTCGAGACCCGAAGGCGAATTCAGACCGCGATGGGAGAAGTGCGGAAGACCGCCACTCCCATTTTTGCGCGTGCGAGCAGGATTGCCGTCTCGTGGCAAAGAGCCGCGACCGGAAAAAGGAGAACGGTGGTGGGCAGCGCCACGGACCAGAAGACAATCACTCCGAGAACCCGCACCGCTTCCGCCAGAATTGATTTTAGATTTTTCATACGGTCTTTAATGTCTACTCGTTTGGTATGGATTCGATACTCTATCGCGCAAGTAGAGATAGCAATAAGTTTTTTTGGATATTTTTGGCGCTTCGGTTCGCCTCGAAAAAGGAGCGGGCGCGCGCAACCGCGCCGCCCTCTTCGCCCGGGCAAAGTTCCGACGACCTAGGAAGACCGGGCTGCGCCCGCCGTCGGCAATTCGACGATGAAAGTCGCCCCGTGGCCGAGTCCGGCGCTCTCCGCGCGAATCTTTCCGTGATGCAGATCGACGATCGCCTGGCTGATCGCGAGCCCAAGTCCCAGGCCTTCCTTCCGCTGGCTCAGCTGCTCGAAGGCGTCGAAAATTTTGCTCAGATTTTCCGGGGCAATCCCTGAACCGGTATCGCTGACTGCGATCGTGATCGCGTCCGGCATACGGTTCTCGGAGCGCAACACGACCCGGCCGCCCGGCCCGGTAAATTTAATCGCGTTGCGCAGGAGATTCCAAAAGACCTGCTGCAACCGAGTCGGGTCTCCCGACATCTCGTTCTGGGTCGCACCAAGTTCCAGCGCCAGATCGAAGTCTGGCGGGCAACCACCTTCTCGCACGATCTCGACCGCATGACGCAACACTTCATGAATGTCGGTTTTTTGAACCTGGAGACGCAGCTTGCCGCGCGCGATGCGGGTGAGATCGAGCAGGTCGTCGATCAGGCGCGCCTCGAGTTCGATGTTGCGCGCGATCATTTGCAAACCCTCCCGTAGCTCCGCGGGCAGATCGTGATCGTACAACATGCCGCCAGCCCACATCAGCACCGGGGTGAGCGGGGTGCGCAGTTCGTGGCTGAGGGTGGCGAGGAAACGGTCCTTGGCGGCGTTGGCTGCCTCCGCCACTTCCTTTTGCCGCTCCAGTTCGGCTTCGATCTGGCGGCGTGCGATGAAATGCCCGATCTGGCTGCCTAACGAATCGACGAGGAGAAGCAGATCCTCATCCGGCTGTCCCGGCTCGGCGCTGAAGAGTTCCAGCGCGCCTTTCATTTCCTCCCCGGCTCGGAGCGGAAAAGCAAAAGCGCCGGCCAACCCGGCTTCCGCAGCTGCCCTCGCCCGGGGAAAAGCGGAGTCTTTTTTCACGTCAAAGATCCAGGTCGGCTTGCCCGAAACGACGACCCGGCCAGGCAAACTCCCTCCTCCGGAGAAGACGAGCGCGCGCGAAAATTCCCTGAATTTTTCCAAGCCGGGTGCCGTGGTGTGCCAGACGGAATGGCAGCGCAGGTTGTCGTCCTTCGGGTCGCGCAACCAGAGGGCGCCGTAAATCCAGCTCCCACTTTGGGCAATCGTCTCGATCACGCGCGACCCGATCTCCTCGATCCGGCGAGCCGTGGCCAACTGACTCGCGACCGCGTATTGCGCGTCGCGGCGGCGCTCGGCCCGCACCCGCTCCGTGATGTCGCGCAGGTAGGCGGTAAACATCGGGGCTTCGGCGAGATGAATGGCCGTGATCGCCAGTTCCACTAAAAGCCGCCGCCCGTCGGCATGCAGGCCGGTGATCTCGATGCGGCGATCGATGACCGGACCCTCTCCGGTGCTGAGATAATGGGCCAGCCCTTTGCGATGTCGCTCGCGCAATTCCGGCGGGATGATCAGTTCTGCCAACTCCCGACCGACCGTCTGCTCGCGCGAATAACCAAAGGTCCGCTCGGCCGCCGGGTTCCATTCCCGCACCACCCCGGCCGCATCCATCGTGATGATGCAATCGAGAGCGGACTCGAGGATGGCGCGATTCAACTCCTCCAGACCGCTGGGAGGGACAGCGGAGCTGAAATCGTCGATGGCCACAGTGCTAATTCGTTTCGGGACTGATATTAAAGTGGGTCTGATTCAAGTCCCGGTGTACCCGAAGCGGAGATCGAGCTTTTGCAGGGCAGCGGCGGCGTAAGCCTGGTCGTCCGGCGCGAGGTAATCCTCGAAGCCGCCAATCTTGCCGCGCCGCACCTTAAAGGACTCCGGATCTCGCGTATCACCCGCGCGCAGGATCTTGGATTCGAATGCGCCCGCGTCCTCCATTTTTTTCATATGACCGAAATCGGAAAACCGCAGGGCGTGAGCGAAAGCGTCTTCCTGCACTGGCCGCTCGCCCAGGAGCTGCAGAAGCGCCCGAAATCCCGGCGCCGGTTCCTGCCGCAGAGTTTCGTAGCGCAGGAGTAAAAAATCGGGACGGGCCGACCATTCCGCGAGCCAGCAATTCATGACCTCGATCATGGAGCGAATCCCAAAAGCCGAGTCGCGCAGCAGCTCAGTCGCGCTCTTTTGTTTGAGCTCGTCCGGCGTTTCCTTCGTCCGGCGGGTGAGCTGAATGTGGAGCGAGACAAAGGCATCGCGCGGATCGCGCGCGAGGAGAATGATCGGCCGGCGAGTTCGTTCGCGGGGCGGAATCAGATATTTCCCCCGGATCTTATCCCAACGGTCGGTTTTGGTCCGTTGCTCAAAAAGATCGTGCGTGTAAACGATGCGCGGCACGCCAGGAAACTGCTCGGGCTCGAGCGAAAATGGCTGCCCGGCTTTTTCGCAAAAGTAGGCGCAGAGAAAAGTTCGCACCCAGGTGCGACCGCTTTTCGGGATCGAGACGAGAATCGCGTCGCCGCCCGAAAGCTGGCGCGCGCGGCCGCTCACATTCCATCTCACGATCCGCCTCATGCCAGTTCGATCGGCTTGCCTCTCTGCGCGGCGAGAGCACGCCGGAGCCGGGCCCGGCCCAGCGCCCGGCGCAGACGCCGCTGCCACGAGCGCGCGGGAAAAACCGGGCGGAAAAACGGGTCGATCGTTACGCCCGCGGCGCGGCAGAGCTCAATCGCTTCCGGCATCCAAAGCCCGCGCGAAATAGCCGACATCAGGTAGCGAATCGGCGCATTCTCCCGGCTGGCGTAGGAAAGGATCTTCATCTCCTGGGTCCGGGCGCTGCCGCGCGCTTCAAAATTCCACGCCGTCTCGCCCTCGCGCAGGATCGACTGGAGCGCGCTCCGTTTCCAAAGCGTGACCTGGCAGCGCGTGCGCCCTTCGGAATCGAGCGGGACTATGCCGTAGCGGTCGTTCAATGGTCGAAAGCCGGGATCAAACTTCGAGCGCGCGCGGAAACAGAGCGAGTCGGTCCCCGCTTCCATCGCCTCGGCAAAGTCGCGCGCCAGTCGCGCCCGCTCGACCGGCGCGGTCAGGAAATAATCCTCCTGGAAATAAAGCACGTAAGGATGCGCGATCTGCTCGAGAGCGCGGAGCATGTTGCTCGACCAGCCGCGATCTTCGCCGAGCGCGATCCCGCGCAGGCGGGGCGAGCGAACCTGGAGGTCGTTCGTGAGGAAGAAAATCTCGAGCGGACAATCGCCCCAGAACTTTTCGAAAAAAGCGTGGAAGGGACGCCAGGCATCGAAAAAGGCATCGCAACTGGAAACGACGAGCGCGACGGAGCTTTTGAAATCGTCCAGCTCCGGCATGGAGGATTCGTCTCGCACACTCGGGCCGCGAGCAAGATTTTTCGCGGTCGATCTCGAAAATGGCGCTGCCTAACGAGTCCGACTCCAGTTGGTCCGGCTCGACAGAGTCTCGCCCTACCGGGAGGGAGAAAGAGTCGGGGGGAAAATAAAAGAGGGCGGACCTTGCGATCCGCCCTCCCTCTCGTCGAGCAAGCTTCTCCCTAGCTTTTGCTCTGCGAAACTACTTCGTTCAATTTGAAGATCGGCAGGAACATCGCGATCACGATGCCACCCACGATCACGCCCAGGAACACGATCAGGAGGGGCTCGATCAGCGAGGTGAGCGCGTCGAGCAGGGCCTCGATCTCTTCGTCCCAGAAGTCGGCCATTTTCTCCAACATGGTATCGATCCGGCCCGTCGATTCACCGGCCGCGACCATGCGCAGCATCATCGGCGGGAAAATCTTCTTCTTTGAGAGCGCGACCGAAAGGTTGTCGCCTTTCTCGACGTCGGTGCTGACGCCCTTGATGCTTTCTTCGACGACATGGTTGCCAGAGGTGCCGCCGACGATGTCGAGCACTTCGAGGATCGGCACACCGCTGCGGATCAACTGCGCGAACGTCCGAGCGAAGCGCGACATGCAGATCTTATGGATGAGCGGGCCGAAGACCGGCAGCTTGAGCTTCCATTTGTCGCTCCACTGGCGGCCCTTGGTCGAGCGCAGGAAAGAGCGAAGCCCGAAAAAGGCCGCCCCCGCCCCGAGAATCATGAAATACCATTTCGCCCGAATGAAATCGCTCAGATCGATCAGGAATTGCGTCGGAGCCGGCAATTTGGCGCCGAAATCCTTGAAGATTTCGCCGAAAACCGGGACGACTCGAACGATGAGGAAAGTTGTAATCAGAAAGGCGATGCTGATGACGATGACCGGGTAGGTCATGGCCGACTTGACCTTTTTCCGCAGCCGCGCGCTCGCTTCGAGGAAGCCGGCCAGACGGTCGAGAATCTCCGAAAGCAGACCGCCCGCTTCGCCCGCCTTTACCATGCTGACGAAGAGCCGGTTGAAGACCCGCGGATGCTTTGCAATCGCTTCGTTGAAGGTTTCGCCGCCTTGGACCCGGGCGGTCACGTCACTGATGACGCTGCGCAGGTTTTTCTGGCGTTTCACGTCGCACTGCTCGTAAAGCGCGGTCAGCGCCTGGACGAGCGAAATGCCGGCCTCGATCATGGTCGCGAGTTGGCGAGTGAAAAGGACGAGGTCGGTTTCTTTGACCGTCCAGGCCTTGTTTTTGACGCGGGTGGCAGCAGCTTTTTGCTGCAGTGAAAGCACCATGAGCCCGCGGCTCATGAGACTAGTGACAGCGTTGTCCTCGTTGATCGCGTCTTGAATACCGTTTACGATATTCCCGGCGCCATCGCGAGCTTGATAGGAGAAGGTCATCATATGGTGTTTCTAGTAATTATATTCTTTGTAGCAGCTACGGTGCCACCCGCCTTCTCCCCCTCATTTATTCCTCATGCCCCGGGCTTCTGAGTTCCTCCAGCTCGCCCCTGCCCTCGCCTTTTGGCAGGTCTATGATCCGGCCGTGAAGTCCGACCTTTTCGCCACCGCGGTCCAAACTGGGGCCGGTTTTTTTCTCGTCGATCCGACCCCGCTGGAGCCCTCCGCTTTGCAGGCCTTAATCGGGTCCAGTGACGTCGCCGGGATCCTGCTCACGAACTCGAACCATCTCCGAGCCGCGGGAGCGTTTGCAGAGGAATTTGCGGCTCCCGTTTACGCCGCGTCCGACGTCACGGGTGAATTTGCCCCCGGCGTCGCCCGACCAATTTCCGACGCCGCTAAGATCAGCCCCGGAGTCTCCTCTATCGCCCTCCCGGGCGGCGCGCCGGGCGAGACCGCCTTTCATTTCGAGGATGACGGCGGGACCATGGTCGTGGGCGACGCGCTGATTAATTTCGAGCCTTACGGCTTCACTTTTTTGCCGGCAAAATATTGCACCGACCAGAAAGAGATGCGCCGCTCGCTCCGCCGGCTGCTTGACTGGCCTTTCCAGCGCCTCCTGTTTGCGCACGGGACGCCGATTCTTTCCGACGCGCGGGGCCGGCTGGAGGGCCTGCTGCGATGACGAGCACAATCGATCCCATCGCTCCTCCGGCGGGAAGCGGATTCACCCGATTCCTGCGCCTCATCCGGTTCTCCCACACCGTCTTCGCCCTGCCCTTTGCGCTCGGTGCTCTTCTCGTCGCCACGCAAGGCCGGCCGTCGTTTCGATTGCTCGCCCTCGTTCTTCTTTGCATGATCTTTGCCCGGACGGCGGCAATGCTCTTCAACCGGCTTGTGGACTGGACCCTGGACCAGCGCAACCCGCGCACAGCGCAGCGGCACCGGCTGGTTTCGCGGCCTGCCGCCGGCGTGCTGCTGGCGGCGAGTTCGGCCGCATTCATCGCGACGGCGGCGGCCATCAACCACACGACGTTTCTGCTTTCGCCCCTCGCCCTCGCCATCATTTTCTTTTACTCGCTGACGAAACGCTTCACCGCCGCCAGTCATTTTTTTCTCGGACTCGCCCTCGCCGTTGCGCCCGCTGGGGCATGGATCGCGGCCACCGGGCGGCTCGCTTTCGCTCCGCTCCTCCTCGGCGCCGGGGTCATCGCCTGGGTGGCCGGGTTCGATTTGATTTACGCGACCCAGGATCTCGAGTTCGATCGGCGCGAGGGCCTTCGTTCCCTCGTCGTCCGGCTCGGAATCGAACACTCGCTCCGGCTTGCGCAGCTTCTTCATCTCGCCATGTTCGCCGCCCTCGTCGCTTTTGGGTTCGTGGCGTCGTTAGGCGCGATTTACTTCGGCGGGATGGCGCTGGTCGCCGGCGCCCTGGTCTACGAACACCGGAGCGCGTCCCGGCTCGACCTGGCCGGAATCAATCGCGCCTTTTTCCAGAGCAACGCCTTCGTCAGCGCGGTTTTCCTGCTCAGCGTCTGGTTCGCGGTGTAGACGCTTCGCCCTGCGAAGCGCCTCCACCGGTGCTCTCTCGTTGAGGGCGACGTCTACAGATCGAGCTGTGCGATGCGCGCGCTGTGCCGGCCGTTTTCGAATTCGGTCGTGAGCCAGATGCGCACGATCTGGAGCGCCAGTTCCTCCGGCATCATCCGCTCGCCTAACGACAGCACGTTGGCGTCGTTATGCTGGCGAGATAGCCGCGCGCTCTCCTCGTTCCAGCAGAGTGCGCAACGGACTCCGCGCACCTTGTTCGCCGCCATTGCCTCTCCGTTGCCTGAGCCGCCGAGGACGATCCCGCGGTCGCATTCGCCGCGCGCCACCGCTTCCGCGGCCGGGCGGATGAATTTCGGATAATCCACCGGCTCTTCGCTCGTCGTCCCGAAATCCTCGACCTCGTGCCCTAACGAGAGGAGAAGCTCTTTGATCTTCTCCTTGTAACGGAAGCCGGCGTGATCGGAGCCCAGGGAAATTTTCATCTCCGTGGTTTAAGGGAATCCCAATTGCAGGGCAAGCGCTTCGCCGGACAATGTGGGCGGGGCCTTTGTGCCTCCGATCCGTGCGATCAACGCACTCGCCCATCGGGGGCGCAAAGGCCCCTCCCACATTTTCCACATTATTTATGCGTCGCCTTGGGGCTTGGCCAATTGCTCCCAGAGCGCGCGTTCCGCTTCGCTCAGAGTTTTCGGGATCGCGATTTGCGTCAGCACATAAAGATCGCCGCGACCGCCGTTAGCGGTCGGTAGTCCGCGCTCGCGCAGGCGAAAGCGTTGGCCGCCCTGGGTGCCCGCCGGGATCTTGAGCTTGCGAAAGCCTTCCAGCGTCGGCACCTCCGCTTCCGTACCGAGCACCGCCTGCGCGGGCGTGAGCGTTGCCTCGTGCACGAGGTCGTTGCCCTCGACCGAAAAATCGGGATGTCGCGCCAGGCGCACCCGGAGAAAGAGATCGCCCTTTTTTCCGCCCTGCGTGCCCGGCTCCCCCTGCCCCGCCAGCCGGATGCGCTGTCCTTCGTGCACCCCGCGCGGGATTTTGACCTGGTAGGTTTCCACTTTCTCGGAATCGCTCCGGCGCAGGGAAACCTGCCGGGTAGAACCGTGAAGCGCTTCCTCCAGCGTGACCATGATGTCGGCCTCGACGTCCTGTCCCCGCTCCGCCGTCGCCGGCCGCCGGCCAAAACCGCCGCCGCCGCCAAAAGCCGATTCGCCCCGACCGCCGCCGAAGAAGGCCTCAAAAAAATCGCTGAACCCAGTCCCGCCAAATTCAAACTCGACCCCACCGCTGTTGCCGCCCGGATGCCGACGAAATCCGCCGCCACCGCCTGGCATCCCACCGCGGCCCCAGTCGGGTGGCGGTTGGAATCCGCCCGGCTGGTTCCAATTGGCCCCGAGCTGATCGTATTTCGCCCGTTTCTCCGGGTCGCTCAGGACCTCGTAGGCCTCGTTGATCGTCTTGAATTTCTCCTCGGCCGCCGCTTTCTCCTTCGCCTTCGCCACGTCGGGATGGTGCTTGCGCGCGAGCTTGCGGAACGCGCTCTTGATTTCGTCGGCCGTGGCCGTTTTAGAAACGCCTAACGTTTCGTAGTAATCCCTGAATTGAACCGCCATAAAGCGGGGGAAACTTATCCAAAATTCGAAATCCGAATATCGAAATTCGAAACAATTACTGAAATTTCTGAATTAGAAAATATTCGAAATGACTTTCGAAGCTGGCTTAGGACTTTGAACCTTTTCAGCTTTGCCGAATTCGAATTTCTTTCGAATTTCGTTATTCGGATTTCGAATTTTCCCTCCCTAACGGTCGACGAAGACCGTCGCGCTGACGTCGGCGGCGTCGAAGGTGAACCCCTGGGCGCCACTGCGATCGAAGGATTTCAAAAGCTCGGAAACCGCCGCTGCCGTCGCGGTGGAATAAAAGCGGACGAGCCCGACCGTAGTGCGCGGTCCGAAAACCGTGATCATGATCGTGTCGTCGTCGACCGAGTTCATGAAAATATGGCTCCCGTTACCCTGGTGATAGAGCGCGTTGAACTCGACCTCGCCGATGCGGCGGGCCAGCTCTTTGGTCGCGGCAAACGAACCCGCGGCGAGGGCGGCGATGATCGTCACGTCCATGACCGCGACGTCGCCGTATTGCGAGATGACGTTGCCGCCGCGATCGATCACGACCGTCAGCTCGGCGTCCGACTTGGTCAGGAAATCCGCCAGGATGCCATCGAGATTGGCGACGTTCTCGATCGTTAGGGCCGGGATGCAGTTCATGACGTGGCCTGGACAGCGAGTTTGGGCGCGGCGGGCGGCTCGACCGGCACCGCGACGGGTGCGGCCGCTCCGCTCGAGGCGGCTTCGCCCTGTTTGCTGAACTTGTGCAGGAGCATTTGCGAGACGGCGTTGAGCGAGGCGAACACATTTTGCCCGGTGCTGGAGACGACCTCAAAACTTTGCGACCGCTTTTTGCGGTTGTTCATCAGGAACTCGAGATAATTGATCGGCGCGACGTTATTCAGGTCGCGCTTGTTGTATTGCACGACGTAGGGAATCTCGTCGATCGAGAGATTTTGCTGGGCCAGGTTTTCCACGAGGTTTTTGAAGCTCTCGACGTTTTCCTCCATTTTTTCCCACTGTGAATCGGCCACGAAAACAACGCCGTCGACACTGCGCAGGACAAGCTGGCGGGTGGCGTTGTAAATCACCTGGCCGGGCACGGTGTAGAGCTGGAATTTGGTCACGAAGCCTTTGATCACAACCGCGTTGAGCGGGAGAAAATCGAAGAACAAGGTGCGGTCGGCCGCGGTCGCGAGGGAGACGAGGTCGCCCCGGTGGGCCGGGCTGATCCGCTCGTGGATATAGGCGAGGTTGGTCGTCTTGCCGCAAAGCGCAGGCCCGTAATAGACGATCTTGAATTGGATCTCGCGACTGGCGTAGTTGATGATGGACATAGTGTTTGTTAGGCGTTAGGCAGGATCGGCATACATCCGGGCGAGTTCGCGCACCGCACAACTGAGGCGAGCGCGCACTTCGGCCGCGATTTCGCCCGCCGAATGGAGGGCGGCGAGGCAAATGTTGCCGTGGGCGAAAAAGCTGACCGGCGTCTTGGCGCAGTAGAGGGTAATGCCGTTGAGCGGTCCGAGACTGGCCCCGACCATTTGGTCGTTGATCCGTTTCACGATCGAAGGGGCCAGGGCGCAGAGCGCTTCGGTCTGGTATTCGGCCGGGATATTGCCGGCGAGGCTGAGCCCGTCGGAGAAAACAATCGCGCAGGCGCCGACGCCCGGGAGCTTGCTCGTGTGCGCGACGATCGCCTTGGCGTCGAGCGTTTCGTCGGTATCAAAGGCGACCTGGAGCGCGTTGCGCGCGGCCGGGGTTGGAGACTCGGCTACCGCCGCGGAAATTTTTGGTGCCCGCACGGGTGCGGCTATGGGTTCGGGTGCAACCGGTGCGGCCGACACGGCCGCCGCTACATCGGCAGCCGGTTTGGCGATTGGGCCGGAGGCGACCTTCATTCTGGCCGCGTCCTCCGCCGCCTTGGCGCTGAAGGGCGTCTCAAAAGTTTCTGTGAGCACGGTTTCTTCCTGGTCGCCCCGGAGCTGCAGGCTTTCGTTAGGCAAATTCTGCAGCACTTCCTGGAGCGGCAGGAGGACTGGCTGGTCTTCCGCCTCGACTTTGAAGAGGGCGCGAAATTCCTCCGGCAGCGCCGCCTGGAATTGCGTCGGCGAAACGGCGATCCGGCCTAACGACAACTGCGGCTCGATGATGGAGAAGGGAATCTCAACCGTCGCCGTCTCCGGCACGGTCTCGACCGAGCCGGCCAACTGGAAAGGCGAAAGGCCGCGCAGGACAGTGCGCAAGGGGAGCCGGACACGCGGCCCGTTGGACGAGAAAGCGACCGCGGCCGGCTTCGGCAACGGCGCGGACTCGTCGCTCTTGCGCAGATCGTTCGAGGGCGGGCTGACCTTGAACGGGATCCGCACCGGCGGCGGCGGCGCGAAGGGCGAGGGCAATGGGGTGGGAACGGACGGCCCACATGAGGCTGGAACTCTCTCAGAGGCGGGCGCGCCCATTCCGTTCGGTGAAATCTTCTTCGCCGCGAGCGGAGCCGGCGCGGACGCAGCGGATGCTTTGGGCGCAGGCGCGCTGGGCGCGGCTTCGTTAGGCACAGTGAGCCGGAGCGGACGAATGGTTTCAGGCGCGGCGGGAGCCTCGGGCGCGGGCGCGGCGGTGGCGACTGGCGCTGCCTCCGGTTCGATCGCAGCCGGGGTTGCGGGCGCGGGCGCCGGGATTGGCGCGGAAGCTTTTCCGAAGCGCTCGCCGTCCTCGATCGTCATCTTCAGGAAAGGCGTTTCCACCTGCGGCACCGATTCGACGATCTGCTGGTCGGGACGGACCTGGAAGGCGGCAAATTGCTCGAGCACCTTGCCGAAGGGCAGGGCTACTTCGCGCACGTCGCTCGCCGGGACGCCGTTCACAAAAAAATCCGGCGCCTGCTGGAAAATAGAGCGGAGCAAGACGGTCGGGCGACCGCTCGCCATGCCGCGCTCCAGTTCGGAAGCCTTGAAAAGAACGCGCTTTTCCGGATCGACCGGCGTCGGTTGCAAGACACCCGCCGGGAAAAGCGGGACAAGGTCGGCCAGTTGCAGAGCGATCGTGCGCTCGGCTACCGGCGCGGCCGCTTCCGCTTTCGGCGCCACTGCAATGCTGCCATTTCCGCCTAACGAAATCTTGCGCGGGCCGGACCCCATCCCCGGCATGGGGGAAGGATTGCCCACCGGCACCGCCATCGGGAAAGTGGCCAGTACATCGCCGCTGCCCATGGTTCGGGAGACGTTAGGCATGACCGTCTTGCCGAAACGTTCCGAGGCCGGCTTCTCGATCGCGGTGATGGGTCGCGAGGCAACGGCCACACCGCCCCCTTCCTCGCCCGAGCCTTTGTCCTTCTTGAAACTAAAATAACGGAGAAACGGTAGGTTCATTCTAGTGATCCTCAGCGGTAACGCGCCAGACTTCCTCCAGCGTGGTGATGCCTTCCATGGCCTTGTCGATCCCGACCATGCGCAAAGTTTTCATGCCTTCAGAGATGGCCTGGTTTTTGATCACCGCGGCCGAGGCGCGCTTGATAATCAGACGCCGAATCGCTTCGCTCACCGGGAGCGCTTCGATGATCGCGGCCCGGCCGGAGTAACCGCGGCCTTTGCAACGATCGCAGCCGATCCCGTGGTAAAAAACGGCGCCTTCCGCTGGCTCCATCCCGAGGCGATTAAACATTTCCGGCTCCGGGATAAATTCTTCGCGGCAATTGCTGCAGACCCGCCGGATGAGTCGTTGCGCGCAGGCCATGATGACCGAGCTCGAGATCAGGAAGGGCTCGATCCCCATGTCGTCGAGTCGCGCAATCGCGCCCGCGGCATCGTTCGTGTGCAACGTGCTCAAGACCTGGTGGCCGGTCAGGGCCGCCTTGACCGCGATGTCGGCCGTTTCGTTGTCACGAATTTCGCCGACCATCACGATGTCCGGATCCTGCCGGAGAATGGAACGAAGCGCGGAAGCGAAATCGAGACCGATATCGGGCCGGGCCGCGACCTGGTTTACGCCCATGAGCTCGTATTCGATCGGGTCTTCGACCGTCACGATGTTGTAGTTCGGGCTGTTCAATTCCTGGAGGACGGAATAAAGCGTCGTCGTCTTACCGGAACCGGTCGGGCCGGTGACGAGGATCATGCCGTGCGGCGCGTCGATCGCCTTGCGGAAACGGCGGACCGTTTCCTCGTCCATCCCCATGGTGTCGATGCTGCCGGCGAGCGCCGACTTATCGAGGATACGGATCACGACCTTCTCGCCGTGCGAGGTGGGCAGAATCGAGATACGCAGATCGACTTCTTTCCCCATCACCTTGATCCGGAAGCGGCCGTCCTGCGGCACGCGGCGCTCCGCGATGTTGAGGCCGGCTAAAATTTTGATACGCGAAGTGAGCGCGAGCTGGAGGGCCTTGGGCGGCGACTCGGCCGCGATCAATTCGCCGTCGATACGGTAACGCAGTCTCAGCGTCTTCTGGAAAGGCTCGATGTGAATGTCGGACGCCTTTTCCTTGATCGCCTGGGCCAGGATCAGGTTCACGATCTTGATCACGGGCGCGTCTTCGCTGTCGGTCGCGAGACGATCGAGATCGATGTCTTCGCGCTTGTTCGCCTGCACTTCGACATCGTTGGCCGCTTCCTCCGCGACCTGCTTGAGCACGTCGCTCATGTTGGTGGTGGCCGCGTGCACGCCGCTGAGCGCATCGCCCACCGCGCGTTCGGTCGCGATCATGGGCACGATCTCGAGCTGCACCCGGCGCTTCAGGTCGTCGACCGCGAGCACGTTGGTCGGGTCGGCCATGGCGACGAAAAGCTTGCCATCGAGCCGCGCCACCGGGATCAGCTTGTGCGTCTTGGCCATGTCGCGCGGGACGAGATTCAGGATCTCCTCCGGCACGCGCACTTTCGCCAGATTGACCGGCGGCGTGTTCAGGCAGCGGCCCATGCTGAAGGCCATGTCCTGGTCGCTGACAAATTGCTTGTCGGTTAGAATCTTGAGCAGCCGGCCGCCCTGCTGCTTCTGGATTGTGATCGCCTCGTCCAGCTGGTTAGGCAAGAGAAGGCCGTCCTCGATCAGGACGTCTGCGATGCGTTCGCCGAAAGACTTGCTCCTCATTTCGACTCCAGCTTGTAGATGTCCTGCAGCGTCTTGATGATGACCGACGGCTTCGCCAGGTACCACATGACGGTGTAATCGAGCGACTGCTGCACCGCCTCGCGCGCTTCAGCGTCGAAGGGGTTGCAGACCGCGACCATGATGGTGCGGCTGACCAGGTCGAACGGCACAAAGAGCCGGTTGATCGTCAGGTCGTCGGGTAACATCCGCACCACCTGCCGATCGATATCGTAATATTCCAGCGGCACGTAGGCGAACTTGGTCCGGTCGATCAAAGCCGAGAGCACCGCCTCCATCTTTTCGTTATTGCCGTTGCAGAGGCGATCGAGGAGCGAGCTGGCCAGCCTCTGGCCCGTCATCGCCTTGTTCGATTCCTTCACCGCCTCGAGCGCGGCGTTGACCTCGTCCTCCGGAAACATCTGCTGGAGAACCAAAAATTTCGCGAGCTGATCATTCCCCTGCTCCGCATCCTTCAGCTGGGCGCGTTTGCGTCCCTGGCCGGCGTTGCGTCCGCCGACTTCGAGCAGGCCGCTGTCGGCCGAGGGCGTGGCCGCGGTGTATTCCGCGACGAGCGCGTTATGGGCGCCGGCCTGGGCCTTGGTGTGGCCGGCCTGCTGCAGTTTGGCCTCGATCTCGCCCAGCATGGCCACGATCTCAGGCGCGTTGGGTTCGATCGCGAGGACCGCCTCGCATTCCTGCATCGCAAGAGAGAAAGAGCCGACCCCGTGATACGCTTCGGCGAGGCGGCGAGAAATGCGGAGTGCCTCCTCGGTCTTGCCGAGCTTTTGGTAAGCCACCTTGAGGATCTCGAGCGATTGATAATCGTCCTGCTGCGTTTGAGTAATGACCTCAAACATCTCAATCGTCTGGACGATCTGGCTACGCTCCTCTTCGGATAATGTGTGTTCCAGCACGAGAGCGTAAAAAGCTAGAACCATGCCGACACCCTGCCGCCGTCCCAGATTTGAGAAAAACTGTTAACCCCAAGCGCTTAAACCACGGATTACGCGGATTGCACCGATGGGGAAGATCACCGTCGCCAAATCGTCCTCCGCCAGAAAGCGGTGGAGCGAGACTCTGTCGAGCTGGGGAGGGCGATTAACCACGGATTTAAAAACCCGGCCGTTGCTTCGCATCCGTTACGGCACCGATTGCACTGATGGGGCCGTAACGCAGGCGAAGCCAAGGCCGGGCTTTCAAATCCCAGAGCCCAACTTCATCCCATCCGTGTCATCCGTGGTCACAATTCCACTGCTGGTTCGTCGGTTCCGCTTTTCGTGTCCGGTTGCTTTTGCTCACCGTGTTCGCTACGCTCGCAGGAGTGAGCAACACGGAGATTTCTGAAGCGGTGGCAAGCCTCGCGCGCCTTTCCGAGTCACGGGCACAACAGGTCTTATCCCTCATCCACGACCTGGCGGAGCTCGAGGCTCTCGAAAACGCCGCTGACCTCTCAGCGGCACGAGATGCCTTGAGCGAGATGGAGGAGCCGCTGACCTGGGATGCGGTCAAAGCAAGACTAGATGCCCAATTTGATTCTCCTCAGCCGACGAGCTGAGAAATTTCTCAGCGCCCTGGGCGATGCCGGGCTTTATC
>JBKJNW010000252.1:0-4433 GCA_046593335.1 Chthoniobacterales bacterium | reverse complement strand
GCGCCGTCGTTGCCCGGGGTAAAAGGCAAAGCCGGTTTGCGCGCATAAGTGCCGGCCCGGATGTAGGTCTCGACTGGGTTTACCCCTGCCGCTTCCACCCGCACGAGCAACTGCCCCGGCCCCGGTTCCAGCATCGGCACCTCGACCAGCTTCATTACCCCGGGCTCGCCAAATTCTTCCACTCGGATCGCTTTCATCGCGCCTAGCTTAGCCTTCGGTCTTCTACTTTCTACCTTCTACTTTTTCTTCTATCCTTCCCCCATGATCATCGCCGCCAGCGGATTTGGGAACGACGTCACGGTCAACGTGATCGCCTCCATCATCGTCTCCGCCATCTTTCTCGCGATCGGCTTTCTCTGGGGCAAATACAAGGAGCGTCAACGCTTCGGCAAGAAGCTGGAGGATTACGATTTTTATCCCTACGCGATTAACCGCGACAACTTCCCGGAGTTTAGCCTCAAGGATTTCCGCCTCGGGATGCACTATTTCCTGCGCAACTTCGACCCGACGGCGGCGCGGCAACTCATCTTCATCGGCGAACAAAATAGCGTCCGCGCTCAACTCGAGCCGCCGGAGCAGCAAGTTTACGCGCGCCTTTTTGCCCGCTACGACGGCAAGAAAATCGCCGACGACACCCGGGAATATTTGGAGAATTTCACCCGCATCGTTCATCTCATCGGCAAGTCGTTCCCGGACATCGGTATCGAAATCCTCCTGCACGATCTCTCCAATCCTTCGCGTTCTCTTGTCGCGCTGGAGAATAACGTGACCGGCCGCCATCTCCACGACGGCACCACCAATCTCGTCATCGACCTGAAGAAACGGCAGCTATCGCAGGAGGAGAAATTGAACTACGAACTCAATCTCGGGGCGCGAAAATTTAAATGCACCACCATCGCCATCGTTCGACCGGAGTATGGCGTGGTCGGCGCGGTCTGCATCAACATCGACGCCAATTATCTGACGGAGGAAGTGATGAACTCGGCCGAGAAAGTGGCTGCCTTCTTCCAGAGCTTTTGTCGCACGGAGGTGCAGCTCGACGAAAACATTCTTAGTCGCGACGAGTATGCCAAGGCGCTTAAGGGGAAGCGCCATTTCAAGGACAACCGCTTCGATTGAGACGCGAAATTCTGCCCCGGCGTTACCGCTAAAGTTCGCGGCAGCTTCGAATGATCAGGTGAGCGAGAACCACCGCGCCGATCATTCGACCCATGAGTAGCCGTCTTTTTTTCGATCTCGTCAATGTCGCCGGCCTCGCCTGCTGGCCCGTCTGTTTCTGGTGGATGCACCGGATCTCGAAGCGGCAGGACGCGATGCTCACCCGCTTGCGCAAGCAAGCCCGCCGCATCGAGCGCGTCTCGGAGGAGGAACACGAGATCCTCACCCAACTGCGCCCGAGTGTGGAAAAGATCGAGCGCGGCCTGGACGAAGTGTCGGAAAAAGTTGCCTGATTCCCAGCCGCGGTTCGCTCTCGCCTGGCGACATTCTATTTCCGTTTGCCCGCTTTCGGTTTAGAGCTTCCGGCAATGTCTCCATCCGAGATTCGACAGCTGCGCGCGCTCAAAACTCCGGTCGGCATCCAGCGTTTCCTGGACGAAATCCCGTATCACCTCGCGCCCACCGCCTGGTCGCCGCGCGTCGTCCTGCGGGAACGCACCGCGCATTGCCTGGAAGGCGCCACCTTCGCCGCCGCCGCCCTCCGCGCGCTTGATTACCCTCCCCTGCTCCTTGACCTCGAGGCGGTTAACGACACCGACCACGTCATCGCCGTCTTCAAAGTGCGCGGCCATTGGGGCGCGATCGCGAAGTCAAACTTCACCGGCTGCCGCTACCGCGAACCGGTCTACCGCACCTTGCGCGAGCTCGCCCTGAGTTATTTCCACATCTACTTCAACCTCCGCGGTGAACGCACCCTGCGTCGTTATTCCCGGCCGGTGAATCTGACCCAGTTTGATGACTATGAATGGATGACCTCAGAGGAAAATATCTGGGTTGTGCCTAACCATCTCTGCGATATCCCGCACCGGCCGCTCCTCGGCCCGGCGCAGATAAAGGCCCTGACGCGGGTCGACGCTCGCACCATCCGGGGTGAGATCACTGGCTATCGCCGGGACCGGTCCAAACCGGCGCCCCGCATCTTCCGCAAGCGCTAGCTCTTGCGCTCGTTGACCCCCACGATTTCCAGATCGCCGTCGCGTGTTTTCCGGAGCCGCATGGTTTTGATCACCTTCCCGGAGGCATGCTTCGGACCATGGCGCAGCTCGTAACGCAGCGGAAACGTAACGCGCAAATTCCCGCTCGCTTCGCGCTCGACCGCCACCTCCCCGGCCAGCCAGAAACGGCGCTGCGGCCACTCCCGATCGTAGCGCAGCAAGTCGGCCCGGATTTTCTGCCGGTTCACACTGACTTCCCCGAAGTAGTTCACCCGTTCGGCGAAAAATTCCAGCTCGGCCCCGATCTGCGGATCCAGCCCCGCCAGAACAAAAGCGCCGACGTAATCGCGCAGACGCTCCTTGCCGTAAACGTCGGCCCTTTCCGGCGACGCGGCCGGAGGCGGCGGCTCAGCGGGCCGCGTTTGCGTGCGAGTCTTCACTGTCTTTGTCACTATCGCGACGGTCGGTGCTGGCGAAGCTGCGGTCGGCGGCGGCGGCGGAGCGATTTCGCCCGCATTGAGTTTCTTGAGAAATTGCATGTCGCCATTGCGCAGGCGCCGCCAGGTGCCGGAGGAGGGGGAAGCCTCCGCATTCTCCGTGGTCGTAGCCGCCACACCGAGCGCTTGGGCGGTGGACGGATCGAGCCGGCCAGAGATGGAGAGACCGCGTCGAATTTGAAAACGGGTAACGGCCGCGGCGGTCTCACTATCGTAAACGCCGGACGCATTCCCGAAATAGAATCCGCCCTCTCGTAATTTGTTTTGGACGGTCTTGATGTTCTCGTCCGCGAAGACGGAGGCCAGGCAAAGACTGGTGGCGAACAAGAACAAGAATATCTTCTTCATGTCCGAGGAATCGGATTTGCGACGCGAATCAGACCCTTCTCGCCTCAAGACTGTCGCTCGGAAGGCGACGCCTACTTTCGCTGAAAGACTTCTGTCACCTGCGCGAGGACAAGACCAAACTTCCGGATGGTCGTGTGATTGAGCAACGTCCGGCCGTCCGGTTGCAAATACATCCACTGGCTCATCTGGATCCGGGAGAGCGGATTCCCCGGGCTGAGGACCAGGGTGAAGCTCCAATGAAAAACGTTGCCATCGGCTTTACCGCGGGCTGTCCCCGCCATGTCGTTGGCGGTGGCTTCGAAACGGTGCGCGTCGAGCTTGCGGATGCGCCAAGAGCGATGCTGCTTCTTGCCGCCAATGTCGAGTTCCTGTTCGAGGAGGAGGACGCCGTCCACCCAGCGACCGCTCGTCTGCGTCGTCACGCGTTTGCTGGGCGAGCCGCCACGATTTTCCATCACGCCCGAGGAGGTCGTCCGCCCGCTGAAATACTGCGTCGGATCGAGCAGGGGGCGCCCGCTCGAAAAGTCGGCCACCTGCATGCTCGCGCAGCTCGAGAACAAAAAAACCGCGCCTAACCAAAAAAGATGTCGCAATTGCATGCAGATGATTCGAACGCCGGTTGCATGCGCAATCGGCAGCGCCAACGCCCGGGTCGGAGCGACACGCTTAATCTGCCCCGGCTAACGACTCCGCCCGCTCTCCCTGCACATTCCAGCCCTGCGTTTTGCCGCTGCTCAGATCGAGCGCCACGAGGTGCTCGGTCCAACCGGTCACGCCTTTCACCGTTCCCTGCACGACGCCGTAAAGGAGAAGGTGCCCGGGCGATTGAAAGCGGTTGCGCAGATCATGAAAGGGCAGCGTCGCCGTCCATTGCGCCTTCAGGTTGTCATCGAGCCGGGTAAGTGCGACCCGCCCTTCCTCATCGAGTCGGGTGCGATGAACGACCACGATCCCGGGCGGATCCTGCAGCCGCAGCGCCTTTCGCGTTCCCGGCTGGATGAGCAGTCCCCCTTCCAGATACTCTGGCGCCCCCGGCACCTGCTTCACCTCAAAGAGCCGGTCGTGCGTGCCCTCGGTGAATTCTTTCGTTTTACCGATGCGCGCCGTCCAGAAAGTGCGGCGCGCTCTCGAGCCCTCGTTCTGCACCACGTCTGGCTTGGCCAGGTGATCGCCAAATTCATCGTTCCCGGCCTGCTCCGCTTCCTTCGCCGAATAAAATCCGAGCCAGCCTCCTTCCCGCATCATCTGCCAAGTGAGAAAATCCTTCGTGTGATAGCCGCCGTTCCAGCGCGTCGCCATGAATTCGATCTGCCGGAAATAGTCGTCGTTAGGCGGAGTGTAGGGCTGGGCGCGAAACTCCGCGCCATTAATCAGGAACCGCCGCCCGTCCGCGGCCGTGATGATGAGCCCGCCATCGAAGGCATAAAAATCCAGC
>JBKJNW010000217.1:0-11432 GCA_046593335.1 Chthoniobacterales bacterium | reverse complement strand
TCCCGCGGCCAAATCTTCCCTCGCCAATACCAGCACCCGCGGTTTCGTGCAGACGGACGACAATGTCCTCATCGCCGGCTTCATTATCGGCAACGGCGCCAGCGATACGGTGCTCGTCAGGGCGATCGGTCCTTCTCTCGCTGCTGTGGGCGTGAGCAATCCATTGTCCGATCCGACCCTCGATCTCTACGACGCCAACGGCGCCGCCCTCCGCAGCGACGATAATTGGCGCGATGCGCAGGAGTCTCTCATCCGCTCGACCGGCCTGGCCCCGGCCGACGACGCCGAGGCGGCCATCGTCCGCTCGCTTCGCGCCGGGAAATTACACCGCGGTCGTTCGCGGCAAGGATGGCGGCAGCGGGGTCGTTCTGGTCGAAGTTTACAACCTGCAGTAGCCGAAGGGATTTGCTCGATAATCGCGCTACAAAAAGCGACCGACCAGCTGCGCTCCTCCGAATCAGTTTAAACGGCCCGGTTTTTTGGGGATCGGGAATTGGCCGTGCGGAATGCCGCTTGTTCGGCATTCCGACTCCTCCGAAATCGCCCGCTGATCTTTATTTATGTCTTCATTCCTTCGTCTCCGTCTCTTCTGCACGCTTCTTATTGCGACCGTTATCCTGGCTTCGGCTTCAGGTCTTTGCGGCCAGGGAGTGCCGGCATTCACCCAGGTCATTATTTTTGGCGACAGCTTGTCTGACGTTGGCAACATCCGGCATCGGCTGGAGGACGCTTATTTCATCAGCTATCCGGGCGGAGATTATAATTACAGCGACGGCCGCTTTACCAATAGCTCCGACACCGACCCAAACTCCGGCACTTACGTTGGGACATGGCACGAGCAACTGGCGCGCGATTTTCTCGGCCTCACGGCCGCGACCAACAGCCTCGATGGCGGAACCGACTATGCCTTTGGCGGAGCGACGACCGAGAGCGGGACGCGCGAGGCCACGGTTCTCTCCAACCCCGATCCATTTGTCGGAGGCCAGCTGACCGTGACCGTCGATAACATTGGCAAACAAGTCGATGATTACCTGGCCGCAAACACGGTCGACCCGGCTGCCCTCTACATCATCTGGGGTGGGGGGAACGATCTCTTTGATGACGACAGTGATGCGAACGTCAACGGCACCGCCGATCGAGTGGCGGCGTTGGTGGAACAGTTGGCCCGGGCCGGGGCCGTCTACATTCTCGTGCCTAACGTTCCGCCACTTGGTCTCGTCCCCAACTACAAAGACGATTCGGCCAAGGCGATCGAACTGAGTGCCGCTTCCGCCGCTTACCGCGCGCAGCTCGACCTTCAACTCGACACCGCGGTCGCCACCCTCGCGGGAGAATCGATCAGCATCACGCTCTATCGTCTCGACGTTTACGGACTCTTTTACCGCCTCGCGGCCAACCCGGAGGATTATGGCTTCGTCAACATCACCGACAGTTCGCAAGGCAACAGCAGCGTCGACCCGGACGAATATCTTTTCTGGGACGAAATTCATCCCACTACCGCCGGTCATTACCAGATTGCCGCGGCTGCTTACGATCTCCTGAATGGCACAGCCGAGCCGGCGGCCCAGTCGCTTAATTTGTCCGCGCGTCTCCCCGTTGAGACCGGGGACAACGTCCTCATCGGCGGCCTGATCGTCGATGGCACCGAAGCGAAACAAGTGATCGTCAGGGGAATTGGCCCTTCGCTCATGGTCGATGGGATGCCCCTGGCCGGAACGCTGGCCGACCCGGTGCTTGAGCTTTACCAGGGCGACGTCCTCATCATGAGCAACGACAATTGGAAAACGACCCAGCAGACCGAGATCGAGGCAACGGGCCTCGCCCCGACAGACGATCTCGAGTCGGCCATCCTCGCCACGCTCGATCCCGGAACCTATACCGTAATACTGCGCGGTCAGAACGACGGCACTGGCATCGGCCTGGTTGAAGCTTACGACCTGGATTCGGCAACCCACTCCACCCTAGCGAACACCAGCGTGCGCGGCCTCGTCCAGAACGGCGACGATGTGCTCATCGGCGGCTTCATTGTCGGGAATGGCGGCAGTGAAACGGTTGTCGTTAGGGCGATCGGCCCTTCGTTGGCTGATAGCGGAGTCGCTAACCCGCTGGCCGATCCGACCCTGGATCTTTACGACGGGAATGGCGTCCTGCTCCGGAGCGACGACAACTGGCGCGACGAACAGGAATTGCTCATCCAGTCGACTGGCCTCGCGCCGACGAACGACGCCGAAGCCGCCCTCATCCGCTCTCTCGCGCCCGGCAACTACACCGCAGTCGTGCGCGGCAAAGATGGCGGGACGGGCCTGGCGCTGGTCGAGATCTACAATCTGCAATAGCTCCCTCTGGCCTGACGATCGGCGGAGCGTTTGGCTCGCCCGCCGCAAACGGTAGCGCGCGAAGCACTCGCCTTTAGGAGCGGCGATCGGCCACCACGGCAGCGGGGGCGAGGGCGGCGGCGTTCCCGTTCGGCGGCGGAACGGCGGCGCCATCGAGCGAGAGATAGGTGTAGCCCTGCAGGCCACGCTCGTAATCGGCCAGGATTTTCATGGCGTCGTTAGGCTTAAGCCGATCGCTCTTAATTGCGGCATCGACCTGCAGCTTCACCAAGCGCATGAGTTCGATCTTGTCCCACTGCGTCAAGGCCAGGACCTGGCCGATCGTGCTGCCCTCGATCACTTCCTCGATATACCAGCCCGATTCTTCGTCTTCATCGAGGAAGACATGGACCTCGGTCACGCGACCGAAAAGATTGTGCAGGTCGCCCATGATGTCCTGGTAGGCGCCGACGAGGAAAACCCCGAGATAATAAAGCTCGCCCGGAATGATCTTGTGCAAGGGGAGGGTGTCCTTCACATCCTGCAGATCGGTAAACTTGTTGATCTTCCCGTCGGAATCGCAGGTGATGTCGACCAATGTCCCCTGGTGATCCGGCTGGGTCGTTAGGCGATGAATCGGCATGATCGGGAAAAGCTGGCCCAGCGCCCAGTGATCGAGGAGGGATTGGAAAATCGAGAAGTTGCAGATGTATTGGTCGCCTAACGAAGTCTCCAGTTCCTTCACTTCCTCCGGCACATATTTCAGTCCCTTGTGCAGGGCGACGATCTGGCGGGCCAGCTGCCAATAAAGCGATTCGATCTTGGCTTTCGACTCCAGGTCGAGGAGCCCGAGATTAAACATCTGCTGGGTCTCTTCCTTGATCTGCTGCGCATCGTGCAACGTCTCGAGCCGGTTGCCGCGTTTCAGTTTCTGCTTCACGTCGAGGATGTCGAGCAACGGTTTCGGGTCCGACTCCGTGGCTTCGATCTTGGTCGAGGGCACGTCCTTCTCGATCGCGCCGAAAGCCTCGACCACGAGAACAGAATGATGCGCGACAATCGCGCGACCGCCTTCGCTCACGATCGCGGGGTGAGCGACGCCTTCCGAATCGCACACTTCCATGATGTTGTAGACGACGTCGTTGCAGTACTCCTGGAGGGTGTAGTTGGTCGAGCTATCGAAGCTGGTGCGCGAGCCATCGTAATCGACCCCGAGCCCGCCGCCGACATCGAGATAGCCGAGCTGGTGGCCCATCTTCGAAAGCTTGGCGTAATAGCGCGCTGCCTCACGCACTGCGCGTTTGATCGTCGAGATGTCGGGCACCTGCGAGCCGACATGGAAATGAACGAGCTTGAGACAATGGGCCAACCCTTGCGCTTTTAACATCTCGCTCGCCGCGACCAGGTTCGTCGTGCTCAGCCCGAACTTGGCATTTTCGCCGCCGCTCGTGGTCCATTTGCCCGCGCCTTTGCTGTGCAGTCGCACCCGAATGCCGATGTGTGGTTCGACGCCCATCTCTTTGGCGATGCGGAGGGTTTGTTCCAACTCCTCCAGTTTCTCGACCACGATGATGACTGACTTGCCGAGCCGGCGCCCGAGCATCGCGGCGCGAATAAAAGCGCGGTCCTTGTAGCCGTTGCAAATGATGAGGCTTTCCGGGTCCTTGTGCATCGCGAGGGCGGCGATCAATTCCGGTTTGCTCCCGGCTTCGAGCCCGAAGTGAAATTCTGCGCCGGCATCGACGATCTCTTCGATCACTTCGCGCAACTGATTGACCTTGATCGGGAAAACGCCGCGATACGGGCTGTGATAACCGAACTCCTGCATTGCTGCATGGAAAGCGCGATTCACCGTCCCGACGCGATGGCGGAGCAGGTCCTGGAAGCGAATGACAAGCGGGAAACTAAGGCCGCGTGCGCGCGCTTCATTCACCACTTCCAACAGGTCGATCACACCGCCCGCTTCCTTCAATGGGTGGGCGGCGACATTGCCGGCGCTGTTGACGGAAAAATAACCGTCGCCCCAGCCCTCGACATTATAAGTCGCGCTGGCGGCTTCCACATCCCAGTCACCTTTCGTCATCGTCGCGCAGTGTAGGGCACCAGTCTGCAAATTCAATCGGCAGATTATGCATCGAAATGCAACCGTTCCCCGTGGAGAAATGGATGCAGCCAATGTGCGCCGGCCCGGGGTTCTCCGGGCTGCCCGGCTTGTTTTTCAAATTCGCTCTGATACGGTTTTTTTAGATGAACAAAACGGTCATTGAAGTGCAGGTGCGCGCGGTTCTGCCGACGAGCGGCGGATGTGCGGTCTTCCTCGGCAATGCCGACAAGGTGTTCATCATTTACGTCGACCAGAGTGTGGGCAGCGCCATCACCATGTTCATGCGCGGGACGGTCAAAGAACGGCCGCTGACGCACGACCTCATGGCGCACCTCATGACCGCGCTCGGCGCGCGGGTCGAGCGGGTCATCATCAACGATCTGAAAAACGCGACCTATTACGCGCGCATGATCATCCGGGCGGAGAATGAGCTGCAGCAGAAAAAGATCATCGAGCTGGATGGCCGCCCGAGCGATTGCATCGCGATGGCGGTACAGCAAAAGGCGCAGATCTACGTCAGCCAGGAGGTCTGGGACGAAGTCGACGACATGAGCGACGTCCTGCGCAAAATGGAAGAGGATGGAATCAAGCCGGAAATGGAACCCGGCGCGGAATCGGAGGAGGAGGAGGAGGATTAGCTTGCTCCTGCTCCTGATTCGTTCGAGCACGAGGACGAATGCTCGATCCTATTATCCGATCAACTCAGGGTAATTTCTTTGCGCCACTTCGGTGCAGCGCGCGAGGATGGCAGAGGGAGTATCGAGTTGCAGTACCTCCACCAGCAGGCGCTGGCATTCCGTCATCGTTAGGCGCTGCACCGCGCTTTTGACCCGCGGGACGAGGGTCGGCCCCGCGCTCAGTTCATCCATCCCGAGCCCGAGCAAGAGCGGCGTGAACAAGACGTCGCCCGCCATTTCCCCGCAAATCCCGACCCAGATGTCGTTAGCATGAGCGGCATCGGCCACCATCTTCAACAGCCTAACGACGGAGGGATGACTCGGTGCGTAGAGATGAGCCACCCGCTCGTTCGTCCGGTCGATCGCCACCGCATACTGGATCAGGTCATTTGTCCCGATACTGAAGAAGTCGACTTCGCGGGCCAGCCGATCGGCCATGATGGCGGCGGTCGGCACCTCGATCATGACTCCGATATCGAGGTCGTCATTAAATGGTTGGCCCTCGGAGCGGAGCTCGCTTTTACATTCCTCCACGATCTCCAGGCCGCGTCGCACTTCATCCAGCCCCGAGATCATGGGAAACATCATCTTCACGTTGGGCGAGACGCTTGCCCGCAGGATGGCGCGCAGCTGGGCCTTGAAAATATCGAGGTTCTCCAGGCAAAAACGAATCGCCCGCCAGCCGAGAAAGGGATTGAGCTCATCGCTGCTTTCGAGGCCATCGGAAACTTTGTCACCGCCGAGATCGAGTGTCCGGATGATGAGCGGATCGGGCGCGAGCCGTTGCGCGACGGTGCGATAGACTTCGAATTGCTCCTCTTCCGTCGGCAGCGTCGTCTCGTTCAGGTAGAGAAATTCCGTCCGATACAGCCCGACGCCTTCGGCTCCATTGCGCAGGACCGCGTCCACTTCGTCCGGCAGCTCGATGTTGGCCGAGAGCACGATGTGGCGGCCGTCGCGGGTGGTCGACTTGGTTTCGCGCAGCTGAGTCAGGCTCTCCGCGATGACGCCTTTCTGGCGTACGATCTCCTCGTATTCGCGCAGCGTCTCCTCGCTCGGGTAAATGATGAGCAGACCGTGGTAACCGTCGATCAGGGCGGGAGCGCCCGTTTCCAGGGTCTCGGTCGCATCGTGCAACCCGACGACGGAAGGAATGCCTAACGACTGGGCCATGATCGCGGTGTGCGAAGTGCGGCTGCCGAGATCGAGGACAAGGCCGCGCACCTGCTCGCGGTTCATGGTCGCGGTGTCGGAAGGGGTAAGATTATGCGCGACCAGGATGTGTGGCTCGTTGATCGAGAGGAAGGGCCGCGGCGATCTGCCCTGCAGATTGCGAATCACCCGCCGGGTCACATCCTGGATGTCGATCGCGCGCTCGCGCAGGTAAGGGTCGTCGATCTTGCTGAGCGATTCGACGTAACGGTTGGCTACTTCCTGAAAGGTGAACTCGACGTTGCAATGGTCGGCCTCCAGTTTGCGCAGCACCTCGTCGATCAGGGTCTGGTCTTCGACCACGAGGAGGTGGGCATCAAAAATCCCTGCGTCCTTGGCCCCGATCGCTTCCGCGATCTGCTGCTGCATCTCGAGGATCTGCGCCCGGGTCTGGATGAGCGCGCTTTCGAAGCGCGCGATTTCATCGGGGACGTTGGCCGGGTCGACGTGATAACGAACAACGTCGTCCGTCTCGATCGAAAAAACGTGGATCGGGCCGCGCGCAATCCCGGGCGCGGCGGCGACACCGTGACAACGTTTTTCCTGGTGGCCGGGATCGCCCTTCATTCCGGTAATAATAACCGGAACGTCAACTATTCTTCGTTGAAGCGCGACTGGATTAATTCTTCGATGTCGTGGATGGCCTGGGCGGCATCGGGTCCCTCGGCGCGAACGCGCAGTTTGGAACCCTGGCCAGCCGCCAGCATCATCAGGCCCATGATGCTTTTACCGTTGATCTCCTCATCCTCCTTCGCCACCCAGATGTCGCAGCGATGCCGGCTGGCTATCCGCACAAACATGGCCGCGGGACGCGCATGCAAACCGAGCCGGTTGATGATCGTCATTTCCTTCTCAACTTTCTCGTTCGTGGCTGGTGCGGAGCGGCGGTTTAATAGTCCCATTTAGGTATTCTGCGTCTTCATTAGACCGAGCAACTTCTCATTAAATTCCACGGCGCTATTCAGACCGAGGCCCTTCAGCTTTTGATCCATCGCTGCCACCTCGATCAATCGCGCGATATCCCGTCCCGGCCGCACCGGAATTGTGATGTGCGGCACTCGAATCTTGAGAATCTCGTAAAGTTCGCGGTCCAGACCGATTCTATCCACTTCTTCCAGGTCCTGCCAATCTTTTAACGTCACCACCAGGTCGAGCCGCTTTTCGATCCGGATCGCACCGATGCCGAAGATCGAGACGACATTGATGATGCCGATGCCGCGCACTTCCATGTGGTAGCGGGTCAGATCGGGCGCCGTCGCCATCAGCTCGCGGCCTTCGAGCGATTTGACCTTCGTGACGTCATCCGCCACCAGGCTGTAGCCGCGCTCGATCAGACCGAGCGCCGCCTCGCTCTTCCCGACCCCGCTCGAGCCGCGAATGAGGACGCCGACCCCGAGGATGTCGACCATGCTGCCGAACTCGGTCACGCTCGGCGAGAAATCGAGTTCGAGCGCGATGGTGGCGGCGTTGATAAACTTCATCGTGATCATCGGGGTGCGGAAAACCGCGACCCCGGCGGCTGCGGCGATGGCGAGGAGATCGGGCGGGAGATGAAAACCACGCGAGGCGACGAGGCAGGGAATCTTCTGGTTACAAAGAGCGCTGAAACGTTCGTGCCGCTCGACTCTGGTCAGACTCTTGAGATAAGATTGCTCCGCCGCCCCGAGCACCTGCACGCGCTTGTGCGCGAAATAAGTGTAGAAGCCCGCGAGGGCGAGGCCGGGGCGATTGATCGTCGGTTCGCGGATGCGCCGATTAAAGCCGATCTGTTCGCCTTCCAGTTTGAGCTGGAGCGATTTCGCGTGTCGGGCGAAAAATTGCTCGACCGTCACCGCCGGTACCTGCATCTGTCGCCGGCTCCCGGAGCTAATGGTCTGGACGATTGTTTCCAAGCTCATGCGCACGCCAGATGTATCCCGAACCGTCCCTGATTGCCAGAACGTCCTGCGGCGCGGAGACCTCCTCTATTTCGGTAAGGAAAATGGCTCGCTATTGCGCCTTTTTTCTGGCAATCCATCCGCTCAGGAACTGCATGCGCGTCCTGGTTATTGAAGATGATGTGCGTCTGGCCCGACAGATCACCAGCGAACTGCGGCGCTGTGACCACGAACCGACGGTGCGGAACGATGGCGCGGAGGGATTGCAGGTCGCGCTCGAGGCGTTGCCGGATCTGATCATCCTCGATCTCACGCTGCCCGGGCTCGACGGCTTGTCGATCCTCGCTCGTTTGCGCGAAGCGCACTCGCACACGCGCATTCTTATCCTGACTGCGCTCTCTGGCGTGGCCGACCGCGTCAAAGGGCTCAAGTCCGGCGCGGATGATTATCTGGCCAAACCTTTTTCCATGAACGAGCTGATGGCGCGAGTGGAGGCACTCGGCCGGCGAGGGGCCACGCCGAATGAGGCCGAATTGTTGCAGGTCGGCGATCTGCAAATGGATGTGCTCCATCGCCACGTCTCGCGTGCCGGGCAGGCGATCGCTCTTTCACCGCGGGAGTTCGACGTCCTTCAGGTCCTGATGCAGGAGCCGGGCCGCGTTTTCTCGCGGACGGAATTGTGCGAACGGATCTGGCAGCGCGAGCACGAATACGACACGCGGACGGTTGAGATTTTCATCACCCGGCTGCGCAAAAAAATCGATGTCGGCTTCGACCCGCCGCTCATTCACACCCTGCGCTTTGTTGGTTACACCATCCGGCCGGGCGCCGCATAGCCGGGCGCCTTTATTGAATGACTCCGCGCTTTTGCAGCAGATCGCGCAGGGTCTCGAGGCGACGCCGATTCACTCCGAAATCGTAGTAGCCTTTGCGCGAGGCGGAGCGCATGGCGAGCGCATTTTCGCCCGGCCGCAGCTGAATTTCCAAGTCGTCGGTAAATCCGAGAACCGCACTGCGGCAGGCGGCGTGGAGATAATTCTTTTCATCGACCGCGAGCTTGGTGCGGGGGAAGGAAAGAACCGCGCTCCGAACTTCGGGCCAGATGTCGGGCGCGGCCGATTTCAAAACGAACGGCGCAATCGCATGCTGCGCGTCTCGGGCGTCACTCGAAACGCAATTGGGCGAAGCAGGGCAGGGTGCAAACATCGAGCTTGCCCTACCATCTTTCGCCCGGTCTGAACACCCCGGGAGAAGCGCGCAAAATACGCAGAGGAGGCTGAGGCAAGAGCCGGTCGAGTCGGAAAATTTGCGCATCCTCATCGCTCCACCGTAAGCAGGGCGGCGCCCGCTTGCAGCGACGTTGTGTAATTTGCCCGGCAACATTACTATCGCCGCAACATGACCCTGCCCCCGCGGCTGCGCGCCCTTTCCTCCGCCCTGCTCTGTTCCTTTCTCCTCGCCAGTTGCACGGACTTGCCTAACGACGTCGGGGTCCGGCGGCATCGATCCGACGCGGTTCAGACGCAGCACGCTTCGCGTCACCCTGTCTTTTCTTCCTGGTATGACGATCCGGTTGCGAAGGGCGAAGCCAGGATCCTGATCGACCTGACCAAACAACAGGCTTTTTTCTACCGCGGCGCAACCCTCATCGGCCGGACCAATATCTCCTCCGGCCGGCGCGAATTTGAAACGCCGCCCGGGAAATATCGCGTCACGCAAAAGGACGCCAACCATGTCTCGAGCCAGTATGGGCAATACGTTTCCCGCAAAACCGGCTCGGTCCTACGCCACGACGTCGATGTGAACAACGACTCAGCCCCGCGCGGCGCGAAATTTGTCGGTTCGCCCATGCCCTATTTTCTCCGCTTCCGCGATGGCTATGGCATGCATGCCGGCTTCGTCCCGCGTTTTCGTGCCTCGCACGGTTGCGTCCGCATGCCGGTCAAGATGGCGAAGCATTTTTTTGAGGCGGCCGAAACCGGGACTCGCGTGGAAGTGATCGAACCACCGATTATGGTGGAACGGTGAACCTCGTTTCCGATCTCCGCGCACTTCTGGGCGATGAAATCGTCGCCGCCGATGCCTCCACCCGCACTGCTCACAGCGGCGACAAGTGGTTCGCCCAACATGAACCCGAGGTCGTCGTCTTCGCCCAGACAACCGATCAGGTCAGTCGTCTTCTCCGATACGCCTCCGCGAACAATGTGCCGGTGACAGCGCGCGGAGCCGGCTTTGGTTACGTCGGCGGCTGCGTGCCGATGCGCGGCGGCGTCGCGCTCTCCCTCGCGCGCATGAACCGGATCAAGGAAATCAATTTTGGCGACGCGATTGCGATCGTGGAACCGGGCGTAATCACGGGTGAACTCCAGGCTGCGGTCCGCGCGCAGAAACTCTTTTATCCGCCCGACCCGGCGAGCATGAATGATTGCAGCATGGGCGGAAACGTCGCAACCAACGCCGGCGGTCCGCACTGTCTCAAGTACGGCGTGACCCGCCATTACATCATCGGGCTCGAGGTGGTGCTGGCCGACGGCGAGGTTTTGCGCCTCGGCGGACGGGTGCACAAAAACAAGACCGGCTTTGACCTGATCGCTCTTTTTGTCGGTTCCGAGGGATTGTTAGGCGTGGTGACCGAGATCACAGTCCGCCTTCTGCCGCTGCCGCAGGCGCGGGCCACCCTCTCGGCCTCCTTCGCCAGCATGTCGGAGGCAGCCGCCGCGGTGCAGGCTATTTTCGCCGCCGGGTTTCTCCCTTCTTCGCTCGAGATTGCCGATCAGTTTACCCTCGAAGCCGCGCGCCGCGACCAGGGCAAGGGCGTCGTGCCCGAGGGCAATGCGCATCTGCTGGTCGATGTTGACGGCCGCGCCGAGACGGTGCGGACGGAAGCCGCTGCGCTGGAGATTCTGCTCGCGGGGAGAAAGCCCAATTCGCTCACCATGGCGACAACCGAGGAAGGCTCGGAAAAGCTCTGGGCCTTGCGCCGTGCCTTCAGTAATTCTCTCCGTGCCACCGGCCTAACGAAACTCAACCAGGACATCGTCGTGCCACGGAGCCGGCTGGTCGAGCTGGTGGAGTTTGCCGGTCAGTTGCAGGAGCGCCACGGTTTTCCGGTCGCGACCTTTGGCCATGCCGGCGACGGCAACATCCATGTCAACATCATGGCCGCGAATTACGACGACGAGAACGTGCGCGCACGGGTGGAAAAGGCGCTCGACGAACTCTTCGCGCAAGTCCTCGCCTGGGGCGG
>JBKJNW010000192.1:0-2617 GCA_046593335.1 Chthoniobacterales bacterium | reverse complement strand
GCCGGTGCTCAATCCGCTTTGGGTCATGCTCGCGCTGGGCGAGAAACCAGGGCCCTGGGCCATTGTCGGCGGTTTGCTCGTGCTCACCGCGGTCCTTGGTCGCGGTCTCCTGATGATCAAGGGCCGCCGCGCGGTTTCGCCTGATGCAGCGTGAATGCTACCTCGGCTCGTTCGATCCGAGATCCGCGACAAGTTTCTCGAAGCGCGGATCGCCGCGAAGCGAGTCCCAGCGAGGATCCACCTTGAGAAGGCCGTAAGAGAGATCGCTGTGGCCTTCCTGTTCCGAGCCGCGCACTATCTCTTTTAACTGCTGCAGCAGCTCGCTCTGCTCGTCAATGCGCAGCTTGAGTAGCCGACGATGTCGACGAAATGGACGTGGCCCATTTCGAGGGTTAGCTCGTGCTTTGCCTTAGCCGGCATCGGGTGGCATTATCATTTCGCCTCCTTCGGCGCGAGATCTGCGACGATCTTCTCAAAGCGCGGATCGCCGCGGAGCGAGTCCCACTGGGGCTCTAGCTTTAGCTCGCCGAAACTCACGCCCGCCGGCAATTGCTCCGATAAGGCTAATTGTTCGAGCGCCAGATCTTTCTCGCCAACCCATGCATAAATCACCGCTAAACCTGTAATCATCCCCGGTCCGGAAAAGGCGTCTCTCGAAAGTGGCATCAGCTCGCACGCGCGGCGCCCTTCGCGAATTGCGTCTTCCTTCCTTCCCAAGGCGGCATCGATTTGTCCGAGAAGACTCCAGGCTTGCGCATATTCGGGTTGGTCGCGGACTAGCTTTTCTGCAATCGCGCGGGCGGCAAGGAAAGAATTTTGTGCCGCGGCCGTGTCGTGAAAAGCGCGCGCAGCCGCGCCCGCCAACCATTCATTGGGAGCACCAAAGTTGCCCTGATCGATTCCTTTATCCAACGCGGGCAGAGCCGTGACCGCTTGCTGCGCGGCCGCCGCGTCCCGGGCCAGGACCGCCCAATCCAACAACTCGGCGGCGATTCTGCCGGCAGAGGTTGGACCCCCGCTCGCGATCGACGAGAGCACACTTCGCAGAGGCCCAAGATCGGCTCTTCCATACATCGACTGCTTTGCCAGGCTGATCCGGGCGCGAGAGCTGTCGGGGAGAACAGCGACCGCGCGCTCCAACAGTCGCTCGGCTTCGGGATATCGGCGCAACGCAGTGTAGGTGTTCGCAGCTTCCACCAAAAAGTGCAGATTTCGGGGGTCCAACAACACGGCGTGGGCAAAGTCCGTCCTCGCCTCTGACCAGCGGCCCTGCCGTCGATCGATCGACCCGTACCAGAAATAGACGTCAGCATTATTCGGGAGCGTGCGCTGCGCGAGTTCCAGTTCCGCACGGGCGCCATCGTAGTCGCGCCGCCCTTGCAACGCATACTCCGCCAAAGCGAGATGGACTTCACCGGCGTCGCGGTCGAGCCGAACTGCGTTCTGGATGGCCGCTTGGGCCAACTCCAGCCGGCCCGGCGTATGATCATGACCGAACCAGAAAAGCAAACGGTGCGAGCGAGCGAGCTGACAATAAGCGAGCAGAAAATGCGGATCGCGCGCCACCGCCTGATCCAAAAGCCGCACGGCTTCGAGAAGTCTTTCACGCTCCGGTGGGAATTGCAGTTGGCCCGCCTGGACGTAAAGAGCGTTCGCTACCAAGTCGGTGGTGAGTGGCTGCTCGATGGCCGCTTTTTCACCGGGCGAAAGTTTGGCCTGGAGCTGGTCGGAAATGGCCTTGGCGATCTCGCTCTGGATAGCAAAAACGTCCGCCAGTTCGCGATCATAAGTCTGGGCCCAGAGATGGGCGTCAGTTCGCGCGTCGATTAACTGCGCATTGATTCGTACCCGGTTACCCGCGCGCTGCACGCTGCCTTCGAGGAGATGGGCGACGCCCAGTTCCTGGCCGATTTTGCGCAGGTTACGGCCGGCCGTATTGCGATAACCATTCACGCTCGTCCGGCTGATCACCTTCAGCGCAGCCACCTTGGCCAGGTTGGTCAGGATTTCGTCCTGCACCCCATCGGCGAAGAAAGCGTTCTCCTTCTTTTCGCTCAGGTTTTCGAAGGGGAGAACCGCGATGCTTTTCTCCGGGATGGCCGGCGTGCTGGCGGGCGGAGGCGCGCTGGAGCTCGGCCCCGGGGCGGGGCGACGCGACTTGAAGAGGGCGGGGGCAAAGATCAACGCCGTTATCGCGAAGCCGATCAACAGGAAGATGAGCAGAGATGTTCCCACCAAGGGAAGCGACGATTTCCGCCGTGGCGGCTCGGGGGCGGCTGCTCCCGCCTTCTTCTTGAATTTTTCTGGCAACTCCGGGTTGCCCACGCCATCGCTGTAGAGATTGACCAGGCGCAGACGCAGGCCGTGTTTCACTTCGCATTCGCCCAGCTCGTGCAGCAACGGGCGCCAGCGCGGATACTGCTCGAGGTCATCGGCCACATGCTGTGAAAGCAGGATGTGCCCGGAGTCGCCGCAATCCATCACCCGCTGCGCCATGTTAATCCCGGCGCCGGTCACGTTGATCCGCTCGTTCACATCGGTCACTTCATTGATCGGCCCGCTGTGTATCCCCATCCGCAGTTGCAGATCCGGATGTTGTTTGTCCGCGCGACTTAGC
>JBKJNW010000095.1:0-4687 GCA_046593335.1 Chthoniobacterales bacterium | reverse complement strand
GGGCGCAGGCCCTCATCAGCGCGGGTGCGCTCGCCGGACTCACCTCGGTCCTGCTCGTCTTTCAAATGGGCCAGCCGCGCATTTTCATGGCGATGGCGCGCGACGGATTGCTCCCGAATTATTTTGCGCGGATCCACCCGCGCTTCCGCACCCCTTACATCACCACCATTTGGACCGGCCTCGTCGTCGGCGGGGTTGCGATGTTTACCGACATCGGGTCGTTAGCCGATCTGACCAACATCGGCACCCTCTTTGCCTTCGCCCTCGTCTGTTCCGGCGTCATCGTCCTGCGCAAAAAAGATCCGAACCGGCCGCGGCCGTTCCGGGTGCCGTTCGTTCCCGTCTTCCCGCTCCTTGGCGTTTTTTTCTGCGCCGCGCTCATGCTCAGCCTGCCGATCGAAACCTGGATCCGGTTCTTCATCTGGCTCGCGCTCGGGTTGCTGATTTATTTTTTCTACAGCGTGCGCCACAGCCGGCTCCGGCACGGTATCGACACTGGCGATACCGAGCGGGATCTTCCGCCGATCAAGCCGTAGGCGGCAGTCGCTGTAGTACGTGCGCAAAGTTGCAGTTTTAGCCGGGGACGCTGTCCCCGGTCGCGTGGCCACTTGGAGTAAGTGCAGAACCGCAAACGCTTCGCATAAGCAAAGGCGGCTCGGTCTCGCCAGCCGGGTAGTACGCTCGGCCGGGGACAGCGTCCCCGGCTACAACGACTGCGCCTCAGGCGGCCGGCTTCAGATATTTCGCGAGGAACTTCTCCATCGCCTCGTAGAAATCGAAACGGTTTTCCTCGTTGTGGAAGCCGTGGCCCTCGTTGTCTTTCACCATATACTCGACGTCGACGCCGCGTTTCTTAAGCGCTGCGACCATCTGATCTGACTCGTCTTTGTTCACTCGCGGATCGTGCGCGCCCTGGGCAACGAAGAGCGGCGTCTTGATTTTATCGGCGTGCATGACAGGCGAGACCACTTCCATCATCGCCTTGTCTTTTTACCGGGTCGCCCACCATCTCGTGGAACATGTCGAGAAACGGCTTCCAATAGGGCGGGATGGTTTTCATGAAGGTAAACATGTTGGCCACGCCCACGTAATCGACCGCCGCCGCGTAGAGATCGGGGGTGAAGGCGACACCGGCGAGCGTCGCGTAGCCACCGTAGCTGCCGCCGTAGATCGCGACGCGCTTCGGATCGGCAATGCCCTCTTTGACCAGCCAATTCACGCCGTCCGTGATGTCGTTCTGCATCGACTGGCCCCATTGTTTGAAGGAAGCCTCCCAAAACTTGCGGCCGTAACCGGTTGAGCCGCGGAAGTTCATTTGCAGAACCGCGTAACCGCGGTTGGCAAGGAACTGGACTCGGGATTGAAGCCCCAGGTGTCGCGATACCACGGACCACCGTGCGGATTAATCACGACCGGCAGATTCTTCGCTTCGCGCCCGAGCGGGAGCGTGAGATAGCCGTGAATCGTTAGGCCGTCGCGGCTTTTGTATTCGATTGGTTTCATCGGCGCGAGTTCGCTCTCTTTCAGCCAGGGCGCGACCTCGACCAGTTTCGTGAGGGTGCCGGTCTTGGCGTCGTAAAGATTGCGCGAACCGGGCGTGCGATCGTTGCTCGCCACGACGATAAACTTGTCCTCTGCCTTATCGTTCGCCACCACTTCGACTTCGTAGCCGGGCAATTTTTCCGCGAGCGTTTTGTACATTGCCTCGGTTTGCGGATCGAAAAACTTCCGCTCCGTTTTCCAGGTATCGAAGGCGGCGAAGGTCACGACTTTGCGCTTCTTCGAGTAGGCCAGGGCCGAGATGTCGACCTCCGGATTTTCGTAGAGCTTTTCCAGCTCTTTGCCATCTCTTGGATCGATCGTGACGACGGCCTGTTTGTCCCGGCCGATGTTGGAAACCGCGTAGAGATTCTTGTTGTCGAAAGTATAGAACTGCGGGCTAGCCGACTCGCGAAAGTCAGTCGTGAGCACTTTCTTGAATGGCGTCTTCTCATCCGGCCGGGTGAGCAGGCTGGCGTTTACGCCATCGGTCTCGGTCGCGGCCCGGATGACGCCGGCATGGTCGGTGATCCAGCGGTCCACCTTGCCCGGGTTTTCCGCGACCATTTTCATTTCACCGGTTGCGACGTTGAGCCGGAAAGCGTCGAAGACTTCGGGGTTGCGCTTGTTCAGCGTAATCAGGATGTCGGTCTCGGAAATGTCGGCAAGATCGTCGATGATATCGCTCCGTACTTTCGGAAACGGCGTCAGATCCTTCGCCTCGCCGCCCTTCAGGTCGACCCGTTTGATGTGGAAATTTTCGTCGCCTTTATCGTCCATCGCATAGACGAAAAACTTGTTCCCTTTCCAGGCGTAGTTGCGGATGTCGCGGTCTCTTTCACTCGTGACGCGCTTCGCTTCACCGCCGGCGGTCGGGCGCACAAAGATGTTCATGCGCGACTCCCACGGTTGGAGAAAAGAAAGCCTCGTCCCATCCGGCGACAGGTCGTATCCACGACTGACCGGGTTCTTGAAAAAATCGCGGAGCGGTATTTTTGGCGAAATGGCCGAGTCCGCTTTGACGGCAGGCTCCGCGGCAGCGGGCGAAGCAGCTGCCTTCGGTGGAGATGCCGGCAGTTCCGTCAGGACGGCGATGGCGGCGACGGCGACGAGGAGATATCCGGTAATGAATTTCATAGCGTTACGAGTGAGATGCGACCTGCATCCCGTTTGGATTCAACAATCTAACGGGGTTGGGCGCAAGCATGTCGGAGAAAGTCGCGCACTGCCTTTTCATTTTGACTCGAGGAGATAGGCTTGGCCGGCGTGACCGAACCGATCCGAACCTTCGACCTGCTCGGCACGCCGCTCCTCGCGACGACCTATGAGGAACTGATCGCGTACGCCCATTCGCTTGCCCGTGGCGAGGGCACGCACGCGATCGATTTCACCAATACCCATATCGTCACGCTGCGGCGGCAGGATCGGCATTTCCGCGAAATCACGAGCCGATTCGATCACTTTATCCCGGACGGCATGCCGCTCATCTGGTGTCTGAATGCACGCGGGGCCGGTCTGCGCGATCGAGTTTACGGCCCGACTTTCATGCGGCGCGCGCTCGAGCAAAGCCCGGCGCCGTGGACCCACTATTTGTTAGGCGGATCGGAGGAGTGCGTGGCGGCATTGCGGGAAAGATTTGGCGCTGTCCAGATCGTGGGCGCGCATCACGGCTATTTTTCGCCTGACGAAGAACCGGAAATCGTAGCCGAAATCAACCGCTGTGCGCCGGACTTTATCTGGATCGGGCTCGGCACCCCGAAGCAACAAGAGTGGATTCACCGCCACAAATCCGCTTTCAACCGCGGCGTCCTTTTCGCGGTCGGCTTTGCCTTCGACGTGAATGCCGGGCTCAAGCCCGATGCCCCGGGCTGGATGCAGCGAGTCGGCCTGACCTGGCTCTTCCGCGCCGCTTCCGAGCCGGGACGGTTGCTCACCCGCTATCTTCGCTACAACAGCCTTTTCGTTTATTATCTCCTCAAAGATGGGCTTTTTACGCGACGTTCCTAAGGGCAGCTGGCTCTTTCTGGGCCTCCTTCTCCTGGCTGGGTCAAGGATTAGTGCGCAGGAATCGGCGCCCTCCTTCATCAAGGGCATGACGGTTTCCTGTCAGACCTCCGGGTGGGAATGGGCCACCCCGGAAATGGCCAAAACGCTCGACGAACTGAAGTCGTTAGGCGTGAACAGCGTCGCGATTCATCCCTACGCGCAGATTCAAAACGACGGTCACGTCCGCTTTCGCACTGACGATAATTTCCGCCACGTCTCCGTTCCCCTCGACTGGGCGCGCGAACGCGGACTCTCCGTCATGCTCATCCCGCACATCGCCTATTGGGGCACGAAATTCCTCTGGCGCGGCGAAATCAATTTCAACACGCAAGAGGAATGGGACCGCTTCTTTGGTGATTACCAGACCTGGATCGTGCAGATGGCGAAAATCGCGGAAGCACACGGAGCGGCGACCTTTTGCGTCGGGCTCGAGTTCACCTACGCGCAGAAGTTTGACGCTCGCTGGCGGAAGATCATCGCCGCGGTGCGCGAAGTCTACCACGGCAAGCTGACCTACGGCGGGAACTGGGACAGTTTCCAAGAGGTGACGTTCTGGGATGCGCTCGATTATATCGGCGCGCTCGCTTATTTTCCCCTAACGAAAAGCGAGAACCCAAGCGAGGCGGAGATCGCGGCCGCCTGGAAGAAGAAATGTGCCGAGCTGAGCGCCTACTCGAAAGCGCATGGCGACAAGAAATTTCTCTTCGTCGAGATCGGCTACAACGTCAGCGCGCGGGCTGCGGCCGAGCCGTGGGCCTTCAAGATGGGCGGTGAACACGCGGACGAAATCCAGCAGCGTTGCATCGAGGTCGCGCTCGATTTGCCGGAGCACTGCCCAGCGATCGCGGGGATGTACTGGTGGAAATGGTTCCCGGAATTGCCCAGCCGGGAAGAGGAAAATTACCGGCTGCAAACCCCGGCGATCAAAGCACTGATCGCGAAGCACTGGAAAGATTCGCCGCCGGCCGGCGGGGCAAACTAGACCTTGCGGCCGAACTTTTTCTCCAGCTCGCCTAACGAAATCTGGATCATGGTCGGCCGGCCGTGCGGGCAGCAGTAGGGCAGTTCGCACTCCAGCAGGTCGCGGATCAATTTTTCCACC
>JBKJNW010000030.1:0-37880 GCA_046593335.1 Chthoniobacterales bacterium | reverse complement strand
CACTTGAAAATCGCTTCTACGCCGAGCACAAGCAGAAGCAATGCAAAAATCAGACGCGCCAATCCCGGCTCTGCACGGACAAACACGCAGCCCCACATGAACAGAAGGAGTACCGTCAGGCCGCGCGACTGCTGGTAAATGCTGTAGAGTCCCAGACGGGTGTAAGAAAGCACGGCTTCGAGAACGAATGCTGCCACGAGTGTCCAGAAGACGATTCGGCGAACAATGATTACCGATGCGCGCTCCATCTAACGAGAATTAGACGAACGTTCGTAATGAAAGGCGAACATTTTTTCGTCTATCATGGCTGAGAGAGCGGACGTGGGTCGTCAATCGGGCTACGGATGTTTAAGCCCGGTTTGTTCAGGACGTGCGTGTAAATCATGGTCGTGGCAACGTTTTTGTGCCCGAGAAGCTCCTGCACGGTGCGGATGTCGTAGCCGCTCTCGAGCAGGTGAGTGGCGAAGCTATGGCGGAAGGTGTGGCAACTGGCTGCTTTCGGGGTGCCAGTGGCGCGGATGGCGTGTTTGACGGCATTTTGCAGGTTTTTTTCGGCCACGTGGTGCCGGCGCTTTTCGCTGCTTCGTGGGTCGATGGAAAGTTTATCGGCGGGAAAGGCGTATTGCCAGATCCAATCGCGCGCGGCGTTGGGATATTTCCGGTGCAGGGCGGAGGGGAGGAAGACGGCGCCGCCCCCTTGGGCGAGGTCCTGGCGATGGAGTTCTTTCACCCGGGCGAGATGGCTCTGGAGGGGGCGGATGAGCCGCTCGGGCAGGATTGTGACCCGTTCGTGCATGCCTTTGCCTTCTCGCACGGTGATCTGGCGATAGCCGAAGTCGATGTCTTTGATGCGCAGGCGCAGACACTCCAAAAGGCGCAGTCCGCTCCCGTAAAGGAGGTGGGCCATGAGCCGGTAATCGCCTTTGAGGCGGGCGAGAACGGCGCGTGCTTCCGCCCGGGTGAAGACGACGGGGATTTTCGGCGGCCGTTGCACGCGCTCGATTTTGTCGATGAAGTCGAGTTTCCGCTCGAGGACCTGCTGGTAAAGGAAGAGGAGGGCGCTGAGGGCCTGGTTCTGGGTGGAGGCGGCGACGTTTTTCTCGACCGCGAGGTGGGTGAGGAACTGGGCGATCTCGTCTTCGCCCATCTCGTCGGGATGGCGTTTGCGATGGAAGAGGATGTAGCGGCGGATCCAGTCGATGTAGACCTGCTCGGTGCGGATGCTGTAGTGCTTGACTCGCAGATGCCAGCTAACGCGGTCGAGCAGCTTAGGCTTGGGGGGCGCGAGGGTCGGGGTGGACATTGAAGCAACGGATTGTTTTGAATCTCGCAAGCAAAGGCAACCAAAATCTGTCGCGTGCTGTGGAGCGCGGCGGGCGCGGGGGATAGAGACAAGGCCTAAAGATGCTGCCGCCCTTGGTGGCAGCCTGGGGCCGCTTTATTTCATAGAATGGTAGCGCTCCGGAAGGCAAGGGGAAAATGAAGCGCGGAGCGCTTCGGCTATTTGCTATTTGTTATTGGTTAATGGGGAAGCGCGGGGCGCGCTTCGTTTATTTGTTATTGGCTGATGGTTATTGGGGGAAGCGCGGGGCGCGCTTCGGTTAATGGTTATTGGGGGGAGGCAACGGAGTTGCGGGGACAAGTGCGTTCCCAAACGGATGGGCCTGCGTCTCTTCCACGGCCAGATGCCGGGCGAGGTGAAAGGCCGCTGCGCGGCCCTGGCCGAGAGCATCCGGCTCTACGAAGGGCAGTGGGCGCTCGACCCAAACGGGACTGGCTGGAGCGACCCGGTCGCTTTCCCCAATTCGCGCTCGTTCAAGTTCAGCGGGTTGGAGCGGGGCAAGGACGTCTGGGTGCGGGTGCGCGCCGTTAACACCAAGGGCCCGGGTCCATGGAGTGACGCGGCTACCATCATGGTGATCTAATACAGAGTCAGCGCCATACCTGAGAGCGCCGGGGGAGAAATCTTCCGGCGCTTTTTTCGTTTCGTCGCGCTGTCGCCCTCTCCGGTGTTTGCTTCCGGCGCAAGCTCGCTAACTTGATCGCCGAATGCCGGAAGCAATCTACGACGTGGCCATTATCGGGGGCGGACCCGCGGGCAGCACTGCGGCCACGCTCCTCGCCCGGGCTGGGCGGCGGGTCGTCGTCTGTGAGCGGGAAAAATTCCCGCGCTTCCACATCGGCGAGTCGCTCTTGCCCGTCAGCATGAAGACCTTCAGCCGCCTCGGGGTGCACGAAAAATTCGCCCAGGCCGGCTTCCTCCGAAAATATGGCGGAGAAATGGCCGGCGCCTGCTCCGAGGAGGGGGTGAAGTTTTATTTCAAGGACGGCTACCGCTCCCAAACCGAAACTTCCTACCAGGTCCCGCGCGCCGAATTCGACAAGGTGCTGCTCGATCATGCGGCCGAGAACGGCGCCGAAGTGCGCGAAGAAACCGCGATCAAAGGCGTCGAGTTTTTTGTCGATCGAGTTGAGTTACAGCTCGAGATGAAATCGGCCGCTCCGGAAAAAATCAGCGCGCGTTACGTGATCGACGCCAGCGGCCGCCACTCCGTTCTGGGAAATCATTTCAAGCTCAAGGAGACCTATCCGCATCTGCAAAAGATTTCGCTCTTCGCTCACTACGAAGGCGTGGCAGCGGACGAAGGCCGCGACGGAACCCTGACCCGCCAGCTGCGCGCGGCCGATCGCTGGTTCTGGTATGTGCCTTTGCCTAACGATCGGGCCAGCCTCGGCGTAGTGCTCGATACCGCGCTCTACAAACAATCGAAAAAATCGCCCGAGCAATTCCTCGAGGAATCGCTCGCCGAGCAGCCCTTCCTCGCCCGCCGCATGCATAACGCCCGTCGCGTGACCCAGGTTTACGCGAGCGCGGATTTTTCCTATCGACAAACGCGCCTCACCGGCGAGCGCTGGCTCCTGGCAGGCGACGCGGCCGGTTTCATCGACCCGGTTTTTAGCAGCGGCGTTTTCCTTGCCCTTCTTGCCGGCGAACAATCGGCCGACATTCTCGACATCGTGCTCGATCAACCGCGCAAGGCGCCGCGCCTCTTCGCCCGCTACGAGCGCATCCTGCGGCGCGCCATGAAAGGTTACCTCCGTTTCGTCGATGCCTGGTATTCGAAGGAATTCATCGAGGTCTTCCTTTACCCGCAGGATGTGCTGCAGATTCCGCCCGCGGTAAACGCCGTTCTCGGCGGCAATATAAATGGCAGTTTTGCCATCCGCTGGCGGATGGCGGCCTTCTATTTCATCGTCTGGCTGCAACGCTATCTCCCGCTCTGCCCCCGCCGCACCTTGGTCGCGCCACAGCCGGCGCCGCAAACCGCCGTCGGCTCCCCCGCCTAACAAACCATGAACCGCACCATCTCGTGCTCGTCCTCCTCCTCGTCCTCGTTCCCTCCCGGATTCGATCGAGGACGAAGGACGAGGACGAGCAGGAGGACGAGAATTGCGCTCTTCGTTTCTCTCACGCTCCTCGCCCTCTCGAGCTGCCAGACGCTGCGCCATCAATTCGCCTCCCCCGAACCCGACTGGCAATCCAGGAGCGGTCAGCTCCAGTATCGCGGACCGAAAACGTCGCTCATCGGCGAGGTTTTGGTTCGTTATTCCACGCAAGGCGACTTCGAGCTCACCTTCAGCAAGGGCCCCGGCGTTGTTTTGCTCACCATCCACCAGGATGAGAAATTCGTCCGGGTCAGCGGCCCGCTTGCGCGCGGTTCCTGGTCCGGTCCGCCTAACGAAACGCCGGCCCGACTCCGGGGTTGGGTTTCGCTTCGCCTGTTGCTCCTCCAGGGCAAGGAAGAAGCGTTCCTTCGCCAGTCGCTCGGCCCCGACCGCTTCACTTTTGCTTTCTGACCGGCGCGGTCATTGATGTCGTACTCGAAGTTCATTGCCCGCCTCGTCACGCAACATCGCGCCCTCGTCTGGCTCGCGGTCGCGCTCGTCGCGGCTCTCAGCCTCTACATCCTCATCACCCGGCTGACCCTCGACACCGAGGTGCTCAATCTCCTTCCGGCCAAGTTTGAATCCGTCCAGGGGCTCAAGGTTTACAACAACGATTTCGCCCAGACCCGCGAACTGACCTTTGCCCTTTCCTGCCGGCCTAACGACGTCGACCGGCTGGAGGAATTCGCTCCTGTCTTCGCCCAGCGCCTCCGCGAACAACCCTGGAGCACGCGCGTCCTGGCCGGTTCGCCGATGGAATCGCCCGAGGCGGTGACCGATCTGCAGGCCCTGGCCCTGCCCCTCCTCCTCAATCTCGAGCCGCCCGCTTTCGCCGAGACCGTCGCCATTCTGCAGCCGGAAAAACTCCAGGCGCGGCTCGCCCGGCTCCATCACGAAATCGAAGCCGGTTCGCCCCGGCCGGAGTTTGAACTCCAGCTCGATCCGTTAGGCGTGATCGCGCCCGCGCTCAAACCATTCTCCGGCAACGCCGCGCTCGAGCAGGATCAACCGCTCGCTTCGCCTGACCGGACGCTGCGGGTCTTCCTCGTCGTGACGAACCAGCCGACGATCAGCGCCTTCGATTGCCAGGCCCTGATGAAAAAAGCAAACGCCTTCCGCGCTCGCGCGAGCGAGGGCTGGGAGGGCGTCGGGCCGCTTGAGGTCCTTGTCACCGGACGCTCCGCTTACGTCGCGGAAATTTCCCTGAGCATGCGACACGACATCATCGTCACTCTTTTCGGCTCGATCTTCCTCGTCGGCGGAGTTTTCTACGCGGGTTTTCGCCGCTGGCTCCCGCTCATTGGGATGGGGTTCTCGCTTCTCCTTTGTTGCCTCGTCGCGCTCGCCGCCGGACTCCTCATTTTCCACGAACTCAACATGGTGACGATCGGGATGTGCGCCATTCTCATTGGGCTCGGGGTCGATTTCGCTATCCTCATATTCGGCCGTTACCAGCAGGCGCGGAACGAAGGGGCCGAGCACGCTACCGCGATCGAGGAAGCGGTCGCCAAACTCGGTCGCGCCATCTTCTTCGGCGCCCTCACCACCGCCGTCGGCTTCATGGCTCTCCTACTCGCCAACTCCGGCGGCTTCACCCAGCTCGGGGTCCTGATCGCGATCGGCATTCTCGTCGCCGCGCTTTTCATGACGAGCGTTTTCTTCCTTTTCACCCGCGAACGTTCCCGCCCGCCCGCGAACGATTGGATTCTCGCCCTCGTCCGGCTCTACGTCCGCCGCACCCTCCGCACTCCCGGACTCATCCTCTGGCTGGCCGTCCCGATCCTGCTCGTTCTTTTTGCGCTCGCTCTCCTCCCCCAACTGCCCCTCATCTTCGACGCCAGCACTCGCTCGATGGAACCGAAGTCGAGCGCAGCCGGCTATGCCCTCGCTGCGATCATGAACAAAATGCCGACTCGCTGGGAACCGGTCCTGGCGGTGGTGCGCGCGCCTAACGAGGAGCAGTTGCACGAGAACTGGCAGAAAATCGAGGCCCGCTGGAGCTCGCTCGAGAAGACGGGCGCGATCAAGGGTTTCTCCACCCCGGCCGCCCTCGCCCTCTCCCCGCGCCTGATGGAGGCGAACCGTCAGAATCTCTCCACGACCGATTTCGCGGCCGCGCGTCGCGCGCTCGAAGAGTCGATCACGCGCGAAGGTTTCAGCCGCGAAAGTTTCACCCCCGGCTTCAAGCTGCTCGACCAGCTCGAAGCCGTCGCCCGCGGCACGATGGCGATCCCGGATTGGCGTAAAGCCCTGCCCGCTTCCTCGAGCTGGTGGTTTCTGGTCGATCGATATTTCGCGGCCGATCCGCTGCTCACAGTCGGCTTCGTGACTACGAATAAACCGGTCGAGACACACGACCAAAAGGAAATGCTGATGCGCGAATTGCCCGTCGCGGGAGTGCCGATGACGCTCTCGGGTTGGAGTTTCACTCTGACCGACCTCATCCCGTGGTCACATCGCCAATTGATCCTGATCAGCACCTTGATGGCGTTTTTCGACGCTTTCCTCCTCGCGGTTCTCTATCGCGACTGGCGCCTCTGGTTGATCCAGATCGCCACCCTCGCCCTCGCCATCGGCGGCATGATCGCGACCATGAAACTGGCTCACATCCCACTCAATCTCCTCAACGTTCTCGCCTTCCGTCTCGTCCTCGCCATCGGGGTCGACTACGGAATTTATGTTCTGCTCGTCTGGCAGCGCGCGCGCGAGGTCGAGCATGATGTGGCCGGCGTTCTCAAGCCGGTTCTGCTCGCCGGTCTGACCGCGATTGCCGGCTTCGGTTCGTTAGGCCTGGCCAATAATCCGACCTTGAGCGGGCTCGGCGTGGCCTGCGCCATCGGGCTGGCCTGGAGCCTCTTTGCCACCATCTTTTTCACCCTGCCCGCAGCGGCCCTGGCAGAACCGATGTCTATTGAAGCGCGTAAACAACTCGCCGGTACATGATTTCCAAGTTTCTACCTTTCGCCTTCGCTCTCCTCCTCGCCGCTCCCGGCCTCCGGGCCGAACCGCTCTCGCCTAACGACACCAAGGCGCTGCTCGAGCAAATTCGACAGAAGCGCGCCAACGCTCCGCAGGTCCAGGCCGATTTCTCGGAGGAACGGGAAGTGCGCCTGATGAGCAAGCCGATCAGCAGCACGGGCAAAGTCTGGTTTCAGAAGCCGGATAAATTCCGCCGCGAAGTGCAGGGCAACACCCCCAGCGTCACGGTCAGCGACGGCCAGCAGCTCTGGATTTATTACCCGAAATTCAAGTCGGCCGAGCACTACTCGTTAGGCAAACGTTCCCCGCTCGATGCCGGGCTGGCCGCCCTTACCGCCGCGCTCAACCTCGAGAACGTCGAGAACAGCTACCATATCACGGCGCAGAAAGAGCCGAACGGCTTCCAGCTCCAACTCACTCCGCGCAATCCCTCGCTGAAACGGCTCCTGCAAACTTTCACCATCCAGACGAATGCCGACCTCCAGGTCGAACGCACCGAGATGGTGCAGCCAAAAGGCGATCGCATCGTGACCAAATATTCCAACGAATCGCGCGCCCCGATCGATCCCTCCACTTTCATCTTCACCCCGCCGGCCGGGACGGACGTCACCACACCGCTCGGTCGTTAGGGCGGGGCAGATTTCGCCGGCCGCAAAGCCATGGCGACAAAACAACATCCAGAGATTTCGATTGTCATCCCGGTCGCAAACGAGGCCGTCGCGCTGCCGCAGTGCCTGCAACGCGTCGAGCGCGATTCAGCCGAGATCGTGGTCGTGGACGGCGGCAGCGAGGACGAAACCCGCCGCATCGCCGAGGCGGCAGGTTGCCGGGTAATTTCTCTCGCGGAACGGCATCGCGCGCGGCAGATGAACCTCGGCGCCGCGCAGGCCCGCGGTCGGATTTTGCTTTTTCTTCATGCCGATACCTGGCTCCCGCCCGGCGCGCTCGAGCAGGTCCGGCGCGCGGTCGACGAGCGGGGCGCCCTCGGCGGTGGCTTCGCCCGCCGCTACCGCGCGCTCTCGCTCACTCTCGCGCTTACCTGCCGGCTCGCCGGGTTGCGCAACCGCCTCTTCGGCTGGCATCTCGGCGACCAGGCCCTTTTCGTTAGGCGAGATATCTTCCAGCAGCTCGGCGGTTACCGCGATCTTCCCATCTTTGAGGACCTCGATTTCTCGCGCCGCTTGCGCCGGCTGGGCCGGACCGCCACCCTCACGCCACCGGTCTCCTCTTCGGCCCGACGCTTCGCCGCCCGGGGTCCGCTGCGCACGACCTGGAACGATCTGCATTTGACCCAAAAATATTTGTTGGGGGCAGACCCGAATGATCTTTGCCAAGCGCCCTCTCCTCGTCTAAAAACTCTGCAAGCTTATGAACGCCTATCTTGATCGCCTCGACGCCCAAATCGCTGCCCGTCATCTCCTGACTCATCCCTTTTATCTGGCCTGGACCCGGGGCGAGTTGAGCCGCGAAACGCTGGCCGATTATGCCGGGCAATATTATCAGCACGTTGCCGCTTTCCCGACCTATCTCTCGGCCTTGCACGCAAATTGCGACGATCAACCGACTCGGCGCCAGATCCTGGCCAACCTCATCGATGAAGAAGCGGGCGAGCCAAATCATCCGCAGCTCTGGAAAACTTTCGCCGCCGCCCTCGGCGTCCCGCCTAACGACCTGGACGAGACCCAGGCCTGGCCGGAGACCGCACAACTGATCGCCACCTTCCGCGAGGTCTGCCGCGAAGGCGGGATCGCCGAAGGCCTGGCCGCGCTTTACGCGTACGAAAGCCAGATCCCGGCGGTCTCGGAATCGAAGATCGACGGCTTGGTGAAGCACTACCAGTTCGAAGACCCGGAAAGCTATCGCTATTTTACTGTTCACATCGAGGCCGACCGCGAACACGCTGCGGCCGAGCGCGCGCTCCTCGAGTGTCACGTGCGTCCGGAAAATTCCGCGGCGGTGACGAAGGCGGCCGACCGCATCCTGGCTGCGCTCTGGGAGCTGCTCTCCGGCGTTTGCCGCCGCCACGCCATCGCTTGTTAGGCAGGACCGGGAATTTCCGCCCACGCCCGCCCTCTCACGCGTAGTGAAAAAGGGAGAAGGGCGCTACAACCTGGTCGTGATCGGCGCCGGCACGGCCGGTCTCGTAACCGCGGCCGGTTCTGTCGCGCTCGGCGCGCGAGTGGCTCTGGTCGAGCGCAACCTGATGGGCGGCGATTGTCTCAACTTCGGCTGTGTTCCGAGCAAGGCCTTGATTTCTTCGGCCCGGCTGCTCGACCGGATGCGGCACGCCGACAAATGGGGTCTGCCGAAGCTGACTCCGGAATTTGAATTCGAAAAAGTCTTCGCCAGCATGCGCGCGCAACGGGCGGAGCTGGCACCGCTCGATTCCGCGGAGCGCTTCGAGTCGTTGGGCGTGGATGTCTTCCGTGGCGAAGCGACCTTTCTCTCGCCGCAGGAAATCGTCGTCGAGAAACAAACGCTGAGCGCCCGCAATTTCATCATCGCGACCGGCTCGCGGGCGGCGATTCCTCCACCGGTCGGAGCGAGCCAGGTCTCTTATTTCACGAACGAAACGATTTTCGACGAGTTGAAAGAGAAACCGGAGAGTCTCCTTATCATCGGCGGCGGCCCGATTGGTTGCGAGCTCGGCCAGATGTTTCAGCGCCTCGGGGTGAAGGTCACGATCCTTCAGCGCGGGCCTTGTCTCCTCGACAAGGAAGACCCGCCGGTGGGTGAATTCGTCCAGAGCATGTTAAAAAAGGAAGGCGTCCGCGTCCTCACCGGGACCAAGATCGAGACAGTGGAGGAGACCGGCGCGGGCGTGGCGGTGCAGCTTGCCGGAGAAAAGCTTTCCGCCACGGCGATCCTGGTCGCGGCGGGCCGCCAGCCGAACGTGGAAAATCTCAATCTCCCGAAAGCCAATGTCGCTTTCACGGCAGAGGGCATCACGGTCAATGACCACCTCGAGACCACACAGCCCGGCATCTACGCGCTTGGAGATGTCGTCGGCCAGCTTCAGTTCACGCACGTGGCCGATTATCATGCGCGAATTGCGATCCGGAACACGCTCGTGCCCTTTTCGTTTTTGCGGCAGAAGGTCGACTACTCCGTCGTGCCCTGGTGTACCTACCTTGACCCGGAAGTGGCGACGGTTGGCCTAACGGAAAGCAGCGCGAAGAAAAAGGGCGTCGCCTATGACCTGATCGAGCAGGAGATGAAAGCGGTCGATCGTGCCGTCCTCGAACGCGCCGAAGCCGGGTTTGCCCGCGTCCTGGTGAAGCCAGGCACGGATGAGGTGCTGGGCGCAACTCTCGTGGGAGAACATGCCGGGGAATTGATCCAGGAATTTGTCCTCGCCATGAAACACGGCATCGGACTGAAGGAGATTGCCTCCACCATCTACGGCTACCCGACCTTCGCCAGTCTTGTTCTAAAAACGGCCGAGAAATTGAACAAGAAGCGGCTGACGCCGCGCGCCCGCTCGATCACGAGCTGGCTTTACCGAAGGGCCCGGACATGAAATGGCTCGCCCGATATTGGAAATGGATCGCGCTCGGCCTCGGGCTGATCGCACTTTCGGTGGCCGTTTCTTTTCTACCCATCGGAGAATGGGTCAAAACTTTCACCAACTGGATTCGGGGCCTGGGCGTTGCCGGAGCCTTTATTTTCATCGGCGTCTATGGGGTGGCGTCGGTTCTTTTCCTGCCGGGTGCGGTTTTCACCATCGCCGCTGGGTTGGTTTACGGCATCGTGGGCGGGACCGCAGTCGCGCTGGCGGGGGCGACGTTAGGCGCGGGACTCGCCTTCCTCGTCGCCCGCTACGTCGCCCGCTCGCGAATCAAAAAATTTGCCCAGCAAAACAAACGCTTCGGCGCGATCGACGATGCTGTCGGCCGGCAAGGGTGGAAGATCGTCGGGTTGCTCCGCCTCAGCCCGCTCATTCCGTTTAACGTCAGCAATTATTTCTACGGGCTGACCTCGATTAGTTTCTGGCCTTACCTGCTCGTCTCCTGCATCGGCATGCTTCCCGGCACGCTCCTCTACGCTTATCTGGGCGCGATCGGTCAGGCCGGGTTATCCGGCGGAAAGAAAGGCCACAGCCCGCTGGAGTGGACCTTTCTCGGGATCGGCCTGCTCGCGACCATTGCCGTCACCGTATTCGTTAGCCGGGTGGCGAAGAAGGCGCTGCAAAAGAGCGGGGCGACGAAGAAGAAGTAGGCGCGCGACCGCCGATCTGGCGCAGTTTTTGCACCGCGATCGGCGCCTGGAGCGGATCAAACTTCGGATTAAGGCTGAGCGCCTGGCCCAACTCGCGCTGGGCGGTGCTGCGATCGTCGGTCGCCGCCGCCATCATCCCGGCGTGATAATGGAATTCCGCCAGAGGAGTGCGCTGGCGCAGCGCGCGTCGCATCACCTCGCGCGCGTGTGTGGGATCGCCGTTTTTGAAAAGAACCCAGGCGACGGTATCCGCCTCGAGAACATTGCGCGTCAGCAGGCATGGCTCGATCAGCCGAAGGGCTTCTCCAAGATTGCGATCGTGATCGGCGTAGAACTTCGCCAACAGAAGATCAGCAGCCGGACATCGGTCGCGTTGCTCACGGTGCAGTGCCTCTACTTTGCGGTAATACTCTTCCGCCTTCTCTTTCTTCCCCGCCACCGCCTCCAAATCGCCTAACGCCACCAACGCCTCATGATTCGGGCCGGCCGCCAGCGCTTTTTCGTAGGAAGACATGGCCGTCGTCTGATCACCCCTTGCCATAGCGATGCGGCCTGCAGCGAGGCAAGCCTGGACGTTTCCCGGATCGGCTGCGAGAGCGGGTTTCAGAGCATCGGCGGCAGACCCGTAAGCGCCGTCCTCGAAAAGGATGAGAGCAAGCTTGGCGCGGCACCACGCCAGCTCGCTCGCTTCGCCGTTCTCGGCCTTGATCGCCTTCCCGATCAACAGCATCGCCTTGGTGCGATTGCCGGCAAGCCAGGAGAGCGAAGCGCTGCGACTCCAGGACCAAAGATTGGGCCGGTCTCGGACCAACTTCTGATAGGCGAGAGACGCCTCGTCGTAGTCGCCTTCCTCCATTGCGCGGTCGCCCCGCAGAAGAAGCGCGGGCCACGATTCCTTATCCGCAGCATCTCCCGTCGGAACGGGGCAGCGCAGAAGAATTTGATCGAAGGAAGGGCAGGCGCTCGCCTCGCCAGCCGTCGGCGAATTTTTCGAACATCCTCCCGTCGCCAGAAGTGCGACGAGACAAGAAACGAGAGCGCTGACTTTCCAGTTCATCCTGCGAGGTTCTGCAACGGGTGGGGCCGGGCCCTCCAACGGAAAACGCCGGCGCATGCAACTGCGGCATGCGCCAGCGCCCTACCCTTGAAGGGTTCCGAGGAGTTGAAGCCTAGCGCAGCTCCGCCGGCGCCACTGGCGGAGGGGTATCGTTAGGGCCGGAGTCCTTGCTGTTGCGCGGACCAGCGTTCGGGGTGCCGGCATAGGGGAAGGTGCGGTTATAGAGTTGGTCGTTCGCCGCGATGTTGTCGCCGACGACAATGATGGGATCGAAGGACGGACCGCTAGCCACCGCGGTCAGCGCGATATCGACCACGTCGTCGCCGAAGCGCCGTCCGTTAGGCCAGCCCGAGGGAATCTGGTCGCCGTTTCCATTCGCCACTGTGTCGCCGCCGATGAAACTCAGGCGATTAAAGTTTGCCTCTCCCGACACAGGCACCGCGCCGGTCGTGGTGTTGACCCGGATCACATCCGGGATGTAGACCGCTTGCAGGTCGACCCGGTTATCCGTCTGAAAATCAGTCCCGAAAACCGTGTTGATGAGCACGGCGATTTCTGGATTCAACGCATAAGTGGCGAAATTCGCGGCGTCCGCCGTCGGCGCGCTGCGATTATAATTGTCCTTGTCGGCGAGTGCGACCAGCACCTCGTTGAAGAGTGGGTTGGCCAGGCGATTGGTTTGAATGTTCGGTCCTCTGCTTGAGTCCGCTTCTGTGTTAGAACGCACCGTCACTCGCGGCCGGCTAACGGAGGCGTAGACGCCGATGCCCTGGCTCTCTGGTTGCAACGCGCCCGTGTAAGTGAAGCTCGGGAACTTGTTCACGGGGATCGTGATCGCATAATGCAGCACGTTATAGCCCTTGAATCCGTCCACCCCGCCGCCGTCCTGGCCGAGGCCGTCGTTCGGATCGCCATCGTTATCGATGATGCGTGCCTCGAGCAGATCGAAAATAGCCGGCGTATCGGCATAGAAACCGTCTTCGCGCGGGCCGGCAAAAACCGTGTAACCCGAGGGCAGATCATAGAGAGTCTGCAGGGTGTAGGGGTCAAGCGTGGCCCGGCTCGTGGCGCCCGAGACCGCTCGACCATCGGGACCATTGTAGGAAGGAGTGGTGTTCATGCCCACATTCGGCGGCGCCACCAACAAGGGCGAATTGTTCAATACCGCGACCTTTCCCGGCTTGATTTTTGTCACCGAATAAGTCTGGGTGAAATTCTGTCGCGCATCGCCCACCGTCAGGATCGGACCGAGTTCAGTCCCGAGGCCGTAACGCAGGATCGTGCCCGTGTTCTTGTAGGAACCGTTGACCACGTCGACCGGCGAGAACTTAAACTCGTAGCGCTCGACTTCTTCGCCGGTGACCGGATTCGCGAGGTGAATGGTATAGACGGCGTCCGATGAAAACGCATCGTACATGGCTCCATCACCCGGCTCTGAGAAAGGACGGACGCTCACCTCTACCGTGAGGAGTTTGGGGCCGTTGTTTTTCTGAGTGATGAACGCATAGACGTCCGTCAGGTTTGTTTGGACATCGAGTTTACTCAGCGGCGCATCGCTATGGCTGGAGGCGATGGCAGGTGCAACCGAGAGCAGAGCGGTTGTCGCGATGACTGCTCCAGCCAGCAAGGCTGAAATGGAGAAGCGAGCTGTGTGATTAGGTTTGATCATAGGTTCCTGTTGTTTAAGTGCGGGTTTAGAAATACTCCGACGGTTAAACGCCGACGGATGCATCGCGCGGCTGATTTGTCGCAATAGTTCTCTTGCCAGAGCCGCCAAATGCCTGCGCCTCCGTTCCTCCGCCTCACGAAACTATGATGACGAAGCGGTTAGGCGGGATAAGCCCGTCCCTTCCACCTCGCGGGTCGCCCGAGGATGAATCGAAGGAGACCGAACCATTGAATCCCGAGGAGTGCGATGATGGCCAAAGGATGAAGGATGACTCCGAGCCAGCTCTGGCGGAATCGTCTCACCCCGAGGATGCGGGGAAGCAGGACCAGGCCGCAGCCGATTGCCGCGGTTCCAGCAACCCACCCCGCCCTCTCCGCAAAGAAAAGAAAGAACGGTAGCACCTGACCACAAAGCAGGAGAAGCGTCATCGGAACGATCACGCCCGGCGCACCCAGTCCTTCGTGCGTGTTCTTCGCCAGCCCGCGCCAGACTTCGCCATTGCGCCGATACATCCGGCAGGTCGCGATCTCAGTGGCGTCGAAGAGGTCGGTCCTGAAACCGTGCTCACGAAACTTTTTCGGCAACGCCAGACCCTCGTGAATACGATCGCGAATCGCCGCGTGCCCGCCCGAAGCGCGATAGGCCTCAGCCTCCGCCACAAAAAGCTGCCCGCAACCCGCGCCGTAGGCCGGATGAAGGGAGCGCCGCATCCTTGCGAGCGGAAGAAAGCCTAACAACAGGAAATGAATGAGCGGGAGAAGAAGTTTTTCCGAGAATGTGCCTGTGACTTCCCGCGGAACGCCGCTGGCAAGCTGAGCCCCCGACGCTTCAAGGAAAGCAGCGAGCCGCGGGGCGGAACCAGGCGCGAGTTGCACGTCGGCATCCACGAAAATCAAGACGGGTTGTTGCGCCGCGGTTGCGAGTTGCGCGCAGGCGAAATTTTTTCCGCACCAGCCCGCGGGCAAGACTTCTCCGCTCAGGAGACCAAGACGCGGCTCCGTCCGGGCGATTTGCCTAACGATCTCGGGGGTGGCGTCGCTCGAGCCGTCATCCAACACGAGGACCTCATTCGCGCCGCTGCCGAGCGCGGCCCGCACCGCCTTTTCGATTCTTTCGGCTTCGTCGCGCGCCGGAATAAGGACGGCCATTCCTTTTTTCGAGTCCACCGCCGGCGGCGGGGGCCGATAGGCGCGCAGATTCACAATAAAAAGAAGCGCGGGCCCGCCGGCGCAAAGGAGGGAGAACGCTGCGAGCCAGATCATAGCCGGCCATGATCGGCGCGAAACGGTTCGCCGCGCAACCGGGCCCGCATTGCCCGCCAGAGATCATAAGGGAGATTGACGCCGCTGCGGCCGCGCCGGAGAACTTTCCAGTCGTTAGGCTGGCGCCGCGCTGCGGCGCTGGCGAGCTCGGCCTGGAGTTGGACCAGCCGCTCGACAAACGAAACATCGGCAGCCGCCGGCAAAGCCTCGCCGAACGCAAGCAGGACTTCGGGTTTGCGTTCCTCCCAAAAGGAATACTCGATCGCCAACGGCAGAAAGACCGCCCCCGGCGCACGCGCCGCCAGATGGTCGATCCCCGACGCAAAGGCCAGCGGCGCGCGCACGTCGGCAAACTCTCCCTGCGGCGTGAGAAAGAGCGCGGTCTTCTCCTTTTCCAAAATCGCGTCAGAGGTCTTGAGAAATTGAGCCGCACCTCGTCTCGTGCCCGTCTCGACGGCAAAGAAACCGAGCTTCTCCAGGAAACGATAACGGGCCAGCGCCGCCGCCTCGATCGGCGCGTAGGCGGCCCGGCCGCGAAAAAATTCTCGTCGCAGAATGAGACAGACAAGCGGATCCCACCAGGCGGCGTGATTCAGGAAAACTACCAGCGGTCCCGGCGGATCGTCAGGCGGCGGAACCGCGGCGAGGATTCGGATGGAATGAAAGTTTTTTCCCAGATACCAGGCGGCATACCGGGTGAAGAGAGCAAGGAGCGGCTGCGAAATCTTCGGGACCTGGCCAGCCGCGCTCACACTGGTTGCGGGGCCAGTTGCGGTTCGGACCGTTCCCGCCGCTCACGCGATGGCGCACCACCGAAATCCTGGTCGATCGCATCGGCCGCGATCCAACCCGACATTAAAACCATCGGCATGCCCGGGCCGGGATGCGCTGCGCCGCCCGCGAGATAGAGCCCGCGCAGATCGGGACTGCGATTGCTCGGCTTAAAAGCCCCTAGCCAGCGCCCATGACTGGCGATTCCGTAAATGGCGCCGTTGAGCACACCGTAACGATCGTGGATATCCTGGGGCGTGAGCGCGCTCTCGGTCACGATCTCGGACTCGAGATCGAGCCCGGCGACGCGGCGCAACTTGCGCAGAATTACCCGCCGATATTCCGGCAGCATTTTTTTCCAATCGTGATGTTCCCGCAGATACGGAGTGTGGACCAGAACGTAGAGCGCTTCACCGCCCGCGGGCGCCACGGTGGGATCGCTCCGGGCCGGGGCGCAGACATAGCAGGTCGGATCCGGCGCGGGCTCGCCTTTACGGTAGATGAAATCAAATTCCTCGTGCGGGTCGCGCGAGAAAACAAAATTGTGATGCAGCAACTGGGTGGGTTGGCGCTTCAATCCGAGATAGAGGACCACCCCGGAACAGGCCGGCTCGTAACGGCGGCGGCGCTCGAATTTTTTCACGCCACCGAGCAGCTCGCGGTGTGTCCGGACGGCGTCGGAATTGGAAACGACCGCTTCCAGCCTAACGACCTCGCCTGAATCCAGCTCCACTCCGCTGACCGCGCCGGCCTCCTGCGTGATCCGCCGCACCGCGCAACCAGTTCGAATTTCCACTCCCAGCTCGCTCGCTAGTTCGGCCAGCGCGCGCGGGATTTCGCCCGTGCCGCCGCGGGGATAGGAAATGCCTTCACTCGTCTGCATGTGCGCGATTCCGCACAAGACTGCCGGTGACGCGTCCGGAGCGGAGCCAACGTATTGGGTGAAGTGGTCGACCATCTGCGCCACCCGCGCGTCCGGGATGAAACTCCGCACTGTTCCGCCAACGCTGCGGCCCATCCGCATCGCCAGGACGTCGCCGAGAGTCCCGGCCTGGACCATGTTGCCGGCATTAAACATGTCGCGCAGCCCCCCGACCGGCCGATAGAAAAACCAGTTGCGCGAGATACGATGCAGACGCTCGGAGAGCTTGAGAAAGCGGTCGTAGCCGGTGGCGGCAGAAGTCTCGGGCGAAAAGCGCTGCAACTCCTCCGCCATGCGAGAGGAATCGGAATGCAAATCGAGCGTGCTGCCGTCTTCAAAAAAGGAGCGCCACTGCGGGTCTAGCCTAACGAGGTCAACCGATTGGTCGAGGTCGCGGCCGGCTTCGGCAAAAATCCGGCGCAGGACCGAGGGGAGAGTCACAATCGTCGGGCCCATGTCGAAACGGAACCCGTCCTGTTCGAGGACGGCCGCCTTTCCGCCGAGCCATTCGTTGCGCTCGAAGAGCACGACAGAATAGCCGCGGGCCGCGAGGGTGCAGGCGGAGGCAAGTCCGCCCAGTCCGCCGCCAATGATTCCAATGCGTTTCATTTTCTTGGGTTCGTCCCGGTAGCGCTGGCGGCGGTCTTATCTTTGGCTCGCGTGTTGGCGGCGAGGCGGTTTGCGGGCGACACGCCCGCCGCTACACCGCGCTGGCGCGCTGCACGCAAGAAGTCGCGCAGGGCCTGGAAGCGTTGCCGTCCCCGGCCATAGGCAAGTCTGGCATAGGCGGCGAAGAGTTTTTCGTCCCCCGTTTTCGTTTCCTCGAGATGTGGCAAGGCGCGTCCGCGCCGCAGCGCAATGACGTGCGGATAAGTGAACTCGCGCAGACCTTCCGCTCCCCGCGTCGTCCCGAAACCGCTCTCGCGCACTCCGCCAAAAGGAAAACGCGGGTCCGCCGTCGGCGCGATGAGATCATTGATCGTGACAAAGCCGGTCGGCAACTGCCGGGCGAGAATGCGCGCGGCTTGTTCGTCGGCGGAAAAGATGGACGCTCCAAGTCCGTATGAATTCTCCCGGGCGAGGACGAGCGCGGCGTGATCGTCGGCAAAGGCGCGCACTTCCAATTCGCCCAAGCCCAGCTCATTCAAGCGACTCGTTAGGCCGATCCGGGCGTTTTCATGCACCAGGACGGACTGCGGCGCCATGCAGGTGTCGCCCGCGTTCAGGCGCCGTCCGAAGGCGATGGCTTTGGCGGCGCGTTCCAGGTCGGCATCCTGCCTAACGATCACGAGGTCGGCCCCGGAGAGTTCGAAAATGCCGGGAATGTTTTGTTCCGCGAGCAGGGCGAGGAAACCACGGCCGTTTTCCGACGAACCGGTAAAGATGACCTTATCGACGCCCGCCCGCACCGCTTCCTGGGCGGAGGCGGGAGGTTCGGGCAGGATTTGCACCAGGTCGCGATCGATCAGACGCCGCTCGAGCAATTGATCGACCAGCCATTGGAGCGGGGCGCTGCATCCTTCCGCCGGCTTGAGGAGGACGGAGTTCCCCGCCACCAGCGCCTGCAAGAGCTGCACGCCGGCGAGGAAAAGCGGATAGTTCCCCGGCCCAACAATGAGGACAATTCCGAAAGGCCGGCGTTCGACGGTAAAGGAATGCCCGCGCAGCCAAAGCGGGCGACCGCGCGCGCCGAACTTTTCCGGGCGCAAAATGCGCACCGCATTTCGCTCCAGGAAGCGGCAGGAATCGAGCAGCGGGATGACCTCGGAAGTCAGTTTCTCGGCCAACGGACGATCGTTAGGCGCGGCCGCCAGCTGCGCGAGCTGCGTGGCATTATCTGCCATTGCAAGCCGTAGCTGTGCGATCACGGCGAGGCGCTGGCGCAGAGTGGAGGCGGCCCAGCGTCGTTGCGCGATTCGTGCTGCTGCAATCACTTCCCTCATGCCGCTGCCTCCTCCAGGGGGAAGGCGGCCGGAATTTCCGGCGTCGACACCCCGAGATCCTGCAAAAGAAGACGGGAGCTGATTCGGGCAGACTCGAAGATAACCGGCAAGCCACTCCCGGGATGAGTTCCACCGCCGACGAGATAGACGCCGTCGACATCTTCGAAGCGGTTGTGCGGACGCAGATGGAGCAATTGCCCAAGGCTGTGCGCGAGATTAAAGGTCGCGCCGCGATGAATCTCGTACTGCTTCTCCCAATCGTCCGGAGTGAGGAGTCGCTCGAAACGAATGCGTCGCTCGAGATCAGTGAAACCAGCCTGGGCTGCCTTCTGCAAGGCAAGCGCGCGATAGCGTTCCCGCTCCCGCGACCAATCGACATTCGCATGCTGGTGCGTGACCGGGACGAGAAAATAAATCGTACTCATGCCCGCGGGCGCGAGGGTCGGGTCGGTGACCGAAGCATTCTGAATATAGAACGAAGGGTCTTCCGAGAGGACGTGCCGATTCTCGATTTCATCGAGGTTCCGCGCGTAATCCGCCGAGATATGGATGTTGTGGTGCGGCAGGTCGTAGCGTCCCTCGACCCCGAGATAGAGCATGAAAGTGGAGCAGGAAAATTTCTTCTTCGCCATCTTACGCGCGTTCCAACGCCGCAGCTTCCCGTTAGGCAAAAGGCGCGACATGGCGCGCGCGAAATCGGCATTGAGCACGATGGCGTCGGCAGCATAGACACCTTCCCGGGTGCGGACGCCGGTGGCGCGTCGTCCCTCGAGCAGGACTTCCTCGACTGGTTCATCGAGATGAATTTCAACCCCCATCCGCCGGGCCACGCGCGCGAGCGCGGTCATGACCGCGCCGCAACCGCCGATCGGATGAAAAACGCCGTATTCGTACTCGAGGAAAGAGAGAATCGAAAAAAGGCTCGGGCAGCGGAAGGGCGACATGCCAAGGTATTTTGACTGGAAAGAAAAAGCGAGCCGGATGCGTTCGTCGGAAAAGAAGCGGCGGAGATATTTATCGATCGATTGGTGCGGCCGCAGCATCGGAAGCAGCTTGAGCAGACTGGGCGCGAAGATGTCTTTCCAACTCGAGAACGAACTCTCGAGACAGGGTTGCATGAGGGCGAGCTTCCGCCGGTTGTCCTCGAGGAAACGGCCGAAGCCCGGAACGTCGTTAGGCGCGAGGCGGGCGATTTGCCGTTCCATCTCCGCGCGCTCGGCGGTGCAATCGATCTGGCCGCCCGCCCCGAATGTGAGGCGGTATTGCGGATCGAGCCGGACCATTTCCACCTCGGCCTGGAGCGAGGTGCCAGCCGTGCGCAGGATTTCGTCGAGGATGCGGGGATAAAGAAAGAAGGTCGGGCCAAGATCGAATTTGAATCCTTCGGCCTCGATCGTAGAAGTGCGGCCACCGACAATCGGAAGGCGCTCCAGGATTCGTACGCGCACGCCAGCGGCCGCCAGCAGGATGGAAGCGGCGAGTCCGCCGGGGCCGGCGCCAACGATCACGACTTCGCGGGTGGCTCCAGTTCGCCCTGCGGAGGCGGTTCTCAGATTTGGGTTCATCGATCGGTTGTCCGTTTGACTGAAGGAAACGGATTCAACTTTACAGCCGAGCAGCGACAGATGCGACCTAACAACCAGTTCGTCTACGGCTTCGGCGAGACTGCCGCTTCCTCCGCCGCGAATTTTTCGGCGAGGGCAACGTTCTCGAGATTCACCCAGACGCCCATATCAGGATGGGACGCGATCGCGGCCAGGGCCGGACGCAGCCGAGCCCGGTCGCGCGCTTGAAAGGCGAAATTTGTATAGGAATTCTTGAGCCAGCGCGATTCGGGATATTGCTGCATGAGCCGGTCGAATCCGGCGGCCATCGTCTCCCAGGAGATGGCGCTGTTGGAAAAAAGATTTCGCCAATGCACGCTCATCGACCATGCGATCCGGGTGTAAAGCACGTCGCCCTCGCCGCCGGGTCCACGCTCCTGACGTTGCTCTTCCGCGAAGCGTTCCCAGCCACCTTTTCCGGGCCGCGGACCGTGCAGCAGAAAGTGGGCAGCCTGAAAATAGGTGCTGTAATAATCACGCTCGCGCCCGACTGCTTCGTCGAAGAGCCGGAAGAACGCCTCACGCGTCCAGCCCTGGTCATAACCAACTCTTTGCATTTTTACGAAGTACTCCGGCACGACTTTCGCACCCGGATTGGCCTCTAAAAGTTTTCGGCAGACCGCTGTCTCGCGTCTGAATTCCTCCTGAGCGGCGGGCGTATCGGCGGCGCGGACGTGACTCGCGAGATCGAGATGGTAGCCCGCCTGCGCGATGACCGCGGCCGCGGATGCCGGTTGACTGCCTGACCAGCGTTCCATTTTTTTGAGCGCCTCAGCGAAGCGCTCATCGGACTCGTCTTTGTTTACTTCCAGGGCTTGAAAGAACGCGCTCAGGATCCAGGTGCCGTCGGAAAAACGCTCGTGACTCTCCTCCAATTCCCGGGCGAGCTGTTCCAAGGTGGCGAAATCCTCCCGCCAAAAAGTTTGACTGACCGCGGCCATGAACTGATCGCGATCCTTCCGGCCGTCGAGTAAACTCTTGGACAACATCGCGTCCGCGACTTCGAACAACTCGAAATCGTCGGGCGAAGCCAGGGTCACCATCGGTCCGGTCGCACGCGACTCCAGGCGACCCTTGATCCGCACCTTCCGACCAAGCAGGCCGGGATCTCGCGGGAGCTGATAGTAAATCTCGTCCGGCACCCAAACCGAAAGGACCTGTTTCGGAAAAGGCGCGCCGAAACTGAAGTAGCAGCCCCTTTTTGTCCGTGAACGCGAGACCGCCCTAACGAAATCGGCAAACTCCACTTCGCGCCCGGTCTGGCGCGCGACGGCCGCGGCATCGGGCAGCGCCCCGGCGCGGGCCGTGCCGGATGTACCGAACGAAAGGAGGAATGAAAGCGCAAGGCACGGAAGCGCGCTCGCGCGGAACATTCCGGGTTGGTGCATGATGAAGGGGATGATGTTCGAACGGCCGCAGCCGGTCACGACTTTCGTTTCGGCCGCAGATATAGCGTGCCGCTATTGAAATCAAAGACCGCGCTGTGCATCCCGAGATACTCCGCGCCGAGCAGACCCACGGCCGCGTCTTTTCCCGTGCCGCCGAGCAGACCGGAGTCCAGCCCGGTGATCGTGACGCTGGCATTCTTGATTGTGAAATTACCGACCTTGAATTCCGGGAACTGGCTAACCTGGATGGGCCGCGCCTTTGTCCCGAAGCCCTGCGCATAAGAGCCGGTGTTGTAGCCGCCGAGATGAGCCTGGCGCGCGAAGTCGTCATCCAACACCGTGAGAAAGGCGCCGGTATCGATTACCAGCCGGCAGGGCGTTCCATTGACGACGGCGGAGACATGGAGATGGCCTTCCTTAATCGTCAGGTCCACTGGGGTATAACCTTGCTTCGTTAGGATGGAACGGATGCCGGCGGAAATGCCTTTGCTTTGCCCGCGCGGATTGACCAGGAGCAGGCGATTGCCAATATCGAGCACGGCGCCGTAATGCATCATCTCGCGCAGGCCGAAGAGACCGTCGGTCGCGCCATACCGGCGATAGAGGCCACTCCCGCCCGGCTCCGAAATGACCGCCGCTTTTACATTCACCAGAGTGCAGTTTCCCATCGCGAGCTTTTGAATTGTCGTCCGCCCAATCTTCTCGCTGCCTTGTCCGAAAGCACCGTGCACCGCGATGTTGGTCTCTTCGCGGGCCAAACCGAATTTCTTCAGCACCGCCTGGAAAACGACGGCGCTGGGCGAGCCCGTGTCGATCGTCAGGTCGCCCGCTGTGCCATTTGCGATAATCGGCAGGCGATAGCTGTTGTCGATCTGGATGAACTGCGCCCCGGCGTAGCCCTGGGCGACGACGTATTGGTCGAGAGCGTTGAGCGCAACCGCACCTCGCGCGGGCGAAAACGGAATGGAAAACAAAGAAATGGCGGCAGCCAGGAGGACGAATTGACGCATGGCAGCGAGGTTTAAGGGAGCGGACAGAATCCGTCAATCCCGGCCCCGAATGTCCGCTTCATTTCTCAAGCCGTCCGTTCTATGCTCGCGCGAATGAAGCAGCATCATTTCCTGCGCGGGGCGCGCGTTTACCTTTCCGGGCCGATGGATTTCGTTGCCTCGCGCGCGGACGAAAAGAAACTCGGCTGGCGCAACCGAATCGGCGATTTCCTGCGCGCCCACGGCGCCATCGTCTTCGATCCCTGGTTCAAGCCGGGCGTGCGCGGCGCCCAGCAGTACGGGCTGGAGGACATCAATACGATCGATGTGCGCGAGGAGTGGACATTCGAACAGGGCCAGGCTGGAGACGAGAAACGCTCGCGTTGCGCGGAGAAATTCTGGGAAACGCTGCACATCGATCTGCGCATGGTCGACACGAGCGATTTCACGATCGCCTTTGTCCCGACCAACATTTACAGCGTCGGCACGGTGCACGAGATCGTCCTCTCGCGCCTGCAATGGAAGCCGGTTCTTTTCGTTAGTCCGCCAGTTACTTTTCCGGCACTCGATTTTTTGCGCGCGCATCTGGAAGAGGCCCGGGACGCGCCTGGGCTCCAGCTCCTCGACCGGCTCGTCTCCGACGTGCCGGTCAAGCCCAACCCGCGCGGAATCCCGAGTCTCTGGTACATGCCGCTGGTCGGCAGCGGGAATTTCTTCGACGGGTTCGGCTTCGCCGATTACCAGGAAAAATTCGGCTGGGCCGAGATCGCGATGGACGAGCGGGAAAGAATGCAGCCGCCGCAAAATCCGCTTCTGCCCTTTCTCGAGCGGCTGACCCAAGAGCTGCCGCAGCGCTGGGATAATCGCCTGAAAAAATACGTGCCTAACGATGACTGGCTGCTCTGGGAACTGGAGGAGCCGAAAGGCGGCGGCGCGGAGGTGCGACAGGTTCACGAGAGCGGAGGCTGATGTTGTAGCCGGGGTCGTTGACCCCGGCAGGAACTGTCGTGAATTCGAGAGCCGAGACCACCGGGGTCAACGACGCCGGCTACAACCGTCAGCACTACGACGTCATTGTCATCGGCGGCGGCGCCGCCGGGTTGATGTGCGCCTTCACCGCCGGCCGGCGCGGGCGCCGCGTCGCGCTCCTGGAATGCAACGCCCGGGTCGGGCTCAAGATCGCGATCTCGGGCGGGGGCCGGTGCAATTTCACCAATGTCTTCGCCGCGCCGGAAAATTATCTTTCAGGTAACCCGCGTTTTTGCGCATCCGCCCTGGCCCGTTACCAGCCGCAGGATTTCATCGCGCTGGTGGAAAAGCATCGCATCCCCTATCACGAAAAGAAGCTGGGGCAGCTGTTCTGCGATTTCAGCTCGCGCCAGATCATCGAGATGCTGCTGGCGGAATGCGCCATCGCGGAGGTCGACATCCAGTGCAGTTGCCGGGTTGAATCGGTCGAGAAGCCGGATCGCTTTTCGTTAGGCACGAATCGCGGGGAACTGGAATGCGACTCGCTCGTGATCGCGACCGGCGGGCTCTCCTTCCCCAAGCTGGGCGCGTCCGATTTCGGTTACCGAATCGCCGAACAATTCGGAATCCAGTTGCGCGAATCCCGGCCCGGCCTCGTTCCCCTCACCCTGGCCGAGGAGGAACGCGCGCTGTTCGGGCCTTTGAGCGGGGTCTCGCTTCCAGTCGTGGCTCGCGCGGAGGGCGCGAGCTTCGCGGAGGCTATGCTTATCACGCACCGCGGCTTGAGCGGGCCGGCGATCCTGCAGGTGTCCTCTTATTGGCGGGAAAACGAGCAGGTCACGTTCGATCTCTTGCCGCAACATCCCGGCGCCGACTGGCTGCTCGCGCAACGCGCAACGAAAAACACGATCGAGGAATTGCTCGCGCGGGAATGGCCGGCCCGTTTCGCAGCGACGTGGTGCGCTCGTTATGCGCCGGCGAAGCCATTGCCGCAGACGCGGCGCGTGGAGCTCGAGCAAGTCGCGATGCTCGTGCACCAATGGCCGATGCGACCGGCGGGCACGGAAGGTTATCCCAAAGCTGAAGTCACGCTCGGCGGGGTGGAAACCGGCGAGTTATCGTCCAAAACGATGGAGGCGCGCCGGGTGCCGGGGCTCTATTTTATCGGCGAAGTGGTGGATGTAACCGGCTGGCTCGGGGGCTACAATTTCCAATGGGCCTGGGCGAGCGGTCACGCCGCGGGCGAAGTTGCCTAACGATCGGGCTTGCCGACGGAGCGGGCATGCTCCTCCGACTGGATCTTCCGGCCCTGTCGCCGGGCATAGACCTGAGTGAATTCCGCGCCAAAAAAACAGATCAGGGCTGAGTAATAAATCCAGACGAGAAGGACGGCAAAGGAGCCGGCCGCGCCAAAGGCGCTCCCGATCGCGGCGTGCCCGAGATAAATGCTGATGAGATATTTTCCTCCGTTGAACAGAATCGAAGTGACGACCGCGCCGATCCACACGTCGCGCCACTCGATCTGGACGTCGGGCAGAAATTTGTAAACCATCGCGAAAAGAAACGCGACGACGAGGAAGGAGATGACGATGTTGCCGGTCTGCCAGAGCCAGGGCAACGAAGGCATCCAGTTCGTGAGATACTCCTGCAGGGCGCTGAGGGCGGCGCTGAGGACGAGCGATACGAGGAGAAGAAAGCCGACTCCGAGCGCGATAGAAAAAGAGCGCACACGATCCACCACCAGATCGAGGATGACGCCGTAGCGGACTTGCGATTTCACTCCCCAGATTTGGTTGAGGGCAGATTGCAGTTCCGCGAACACCACCGACGCGCCGAGAATGAGAGTGACGACGCCGACGGCGATCGCCCAGGCACCTTTGCCAAATTCGGCGGATGATTCCAAAACCTGGCGGATGGCGCTCGCCCCCTGGTCGCGGACCAGCCGCTGCATTTCGTCGACGACGCGATTCACCGCCGTCTCGCGGGCGAAAAATAGACTGGCGGTGCCGACCGCGATGAGGAGCACGGGTGCGAGAGAAAAAATGGTGTAGAAGGCGAGGGAAGCAGCGAGGCGAAAGGCATTGTCGTTCCACCACTCGATGGCGGTGTTCTTTAAGAGTTCCCAGGGCTTGGGGAATCCACGTTCGTTATCCATCTAGTTTTCTATCGCAGCTCAGCTCGCGAGACGTTCTCGATTTCTACAAATCACCCAATCGAATCAATCCTAAAGCGCATAGCCGCCAAGCCCGTGTCCTCAGACTTTCCGCTTTGGCGGCTGCGCAAATGAGCGCAGCCGTTTGTCAATCCGGGTGCCCCGGCGCATGCTCGCCTGCAATCAAATGAAGACGTGGATCGGGACTTCTGGCTTTCAATACAAGGAATGGAAAGGCTCCTTCTATCCGGAGGATTTGGCCGCGGCCAAAATGCTCCCCTATTTTGCCGAGCGCCTCTCCACGACGGAGATCAATTACACTTTCCATCGCATCCCCTCACCCAAGACGATCGACAACTGGCTGGCGCAGACGCCGGAAAACTTTCGCTTTGCGCTTAAGGCGCCGCAAAAAATCACCCACTTCGCCAAATTGCGCGATTGCCAGGACACGATCGCCTATTTTTATCGCGTCGTTTCCGCGCTGGGCGAGCGACTCGGACCAGTTCTCTTCCAGCTCCCGCCCAATTTCAAAAAAAACGCGGACGTGCTGAGCGATTTTCTGCGGGAGCTGCCCTCGATGCAGGCGGCTTTCGAGTTCCGGCACGAGTCCTGGCTGGATGAGGAAATTTTCTCCATCCTCCGGGGGCAGAACATCGCTCTCTGCCTCGCCGACACCGAAAAGCTGGCCGCGCCCACGACCGTGACGGCGGATTACGGCTATCTCCGGCTCCGGCGCGAAGATTATACGGAAGCGGACGTCGCCCGCTGGAGTGAGTTCGTTAGGGAAAAGGAATCTTCCTGGCAGGAGACGTTCGTTTACTTCAAACACGAGGAGGCCGGCACCGGGCCGAAGCTGGCCGCGCAAATGATCGAGCGGCTGGCGCACTAACCATGGAAGAAATCGCGGCCAACCTCGAGCGAGTCCGGCAACATGTCAGGGCAGCGGCAGAGAAGAGCGGGCGCACGGCGGATGCGGTCGAACTCATCGCCGTTTCCAAGACGCATCCGGCCGAGAACGTGGAGGAGGCGGTCGCGGCCGGCCAGACGCTTTTCGGCGAGAGCCGGGTGCAGGAAGCGCGGGCCAAGATTCCGCTTCTGCCCTCGCGTCTGCGCTGGCATTTCATCGGCCACCTGCAAAAGAACAAGATCCGACACGCCCTTCCGCTCTTCGAGATGTTTCACGGGATCGACTCCCTCGCGCTGGCGCAGGACATGCAGCGCATCGCCGAGGAGGAGGGAAAACAGCCGCGGGTCCTGTTGGAGGTGAACGTGGCGGGGGAAGCGAGCAAACACGGTTTTGCGCCGGAAGCCGTGTGGCGCGACCTGGAATCGATCCTGTCGTTAGGCCGGCTCCAGCTCGAAGGCCTGATGACGATCCCGCCGTTGGCGCCGGAAGCGGAAATGTCGCGCCGCTACTTTGTCGCCCTGCGTGAATTGCGCGATCGCCTGGAAGCGGAGTTTGATCTCCTGCTGTCGCAGCTCTCGATGGGGATGAGCGGCGATTACGCGATCGCGATCGAGGAAGGGGCGACGCTGGTGCGGGTGGGAACGGCGATCTTCGGCGAACGCACTCAGCGCAAGCAGGAGTAAGGGACGCTCGCTCGACCGCCTTCAGTAAATGCAGCGTCTCGTTTTCTCGTCGCGCAACGCGCACAAAACTCGCGAACTCGGACAGATCCTCGGGCCCGGCTTTGTCTTGGAAGATTTGCGCCTCCGTCCCGACCTCAGCGAGGTGATCGAGGATGGCACGACCTTCTTCGAAAATGCGCGGCTCAAGGCGGTGACGATCTCGCAACAGGTTGCGGGCCTGGTCCTGGCCGATGATTCGGGCTTGGAGGTCGATTCGTTAGGCGGAGCCCCGGGAATTTTCTCCGCGCGCTACGCAGGTGCGGGCGCGAGCGACGAGGCAAACCGGAGAAAATTGCTCGAAGAACTGGCGCGCATCGGACCGGATGCGGTTCGCCTCGCGCGCTTTCGTTGCGTGCTTGCGCTAGCACAAAAGGGGCAACTCCTGGCAACATTCGAGGGCACGGTGGAAGGAGCGATCGTTAGAGTGAGGCGCGGGGACAGCGGGTTTGGCTACGATGCGCTCTTTCAGCCTAACGGATTCGCGAGAACATTCGCGGAGATGTCGGCGGAAGCGAAGAACGCGATCAGTCATCGTGGCCGCGCGGTGGGGCAGCTCCGCGATTTCCTCAGAGCTGCGCGCTTTTCAAGGTAAGTGTCGTCCCTTTTGTCAGTGTGAGACGAGCGAGATTGTAAAGGGCCTGTTGGCTTGAAATCTACGGTGTCGGTGGGGGCGGCGGAGGTGGGGGCGCTGGCGCCGCACCGGGCGCGCCTGCTCCTCCTCCCGCGACATGCTTTATTTTGATTTCGTAGGCGACTTTCTCGATTCCTGCCGAGCGCACGCGATCGAGCAACTTCATCACCTCGCCGTGGAGCGCTTCTCTATCCGCACTCACGAAGACCTTCACATTGGCATTCCCCTTGTAAAGCGCGAGGAGACGCGGCATCACGTCACCGTCAGTCACCACTTCTTTATCGAAGTGGACGAGGCCATCGGAATCTATAAACAAACTGATGTGGTCGTGGGGGTCGGGCGTCGGCGTCGGCTGAGTCGGCGCGACGGACGATGGCAGGTTCACGCGGATGCCTTTCATGTGCACCTGGCTCAGGCTCACCATCATGAAACTGGCCAGAAGAAAGAACATGATATCGATCAGCGGAATGATTTCGATGCGGGCTCTTTTTTTTGGCACTGGCGAATTGACTCTCATAGCATCAAGTTTCGTCTAAAGCTGGGCGCCTTGCATCGTGTAGGTAATCGGCACAGCGACCTTGTGATATGTACCCGGCTTGCAACGCCAGCGACGGAACGAGTTAACGGAAGTCTGGTCGAGAATCGGGCTTCCAGTGCTCTTGGCGACTGAGACATCCGTGGCATTGCCACTGTCATCAAAGGTGATGATGAATCTGCCGCTCCCGGTCTGCTTGGCTCGCCGCGCTTCGTAAGGGTAAACAGGGTGCGGCGCACTGACCCAGTCTCTAGCCGACGCGTAGCTAACAGTCCCCGAATAGCTCGCGCCTTTATTCTGTGAGACCTTCGGTCTCGGCTTTTGCGGTGGGGCAGCCGGCGGGCGCGGGGGAGGAGTTGGTTCTTCAATGGTGAACTCCGTCGGTTCGTCTGGCGGTGGAGGCGGCGGAGGCGGTTCTTCTTCGGGTGGCGGCGTCGATTCGGGAGGTAACTCAGTGATGACGGCGTCAATCGGTCCTTGCGGCATGGTAATCTCCTCGGGAGCTTCCTCCGCCCGATGAATGCTGGCCAAGCCAACAGCGGCAGCTTCAATTGCGAGGGCGGCCGCCAGGGAGCCAAGAAACTGCCACCTGGGACGCGGTTTGTAGAATATCGGCTTGGCCATGAATCTTGAACTACGGGGTACCTTGAGTGGGCAACGATGGGCTCTTCACTTCGAAAGCGATCTTGTAGAAGCCGGCCGAACGCACCTGCTCGATTAATCGGATGATATCACCGTGGTAGGCATCGCGATCGCCACGAATGAAAATCTTGGCACCGGGGCTGATGCGATGCACGTTCACCAACTTCTCGTAGACCTCGTTCGTTTCCACCTTTTGTTTGTCGTAATAAATGTCGCCGGCCTTATCCACCGAAAGAGCCACATACTCACGCCTCGACTGGGTCTGACCACTGATGCCGGGAGGAAGATTCAACTTTATGCCCTTCACGTGCACCTGGCTTAGGCTCACCATCATAAAGCTGGCCAGGAGGAAGAACATGATGTCGATCAACGGAATGATCTCAATCCGTGCTTTGTGGTGCGGGATTGGTGAACTTAAATGCATTAGCGGCGGCCTTATCCTTTAGAGGGACGATCCATGGGCGGAGCTCTGTGCTTGCCCGGCAATGGTTACCTCGTTCGCACTTTTAGCTCCCAACATAACCTCAAGATTCGTCGCTGCCGTTTGGAGTTCGAACTCCAGGTTAGACACTCGAGAGGAGAAATAGTTAAATGGAACCAGCGCGAAAATCGCGATACCAAGACCGCACGCCGTCGCGATGAGCGCTTCCGCGATACCGCCGGTGACGGCTTGCACGGCGAGCTCTTCGCTCCCCAGCAAGCTGAACGATTTCATCAGCCCGGTGATCGTGCCCAAGAGACCAAGTAACGGAGCGAGGGTGACCAGCGTGTCCATCACCACGAGGTAATGGCCCGCACGTTTGATCTCGATCCCAGCCGCTACTTGCAGCGCCCCCTGAAGCGACGAGTGCTGATGATTCAAGCCATTCCAGATCATGCGCAAAACCGGGTCGCGCGTGCCGCGGGAAAGTTTCGAGGCTTCGTCCACGTCGCCGGTCTCGAGCGCGGTGAAAACCTTTTCGACCCGTTTCGGATCGCGGCGAAACCAGCGGAACCCCCACCAGATGCAGCGATCGATTACCACAAACAAAGAGACGATGGAGACGATCAGGATTGGCCACATGATCGGCCCGCCGGCCCTGAAATTTCGAATGAAGAAATTTCCGCTCTGCATGGGCTCCGATGGAGCAGGAGCGGCGCTAGCTTCGGGCGCCACAGTGGCTGTGACAGCGGGTGAAGTAACAGCAGCCGGCGAAGTATCGGCTATCGCGGGAGCTGTACCCGGAGCCGGCGGAACAGCCGGTGCAACTGCTGTCCCAGGCGCCGCTGCAACAGCCGGTGCGACTGCTGTCCCAGGCGCCGCTGCACCAGAAGCATCCGGAGCTGCGGCTTCCGGCGAAGCGGCCAGAGCGGGTGAAGTCGCCGGCGCGTCAGGCGGATTCATCGCCGGGCTCGTCGCCGACGGCGGACTTTGCGCGAAGGTGGCAAGCGCGAGACTGAGAGAGCAGAGACTAACGATTAGCGTTTTTTTCATATGGAGCAGGTTGATGGTGGATAGAGAATTCCGGCGATAGGTGATCTTTATCATAGAGGGAACGGTCGCGCGTCCAGCAAAAGTTTTCAGATTCTTTACGCGGCAGTCCCTCATAAACGGTCATCCATGAATCGGTTTCACTTTTACAGTGGGATGTAGAGAAGCCTCGCAAATTGCATCTAGGCAAGATTTTTTTTCGCGGGAGGGCAATTTTCAACACGGTTGCGCAGCGCCGGCCAATCGCCCACCGTCGCCACCAATTCGTCGCCCGCGGCGATTGCGCCGACTCCCGAAGGAGTACCAGTCAGAATCAAATCGCCCGGGAGAAGCGTGAGGGATTGGCTGGCGAAGGCGATGATGTCCACCACCGAGTAAATCATCTGGCTGGTGCGCGCCTGCTGTTTCACTGTCCCGTTTTGGCGCAGCGAAATTTCGAGATCGTCAATTTCAACCTCCGTGTAAATGAAGGGCCCGACGGGTGTGTAGGTGTCGAAAGATTTGCAGCGGGAAAATTGCTTCTCCGATTTCTGCAGATCGCGATCGCTGATGTCTTCCGCGATGGTGTAACCGAAGACGTGATCGAGCGCGCGCTCGATCGGCACATTCTTCGCCTGCCGGCCGATCACAATCGCCAGTTCTGTCTCGAAATCGGTTTTGTGCTCGGGATAGGCGATCCGGATCGTTCCCTCGTGCGGCAGGAGCGAACTCGGCGCCTTGAACCAGATGAGAGGTGAACCGATTTCGGTCCGCTGCATTTCCTTGATGTGATCGCGGTAGTTCAGGCCGACCGCGATGACCTTGCTCGGCGCCACCGGCAGATCGACAGTCAGCTCGCCTAACGAACGCTTTTCACCGCTGAAGTCGAGCCCGAGCCAGAAAGGCCGGGTCAGGAAGTGGACTTCGTCGCCGCGCACTTCGCCGTAGTGATGGCTGCCGCCGGAAAGAAAACCACCGAAAGTCCGCATGCGCCCCGACTCTTGGCGCGCTGCGCGGGCTCGTCAAGCAAGGCCGTCCCGCAAATTTTGCCTAACGATTAATCAAGCGGTGCGATCGCGACGAAATCGCGCACGCTTTTGAAGCTGGAAATCGAAATGGTTTCCTCGCTCGTCCGGCACCAGAAGGCGCTGGAAGATCCGCCGTCGAGATTCAGGGCTTTCGCCACTTTCAGGGGCGCGAGCGCGCTCAGGATTTCGGCCAGGCGCGCCAGCGTCACCGGCGCGCAGTAGCCGAGCGCGACGCGACCATCGCTTGTGGTCAGAACAAAAGTGCGCCGCGCAGAACGGGTGTCGTCCAGGCCGGTGACGGATTTTCCATGATCGACGAGGAAGGGACCGCATTGAATCGCCTCGCGCCAGGCACCCCGGCGCGGGAATTCGCTCGCGCGAAAAATCTCGATCTTCCCCGGGCGCGCGGCGAGCACGCCGCTGAGGAGACGCGCCTTCCGGAAAGGCGCGATCGTTTTTCCGCCGCTGATGAGCAAGCCAACGGGCGCACCCTCGGGATTGAAGTAGCCGCCGTTGACTCCGGCGAGAAAATTTCCCCCGGCCATCACCTCGGCCAGATCGCGCTCCGACCCGGGTTGGTCCAACACGCGCAAAGTCGCTTTCGGACGTGAGAACAGGGCCAGCCGCAGCTCCACCTCCTTCGCGGAATCCGCCGCGCCTAACGAATAGCGGCGATACTCGAGGGCGCCGTTAGCCCCATCCTGGCGGACCATCGATTTGACCGCCCACCCGGCCGGGGCCGTCACCGGGAACGAGGCAAAGAAGAGGAGCGCCAGCGCCGCCATGCTGCCCAATCGACGGGGTCCGGACTTCAGCAGCGTGCGCATGGAAAAATTCGAGGATGGGGACGGCGAGAAGCTTCCGCGAAACCCACCGCCTAACCACCGACCTTGAGCACGGCAAAAGTGCGACTGCCTTTGCGGTCGAGATAAATCAGGATGCCGCGGGTCGGATCGGCCTTGCTCAGCGCCTGGCGAAAAGTGGCGACATCCGTGACCGGCTTGCCGTCGACTTCGGTGATCACATCTTCGCGCCGGATGTCCTGCGCCGCGGCCATGCTGTTGTCGGCCACGTCAGTCACGATCACACCCTGCTGCACGTTCAGTTTCAAGCGAGTCGCGACTTCCTTCGTCAGCTCCTGCACCTGCAAACCGAAACGGTTGATATCCTCTTCGCGGTTCTCGGGCGGCGGCGCCGGCTGGACCGGGGCGCGCCCGATTTCGTTAGGCAATTCGCCCGTCATGATCGCGATTTTCATCATCTGGCCCTTGCGCCAGACATCGAGCTGCACGTTTTGCCCGACCTTCTTTTTCAAAATTTCGTGCTGCAACTGCGTATCAGTCGTGACCGGCGAACCATCGATCCGGGTGATGACGTCGAAGGGGCGCAGCTCGCTTTTATATGCCGGTGCATCTGCCTCGATCGTGCGCACGACTACCCCCTTGTCGACGCCCTTGAATAAATCGCGGATCGAAGTGTCCTCGCCCAGGGTTTCAATCCGGATCCCGAGCCACGGCCGGACGATCTTGTTCCCGGCGATGAGCTGCTGGCCGATTTCGTTCACCAGATTGCTCGGGATGGCGAAACCCAGGCCGCGGTTGAGACCGTTGATGAGCGTGTTCATGCCCACCACCTTGCCGTCGATGTCGCAGAGCGGGCCGCCGCTGTTCCCGGGATTGATCGAGGTGTCGGTCTGCAAATACTCCGCAATGTTGTAGCCGCCGGTGGCCATGAGTTTGCTCCGGCCTTTCCCGCTGATCACGCCGTACGTGAAAGTGTAGTCGAGCTTGAAGGGCGCGCCGATGGCGAAGGCAAATTGCCCGACCCGGACGGCATCGCTGTCGGCCAGTTGCACGACTGGGAGATTGCTCGCCTCGACTTTGACCACCGCGATGTCCGTTTTCTCGTCCGTCCCCACGACCTGGCCGGGGAACTCGCGGCCATCCTGCAATTTTACCTGCACCTTGGCCGCGCCTTCCACGACGTGGAAGTTGGTGTAGATGAAGCCGTCTTGCCTAACGATGAAGCCGGAGCCTTCGCTTTGCACCGGCTCCGGCGCGCGCCGGCCCTGGTTGGGATTGGCGTCATCCGGCGGTTGGAAAAAAAGATCGTCCAGAGAGGTGTCGTTGCCGTCGCTTTTTTTCGTCACTTCGATGATGACCACGCTCGGAGCCACGGTTTCGAAGACTTTGGCGAAGGCGCTATTGAGTTGATGCACCACATCCTTCCCCGGAGCGGCTGCTTCCGCCGGAACGGTCGAGGTGGGCGACGCCACGGCCGGCGGCGCGGGAGCGGGGGGAGATTGCGCGATGAGCCCAGCGGGGCAGGCAAGAGCGATGAAAAACAGGCTACAGAAAAGACGACGCATAGATGGCGATTTTCGACAGAGAGCGCGGTGCGCCGTTCAAACAGTAGCGGGAAGCGTGCGAGCAGCAAGGTATCCGCCCCTCCTGCTCCTGCTCCTGCTCCTGCTCGATAACCCCTCATTCCCGTTTTAACTTCGACGCCCGCAGGCGCATCCAGGAAACGAATCACTACAGGGAAAAGGAGGAACCTGGACCACTGCGGCGCACCCTGAGGTGCCTTCATTGACACAATAGTTAAGGCCCTTAACCTTTTCTTTGGAAACAAAAATGGTTACTCTTCTCGAAGGTAAAAAAGACGGAAAAACGTTCACTTCCCCGGCACCCGGGTATTTCCCGGATGTCGCGCCGGAACTTTGGAATGACTGGAGATGGCAGCTCAAGAATCGCGTCACCACTTTGGCGCAATTGGAACAACATCTCGTGCTCTCCGAAGAGGAGCGCGCTGGGGTTTTGCTCTCGGGCGACAAGCTCGCGCTCGCCGTCACGCCTCATTTTTTCAACCTAATTGAACGCGACAATCCGGATTGTCCGATCCGGCGACAGGTAATTCCGCGGGTCGAAGAGACTTGGGGTTCGCCCTACGACATGGCCGACCCGTGCGGCGAGGACTCGCACATGCCAGTGCCGGGGCTGGTCCACCGTTATCCTGATCGCGTCCTCTTCCTCGTGACCGATCGCTGCGCGAGCTACTGCCGCTATTGCACCCGCGCCCGGGTGGTCAGCGGAGTCGGCGAACAGGAACTGCACACCGAATTTGAAGCCGCCTTCAAATATCTCGAAGAACACACCGAAGTACGCGACGTCCTTCTCTCCGGTGGCGACGCGCTCCTTTTCAGCGACAACAAGCTCGAGAAAATCCTCATCCGCCTTCGCGCCATCCCGCACATCGAGTTTCTCCGCATCGGCACCCGCGTTCCGATTTTTCTCCCGCAGCGGATCACACCCGAGCTTTGCCGGATGCTGCAGAAATATCATCCGCTCTGGATGAGCATCCACGTCAATCACCCGCGGGAATTGACAACGGAAGTCCGCGCCGGGCTGGAGATGCTGGCCAATCACGGGGTCCCGTTAGGCAACCAGAGCGTCCTCCTGGCCGGGGTGAACGACGATCTCGAGACGATGAAAAATCTCGTGCATAAGCTGCTGATCTGCCGGGTGCGGCCCTACTATTTGTATCAGTGCGATTTGATCAACGGCTCCTCGCATCTGCGCGCGTCGGTCGCGAAAGGGATTGAGATAATCGAGGGGCTGCGCGGACACACCACTGGTTACGGCGTGCCGCAGTTTGTCATCGATGCGCCGGGAGGCGGCGGCAAGGTGCCGATCAATCCCGGCTACGTCCTGTATCACGACAACGAGAAGATCGTGATTCGGAATTACGAAGGCAAAATCTTCGAATACCCGGAAACCGGGAACGAGAACGTGCAATTCGCGCCTCAGCGGGAATATCACGACGAGTATCTCTATTCCTGAGCGGACTAGTAGGCGGGGTGTGGGCTTTCGCTAGGTTCGTGGCTGCACGCCCTTGCTCGAAGATCTCTCGGGCAAAAAAGGGGCGAGCAGAAGCTAAAACTTTCGCACCGTGTGGCACAGCGCTGGCTGTTAATTACGCAAAGGGTATCTCCACGGGCTTCGCTCAGTCCCTCAAATTAACAGCCGCATTTGCCGCTGGCGCAGAGACCTTTTTATGAACCATCCAGCCCGACCCATCCTCGTCGACGTCCGCCTCGAATCCTCGCCGAGACAGCCACGCACACAGACCTGCACTGCCCGACTTCTGCGCAAGGTTTCCGCGCTTCTATCCGCCTGCGCTCTGATCGGCGCTGCGAACACAGCCTCCGCCACGATGAAGCCGGAACCAGCCGGGATTTACGATCTCCTCTTCGGCGCCCCCGGCACGGGCAAGATCGATCTGACAAACAATCCGCTGCTGGATAATCCCAACATCGACGGCTACCGCTACAAAGTGGGCTGGGCTAAGATCCAGCCGGACAACGCCGCGACCTTCAACTGGACCTCGATCGATTCCGCGATCGCCATCGCTGCGGCGCATGGCAAGAAACTTTGCGTCAGCATCGCGGGCGGTCTTTCCACGCCCGAGTGGGCCTACACCACCGCCCCCCTTGTTTATAAATACACGTATCAGGAAATTGACACGGTCACGGGGGTTTCCATCGGCAGCAGCCCGCTCCCATGGGACACAGCTTATCTCGATAAATGGCAAACCTTCCTCGCCGCCTTTGCCGCCCATTACGAGAACAACCCCGCCTGTTCCTATGTCGTTATGGGCGGGTTCATGCAGAACTTCAACATGGTCGTCGCGGCCACTGACGAGGACTTTAACGCGCTGGAAAACCTGGCCAAAAATCCGCCTTCAGGCTATCCGGGTTTGGTCACCGCCTACGCGGATTTCAGCGCGGCTTACGTTCCCGCGGCGCAACGGGTCATCACCGATTACGCCACTTATTTCCCGACTACCTCGCTGGTCATGACCTACTACAAGGTGGTGCCGGGCGATCTCGGTATCACTTTGCAAAACACGGTGTCCGAATGGGGCAAAGCCGCCTTTCCCGGACTCGTCGGAACGATGGTCTCGGCCCTCTATGCCGTGGTCCCTCCGCACACTCCCCCGCCCGCGCCGCTGAATTTCCCGAAGGGTTTCCAAATGGTCTGCCGTGCGGTGGACGATCCGGCGCGCCTCTACATCGATCCGGATCCCGTCCCGATGCCGGCTGCTCCGACCCCGCTGGAGGATGCGCTCGAGCACGCCGTCTCGCTCGGTGGAAAATATGTGGAGGTCTACGAAGCTGATCTCACGCCTGCTATTTCGCAGCCCATCCTTGCGGTCGAACGCGCCAAGCTCCTGGCCAACGTGGGCGACGGCAGCGGCGCGCCTCCGGGGCCGCCGGCTCCGCCGGACAATCTCCACGTTGTTCCCTGATCCTCTGCGATCAGCGCACGTCCGGAGAATCCTTCGGTCGGAGAAAATCGGCGACCGCGGGATCGATGCTTTGCAGGTGGAGATCGCGTTGCGGAAACGGAATCGCGATCTTCGCTTCCGCCAGGGCTTCGGTGATCGCGACCGCGACGTCGCTCTTAATCTGGAGCCACTGGTCGTAATCATCCGTCCAAAGCCGGACATCGAAATCGAGTGAATCAGTTCCGAACCCGGTCATGAGGCAATCGCACGTTCGATTATTCCATTCACGCGAGACTCTTATAGGACAACACCCCCGCACACGCTAAAGTTCCGCATGACATCCATTCGCCTGATCAGATCTCTGGCGGTATGTTCGCTGCTGCTGGCGTTAAATCCGATCGCCGCGGCGTCGGCTTCGCCGGAAAAGACCGGCTTGGCGGTCGGGCAAAAAGCTCCTGGTTTCACGCTCAAAGACCAGAACGACCGCGAGGTTTCCCTCGCCGCGTTGCTTAAGAAAGGCCCGGTCGCGCTCGTCTTTTTTCGATCGGCCGATTGGTGACCCTTCTGCCAAAAGCAGTTGGTTCAACTGCAATCAGATCTCGCAAAGCTGCAAGCCAACGGCGCCCAAGTCGTAGGCATCAGCTACGATTCCGGGGAAATCCTGAAGCGATTTGCGGCGAAGAAGTCGATCACATACCCATTGCTCGCCGACACCGGTAGCAAGACGATCGACGCCTACGGCATTCGCAACAAAGAAGCCACCGGCCGGACAAGCGGGATTCCCTACCCCGGGACCTACATCATCGGCACCGACGGTGTGATCCGTGCCAAGCTCTTCTTGGAAGGCTACGAAGAACGAGCCCGCACCGCGGCAATCCTTCAAGCCTTGCAGGGCGTGCAGTGATGCACGCTCATGAATGGGTCGGTTTGATGGTCTGGATGTGATCACACCCTCCACTCCGCCAATCCTTCCCCGCACGAACAACCTATTGAAACATCACACCTGGCGAGCCACGGCGAAAACGAGCGAGCGGCGCATACGGCTGAGCACCTGCTTTCGGCATGACGCCGATCTTTTGGGCGAAGGCGATGAAGCGCGGGTCATCCTGGTAGGCGCGCAGGAAAGGATCCTGCAGGATCTGGGTCACACCCGAATCGTGGGTCGTCCAGGCGTGCTCCAGCCACTCGAACATCTTGTCCGGTTCCTGCCGCAGCGCATAGACCGTGGCGATCTGGACGGCGGAGTCGTCGCCGTTTTCGTCGATCAGTTTTTTCAGGGCGGCGTCGGCTTCGGCGCGGTCGCCGTGGG